>NZ_JAPSMC010000001.1 GCF_026847645.1 Anoxybacillus sp. J5B_2022
TTATTTTATATTTTTTTAGCGAAAAATAAACAAAAAAAAAACGCATTCCTCCCCATGCTTGAAAGCAGGGGTTTCCTGCGTGATTAATCATGAACGGGTTTCGCGACATCGTCGATGCAGTTGGCGGCATTACGGTCGATAATCCGTTTGCGTTTACGTACGACAAGACGGCGTTTCCGAAAGGACACATAATGCTCAATGGGGAAAAAGCATTAAAATATGCCCGTATGCGCCATGACGATCCGCGCGGTGGGTTTGGGAGGGAAGACCGGCAAAAGCAAGTCGTGGAAGCGGTCATACAAAAAGGGGCAACCTCGGTGCTTGCCTACGATGACATGCTTCGCGCCATTGCACGGCACGTGAAAACAAATTTGACGCTTGAACAAATGAAAGCGATTTACACAAACTACAAACGAGCCCATACGAACGTCGAAAAGCTGCACCTAGCCGGAACAAGCACAAAAATAAACGGCGTCTTTTACGTCATCATTCGAGAAAAAGAGCGGCAGTCGGTGTCGAAGCAGCTAAACGCGCATTTGCAAATCGCCCCGTCACTGCCTAGAAAAACGAAGGCGCTCCCCCAATAGAGCGCCTGTTTATCCTACCAATACCGCTTTGCCCCTATGTAGCGCGCGCTCCAGTATGGGCTGTTGAACGGACTAATCGTCACGCCAGTCGAGCTAGCGCTATGGAGAAATTGGTTGTTGCCGATATAAATGCCGGCGTGGGAAACAGTCGTCCCTTCCGTTTGGAAAAAGACGACATCGCCGACGGCAGGAACGTCAACGCTTGTACCAGCGTTCCACATCGTCGCTACTGTACGCGGGATTGTGATGCCTTGCTGCTGGAACAAATAGACGATCAAGCCGCTGCAGTCAAACCCTTGTTCCGGTGTTTGCCCGCCCCATACGTACGGCTTTCCTAATAGCGGTGCGGCGTTGGCAACAAGCGCAATCGGGTCGAACGGTTTTGGCGCTTGCCAAAGGCGCGTGTAAGTAGTGTCGTCGACGATGCCGGTCACCGGCAATTGGACGCTCGCTTGAAATTTTTTCACTGCCGTTTCCGTTATCGTTCCAAAATAGCCGGTGGCAGTCGGGTATGTAAAAAAGCCTTTTGCTTTTAATAACGTTTGCACTTCTTTAATTTGCGGATGGCTCATGCCGAGCTTCCATTCCGCCGCTTTGCCGTGCGTTGGCATGAACAATAGCGCCGAAGCAAACGCGGACGTCAATAGCATTTGTTTCGCTTTCCTCTCCATCGCTTTCTCCCCTTTCGACCTCCTCCCATTTAGTATAACGAAACTTTCTTTTTCAATGAAGATGACTTTTGTTATAATTTTGTATAAGTATTCGGCAAAGTGACGAGAATGATAGAAAGAAATGACCAAAGGAGGAAGAACGTTGCTGCAAACGAGCTTATCGAAAGCCGTTTTAGATCAAGCTGCTCGGCAAATCCATCAAGAGCTTTCCTTCCCGTTATATGAATCGGCGATGAAAAAAGGCTTAAAATTGTATCGGGAAGGGTTTGTGTATAACGCTGAATTAATTGAACAAGATGTCGTGCAAGCAAACGTGCTCGACCGAAGTGTGTACAAGCCGGTGCTTGACCTTTTTCAGCTGTCGCAAAGCGAGTGCCAATGCTCGAGCACTTATTTTTGTCCACACTTGTTCGCGCTCTTTTTTTATTTATACGCGAACGTCGGACAAGTCGGTGACCTTGTACGAAAATGGAATACAAAAAAGTCGGAAACACCATCAAAACGAACAACTATCGTCCAAAAGCAAGCTTTCCCTGCTGCTTCCATCGATGCTTGGGAGAAACAATTTGAACAATCATTCCATTACTTTTTACAGCGTCATCGGCCGTCGGATTATTGGTTTGCCCATTATTTGTGCTACCGCTTTTTCCCGTCGCTCATCGAGAAAGTGCCTTATCAAGAAGGAGAAAAATGGCTGTATCACTTACATGCGGCGCTATTTACGTTTGAGCGCCTCATCGAATATAGCGAACCGTTTCAGCGTTCTACGTATCAACGAGCGTTTTGGGATTCTGCCATCGCTGATTTTGTGAACGTCATCCAGCAAAAATGTGCGCTTTTGGCGAGAAAACCGGTTGCTAATGAGCTACTTCTTGACGAATTCCGCCAGTACGTGCAAAAAATCGTGCGTTCCGCAAAGCTTTATTTAGAATGGCGCATTCGCGTCTACGGGCTCGTCTGGCGCACGATCTTTGGCGAACAATGGCTGGCGCAAGAAACGGAAGAATTGCGCGCCCATAAACCGCTGACCGATGAACATCGGCTCGCGCTTATTCAGCTTGCTCTTTTATATGAAAAAGATAGCGACATTCCGCCGTTATTAGAAAACGTGCGTTTCCCGCTTATCACACACGTGCTTTTTTGGCTAAGTGAACTCGCTAGCCGTCAGCATTGGACGCGCATGGCGCTATGGTGGGAAGCCATCGTTACTAGACAGCTATTGTTGGAGGCGCCGCTCCATCTTCGCGGCGAGGTTGCCCATGAACTGCTGTCTCTCGCCGACCGTTACGTAAATGAAACGAACGATCGCGCGCGGTATGAACAAATACTGCAAGCACTCTTGCCATACAGCGCCTCCAACTATAGCTTTTATTTGCTAGAAAACGAGCAATATAAACAATGGGTCGAACTCCATGACGTCGCCGGCATTGACATCGAAACGATTTATCGCCCGTTTTTAACAACGATTGAAAAACACGACCGTTCACTTCTATTGCCGCTGTACCATCGCGCCGTACGTGAACGGATTCAAGCCAAAAACCGCGCAAGCTATAAAGACGCGGTTCGGTATTTGAAAAAGCTGCGCGCTGCTTACCGTGCCCTCGGCCGATATGACACGTGGCGCCAATACCGTAATCGGCTATGTGAGGAAACGAAACGACTCCGCGCGTTTCAAGAAGAATTAGAGAAAGGAAAGTTGCTCCATGATTAGTACGTATACGCTCAAATGCCAGTGGCTGGACTCAGAACGAGCGTTTTTTATTTACAGCGACGCCCCGCCCTCTGCTTGGAAGTCAGGCGCGTTTTTTTGGCACGAAGAAAGCTTTTACGGGACGTTTCTCACCGAGAAAAAAATCGGCTCTCGCGAAGGGGTCGTGCTCTCGCCATGGGAGGCTGTCACGTTTTTTGCCCATCCTTCCGATCACGCATTCGTGCGCATCGAATGGGACGAATCCGCTGCCCTCTTTCAGCAATGGGCCGCGATGATTCTCGACGACATTCGCGAACGTCGCATTATGCCAGACTTCTCCGCTTGGAAAAACGGAGCGTTCGGTTGGAAGCGAAAAGGGGAAGCAGAAGAAGATCCGTTTCTAACAAAATGGCGGTCGCTCGCGATTCAAGAATGGATTGCCCGCGACAGCGAGCTAAGCGAAATATGGAATGATATTACTCGCACGTATCCGCTCATCACAGGCGACATTCCGTACTGGCTAACTAATGAAGACGATTGGCTATACGAAATCGGCTGGCACGGCGACGCGCCGCCGTTTATCGTCGCGCTCCACTTAGTTGAGCCGGCAGAGCAAGACACCGATTGGACGCTCGAAACGGTGCTCATCGCCCATGATGAAAGCGAAACATGCGTTTGGAAACAAGGCGCTTTGCCAGAAAAATGGCAGCCGTATGAACAAGCGGTGTGGCGCGCTCAAAAACGATGGATGGTCGTCGTGCCGTGGCTGCGCGGCGAAAACGATGCCCTTTTGCCAACGTTGACCGACGAACAAGCATGGCGCTTTTTATCCGAAGCGAGTGAGCAGCTGGTCGAGGCCGGTGTCCGCATTTTGCTGCCGTCATGGTGGGAGGCGGTTAAACAAGCGCGAATGACGTTAAAAGCGCGCGTCAAATCCACACCAAAAACCGGAGCGTCGCTGCTCGGGCTTGAAGCGCTTGTTAAGTTTGACTGGAAAATCGCCACAAATGGCGTAGAACTCAGCGAAGAAGAGTTTGCCGCGCTTGTCGAACAAAAACGCCGCCTCTTGCGCATCCGCGGTCAATGGATTCAGCTTGATCCGTCGTTCATTCAACGCATGCAAGCGTTAATGAAAAAAGCGAAGGAAGAAGGGTTGCCGATTCGCGACGTCTTGCAGCAAGCCTTGTTGCAAGACGAACGAGTCGACGCGGACGACGATGATACGTGGAACCACGTGGCGATCGAGCTGAACCGAAGCTTTGAAACACTTGTGCGCCAGCTGACGAACATCGACCGCATTCCGTCGGTTGCCGTTCCGGCGTCGTTTAAAGGGACGTTGCGGCCGTACCAGCAGCGCGGCGTCGACTGGCTCTTGTTTTTGCGCCGCTTCCGCCTCGGCGCTTGTCTTGCCGATGATATGGGGCTTGGCAAAACGGTGCAAATGCTTGCCTATTGGACGTATGTCCGCGAGCATGAACGAATCGACCGGCCAGCGCTTTTAATTTGCCCGACGAGCGTGCTCGGCAACTGGCAAAAAGAATGCGCGCGGTTTGCGCCATCGTTACGCCTCTACATCCATCACGGGCAAAACCGCAGCAAAGGCGAAGCGTTCACGGCGGCAGCCAAATCGGCCGACCTCGTGCTCACGTCGTACAGCTTAGCGCATTTAGATACCGAGGAGCTTACTTCGATCGAGTGGGATACGATTTGCTTAGACGAGGCGCAAAATATTAAAAACGCCCATACGAAACAGGCGCGCGCCATTCGCAAACTAAAGGGCGGCCATAAAATCGCCCTCTCCGGCACGCCGATGGAAAACCGGTTAAGCGAACTTTGGAGCATTTTCCATTTTCTCAATCCCGGCTATTTAGGCAGCTTGACGCAATTTCAGCGCCGGTTTGCGACGCCGATTGAAAAAGAGCGCGACGCCAAAAAAGTCGCCGTCTTGCAAAAGCTCATCCGCCCGTTTTTATTGCGGCGGACAAAAACAGATGAAGCGATCGCCCTTGATTTGCCGGATAAGCTCGAACAAAAAGAATATTGCCCACTGACCGCCGAGCAAGCATCGCTTTATGAAGAGCTCGTCCGGCAGACGCTCGAGCGCATCGAGCAAGCCGATCCGTTTGAACGGCGCGGGCTGATTTTGCAAATGCTGAACCGCTTAAAACAGCTATGCAACCATCCGGCGCTTTATTTGAAAGAGCAAACGCCAGAAAACGTGCTCGAACGCTCACATAAGCTCGAAAAACTGTTGGAGCTAGTCGAACAAATTCGGGAAAACGGTGAGAGCTGCTTAATTTTTACACAATACATTCAAATGGGCGAAATGATCCAGCAGCTGTTGGCAAAAGAGCTTCATGAGCCAGTTTCTTTCTTAAACGGAAGCGTTCCGAAAGCGGAACGCGACCGAATGATCGAAAAATTCCAAGCTGGAGAGTTTAGCATCTTTATTTTGTCGCTCAAAGCAGGCGGTACTGGGCTCAATTTAACGGCGGCCAACCACGTCATCCATTTCGACCGCTGGTGGAATCCGGCGGTGGAAAACCAAGCGACCGACCGCGCCTACCGCATCGGCCAAAGCCGGTTTGTGCACGTGCATAAACTTATTACCGTCGGCACGCTTGAGGAAAAAATTGATGACATGATTGAGCGCAAACAATCGCTGAACGAAGAAATCATTCAAAGCGAAGCGTGGATTACCGAGCTGTCGAACGAAGAACTGCGCGAATTGCTCGCGCTTCCGGCGCTCGTCCATAAAGGAGCATGATGATGGATGGCGAAACAAACGAAACGAAAGCAAAAACGAAAAGAAGCGGAAAAGCAAACGCTTTGGGAAAAATTATGCGAACAAATGGCAAAAAAACTAGCGAACAAGCAACCATAGGGGTATCTTCAGATATCCCTTTTATTTTTTCGTGCTGGCGACATACAAAGATAGGAAACTTGTTTTTTCGTGCAAATAGAAAGCGACTGGAGGATGTCATAGATGAGTTGACGTTCGATCATGAGAAGCGCATTTGTGCGAAGAGGGACGTACTGTTGTTGACGGTCGCTCCATTCATAGGAAGTGATCGTAACCGCTCGTTTTTCTAAATCAAGTTTTACAACGAACATATACCGCTGGTTGACCGACTTAAACAAAAAGTACAGCTGGGCGTGTGCATAGCAGGCAATTTCGCGAAACCGGACATCTCCTTCCATCGCCACGACCGTTTCTTCCTTTCGCCGCAAAAAGCGGAGCGAGTCGGTAAAATTCGCACGGGTAATCGTTGCAAGCCGAAGCGAAATCGGGTGCTTCATTTCTTTAATAAAGATGTGATATGTACAGCGACGGCCTCGTCCTTTTTGTTGGCGAATGACTAAATCAGCAAGATAAATATTCACGTTCATCCTCTCCCATCGGTAAATATTTATCATTTTTTTACATTTTAACAATTTAACGGTGAGCAAAAAAGTTGTCGAATTCCGCTTTTTGTTCTTGTTATCCACAAATGATTGTTTGTTCTAAAATCGAACGTGGATGGTTGGCTTCTTCTTATATGTTTAATGTACGGTGAGATTCATAAAGTTGGTGAACAAAATGACAAAACTAGCCGACCATCTGAAATATTTGCGGAAACAACAAAACTGGACGCAAGAAGACGTGGCACAAAAGCTAAACATGTCGCGCTCACAAATTAGCAAATGGGAAACAGGCGAAACGCTTCCCGACTTGCAATCGTTGGAAAAGTTAAGCGACTTATACGGGGTGAGCATCGACTCTCTAATCGGCAGGCGCCCGTCGAAACAACAACTGCTGCGCGAAGTCAACCGCCTGTACGCCACCGACAAAGTCGACGAAACGATGCTTGATATTATCGACTACTTAAAGCAACATCCCGACATGGAACAAGCGCTCCATTCGCTTGCCAAACTCCCTGCCAAAAAACGAAAACATATTGAATCCGCTGTCATTGCTGTCTTAAAAGAATTTACAAAAGCGATGGAGTAATAGAAAAGCAGCGGCGACGGGGAGCGGGTGTAGCGCCCGCGCGATAAAGCGCAAAGCACCCGCCTATCGGCGAAGATCGCACAAGCCCCACCGAGGAGGAAACACGTGATGGCGTTTGGAGCTAGACAGCTCCCCATCTAATAAAAAAGACCAGCCGATGGTAGCTGGCAATTGCGGGGACGAGTGAGGATGCGATTCTCTCTCTTGGGGAATAGTTGGGGGAAGAATAAGAAACGTGCAAAGCGCCCGCCTATCGGGGAAGATCGTACAAGCCCCACCGAGGAGGAAACACGTGATGGCGTTTGGAGCTAGGCAGCTCCCCACGAAAGAAAAGACTTACTCTTGTGCAACCCACGCGGTCGTTTTTCCACCCATAAATCGAACTGACTCCGCAACGACTTCGGTCACATGCACCCGCTTCCCGTCTTGATTTTCGTAGCTTCTTGTCTGGATGCGGCCCGTCACGCCGATAATCGACCCTTTTCGGCAATAGTTTGCGGTATTTTCCGCCACTTTCCGCCAAAGCGTGCAATGGACAAAGTCGGTATCGACCACTCCTTCCGCATTGCGGAAGTTTCGGCTCACGGCAAGCGTCACGTTCACAACCGCTGCGCCGTCGGCCGTATAGCGCAGCTCTGGGTCTTTCGTTAAACGTCCGACAAGCACGACTTGATTAATCATTCCGTCCCCCCTTTCGTTTTCTTTCTCGTTTTTATCATAAACGATGGAAAAAAATCCGTAAAATGACGATTTTTCAATTTTCTGATTAATTCTTGCTCTTTATGTATGCAAAAACCGACAAAAAGAAGCAAAATTCACGAGAAAATTTAAATTTCGCACGAATCGCCACTTTTTTTCGCAAAGTTTGTCTATCCCCCGCTTTTCTTTTTCCAACATCGGTATGGTATAATGGGGAGTAAGACAACGTTGACGAGGTGGTAAAATGAAAACGTTCAAGCTGGTCGGGCTCCAAGTCGTCCGCGATGACATAGAGGAAGACATACCGCTGATTGATGGGCTCATTATTAATAAAGAAGACGATAAAAACCGCTGGCTCATTGAAACCTATATCGACAAACAATACGAACCGCTATTTGCCGAACTGCAACAAGAGCACGCGGAATTTCGCCTGCAAGTTGTCATTTCCAATATTAACAACGACCCTGCCAACGTCATCGCTTCCGTTCGTTCGATTACGCCAATGAACGACCGAGCAAGCGTATTAATGGACGGGCACATTGTCCGCAGCAAAACGGACTGGGCGGAAACGGTGTTAGCCGGACTTGTTGAACAAGGATTGCAAGGCGAAGCGCTATTAAAAGAATTTAAACACCAGCTCCACGAACGGCGCGGGACGAAAGAATCAATGGTGAACGGACGTTAAATACGCTACAAGCACATACCGCTGCTTGGCATCGCCGATAAACTGAAACGGATAACAAGTCGTCACCGTCAACGTCGGGCGCGGCTTATTGACAAGAACGGTGCGGTCGTTTTCCGAAACGATCCGCACCTTTTTTACGACATACACAAACTGACCGTCCACCGTCTCGACGACAAGTTCATCCCCTATCCCGACTTGTCCAAGTTTGCGAAACACTGTATCGCGATGGCCAGAAAGCACGGCATTCCCTATTTCCCCTGGCAGTGCGCTAGTTGGCTCATGCCCAACCCCTTTTTTCAATTCCGCTTCCGTTGTTCCTTCATATATCGGCAAAACAAGCGAAAGTTTTGGAATCGTGAGCGTGCCAAACACCTTTCCTTGTGCTGTTACCGTGGAAGGAACCGTAGCGTGAAGCCCTTGCCAATACGAATATCCGTTCCACCCTATCAACCAAATCCCGATCGCGCTAAACAACCAAGCGAATCCCTTCCTCATCGCGCCACCTTCTTGTTCCAAAAAAGAAGCAATGCAACGAACAAACAAGCCGCTCCCCATAGCATATTCGCAACGTATGGCGACGCAGTGTTTGCCATTTTTTGCCCATATAGCGTTCCTTTCATGTCATACGCTAGCTGCCCTGCCATAAGCAGCTCTTTTTCCGTTTCAATCATCGCATCTACGACATTCGTGCGCTTTGGCAGCTGCAAGTCCATAATCCGCATCCCTTCTTCGTCCGACAACGCAATCCATACGTCTTCGTCACGCGTGTTTCGCTCCAGCAGTTCACGTGCAGACACCGGCTGCATCTGTCCGGTCGCCACGATGTACATATCCGCTTTTAGCTGAAGGGTGTGCAACAGTTGTTGCCATACGTCGGCAAGCACTGCTGGATTGCTCTTCCCGTCTGTTAACCGTGTGGCTTGTGCTTGCAACTCGGTTTTTCCGTTCGCTGGAAGTGCCCGCACATGGTCAAACAGCCGCTTCGCCTCGTCTTCGGTAAATTCTAATGACGAAAGCGCATCATGCACCCGCTGCATATGTTCATACGAACGCAAATAGAAGCGGACAGCGGCATCTAAATCGTTCATCCATGTATAATCTTGTATTGTTTCACCAAATTGACCGAGCAGCGCCTCTAATTGTTCTTCCGTCAACTGATAGCGCTGCAATAACTGCTCCACGCCAGCTTCAGTCACCGGTGGGCCAAGCCAGCGCTTGAACTCTTCCGCCGTCGCAAAATCGGCAAGCGTCCGTTTGTATTGCCATAAATAGCGCTGCAAATCCATTTCCGTCCAGCCAACCTCGCGCATATACGGCTCAACGTCCACCATGCGAACCGCTGCTCTCACGTAGTACGAATGGCAGAAAACAAGTAACAAACTAACAGAAACGATCCACTTTCTCATCAGCATCCCTCCATTGTCCTCTCGACAATGGTAGTATTTTCATTTTCCTTCCTCATTATGTAAGAAGCGTGCAAAGCGCCTTTCGATCAGCGAAGATCGCATAACACCTTATGGCGCTTGAAGCTAGGCAGAGCCTTGTTCCCGTATAAAAAACCACTCCCTTTTTAAGAGAGTGGCTGTTTGGAAAAATAGGCGTCATATAGCGCTTTTACTGCTTGGTCGACGACTTCTTCTTTGACGCCGAACATCATGCTCACTTCCGACGAGCCTTGATTGATCATTTCAATGTTGATTTTCGCTTGGGCAAACGCGGCAGTTGCTTTCGCCGCTACCCCGACAGCGCGTTCCATCCCTTCGCCGACGACCATAATAAGCGCAAGGCCGTATTCAATTTGAATATCATCGACTTGCAATTCCGTCTGAATGCGGTCAATAATGCGGCGCTCTTTTTCTCCCTCGAGCTGGCTCGCCCGCAAAATGACGGACATGTTGTCAATGCCGGACGGTGTATGTTCATACGAAATGCCTTCATCTTCCAAAATTTGTAGCAACTTTCGGCCAAAGCCAATTTCACGGTTCATTAAATATTTGCTGACGTTAATGCTGCAAAAGCCGGTATCGCTGGCGATGCCGGCAACTGGCTGGTCACGATGGTCCCGCTGCGCGACGATCCACGTGCCGGGCGCTTCTGGATTGTTCGTATTTTTCACGCATACAGGAATGCGCGCTTTATAGACCGGCTCTAACGCTTCATCGTGAAACACGGAAAAGCCGGAATACGACAGCTCACGCATTTCGCGATATGTAATTTCTTTTAATTGGCGCGGATTTTCGACGATTGACGGGTTGACGCAATAAATCGAGTCGACGTCCGTAAAGTTTTCGTAAACGTCCGCCCCGACTCCAGCAGCGACAATCGAACCCGTAATATCCGAGCCTCCCCGCGGGAACGTGACGATATGCCCGTTCACCGAATAGCCGAAAAATCCAGGAATGACGAGCACCCCAGAACGGTCTTTCAACTGCCGCAGCTTTTCGTACGACTCCGGCAACATTTGCGCGTTGCCCGGTTCATCCGTGACGAGAATGCCGGCTTCCCTTGGGCTGACGTAATGCGCATCCAGCCCGATGCTTCGTAAATAGAGCGCCATTAATTTCGCGTTATTGTCTTCTCCGCTCGCTTTGAGCGCATCCATTAAACGGTTAGGATCGTGGCGATACGTTTCGATTTTTCCTTGCAAATCCGCTTTGATTTGTTCCATTAAATCAGATGCAGATAATTCCAATCCGTCAGCAATATCAGCATACCGTCCGATCACCGCTTCGAGCAACGGTTCAACACGCTCGCCGTTCATGACTGCTTCACCGAGTTGAATCAATAAATCCGTCATTTTCGTGTCGGCTTTATACCGCTTGCCTGGAGCGGACACGACGACAATGCGGCGCTCCACATCCGATTGTACAATATACGCCACTTTGCGAAATTGTTCTGCGCTAGCAACAGAACTTCCCCCGAATTTAGCTACTTTCATCTGCAAAACCCTTTCCGTAAAAAATCATTTATATTTTCTTATCATACCACACTTTTTGGAAAGGGGAAGAAGCAATTTCTGATAATTCGATCATTTTTGTTGCACGTTTCCCGCTCGCAAGTTGGCAATCCCTTCTTTGCACACCCCATATGGAAGCCACGAGCAGTTCGCGCATAAATGATGTAAATCGTCCGGCCGCACTTTTCGGGCGGTAAGACGAAGCAGTTCCGATTTTAAGTAAATTTCATTTTCTTCAATACCAAGGTGCGCAATCACTTTTCGGTCCATCGACACAACATGTTCATTCGAATTCGGGTCGGCCTGGCACGTCGATTCGCCGTGGTGCGGACAAGAAAAACACGCCTCGTCAAGCGCCACAACGACTTGAATCGGCATATCTTTTTCTTCGTCGCGAACGTCGTTGACGATTTCCCACATTTTTTCGACAAACGATGGGCTATATCCCATGCCGCGGAACCCGTGGATACATAATAAATGATGCCCTCGCAATCGCAACGGTTTCACCTTTATCGCTCCTCTCATTATCTTTCATTCTATTAATTATATGATAAAAAACTGCCCCGATGATGGGACAGTTTTTAAAAAAGCCGCCAGAGCGGAAATTTTTGCTCAATCACTTTATAAATGCCGCAGCGGGTTTCGAGCGTATAATAAAGCAGCGTCGTTTTCGCCCGCCGCGCTTCAAGCGTATCTCGGTGTGCGTCAATGATGAGGGAAGTGCCGTTGGCGAGAATGACCTTTGCTTTTTTCTGCCGGTACGGTTCAATGTAGTGGATGTGGCGCAACGCAAGCCAAAAACATTTGTCGCTTTCTGGGGAGCAAGTCGGTATCATGTAGAGCCTTAGTGAATTGCTGACGCAAATCGGAACCATTTGCTTTAAGCCTAAGATCAATTTCGCTGCTTCTAATCGCCCTTCATAGGCGCAACCGTAGTAAATGCAGCTATGTTCGACAATGCGCAAAGGGGATGTTTCGACCGTATAAGTGGCATTCGTTTCGTGAACGATCGTGCACAATTCTCCCCGCTCATTGTACACCGGCTCGAGCGCCTGCGTATTTTCCCCGATTTCATAACGCACGTTCATTCCCCCTCGTCCATTATTTTACATAAAATTTTAGCACATATGTTCGGTTTTTGAAAGAGGTCTTCTTTCCCCTTTCTTTTTTATTATACAAAAATTTCAAATTTAAGCATAATTTTTATTATTTCGACTTGTTTTTTCATTTCTCGTCATTGACTTCCTATAAACGAAAGTGGCATGCTAAAGGTAGCCATACTACATGATAAGGCAGGGAATGATGAATGAGCGTAACGAAAGAAGAAATGGGGCAAGTATTATCCGTTTTGCTTCAGCAGCTTATCAGCGATTGGACAAAAGAAAAAATTCATTCCGATGTGCTTGAAGTCATTATGAAGATGCGCATTGATACCGCGAATGAAGACGAATATATCCACGTCTTATTAACGAACGTCGCCTTTGCGACCGAATCGACGTATGCGTTGCAGCAAATCTTTCAGACGGTGCTTACAAGCCGCACGTTTCCGACGGCAACTGCGGTCGAAGCAATGATGACAGAAGCGCAAACGCGCATTCAAGGCGAGCTGCCAAACATCGTCGGTCGCTACGAAGCGCATTTTGCGCAAATTGCGGATCAAAAAGAGCGCAAGCAACAGCTCGAGCGGTCGTATTGTGCCGTTTTGGTCGCCAACCGCATTAAAACGGATTTCATTTTAAGCTTTATTCATGAACAAAATCAAGACATGATGAAAGGATTTTTTGAGGCCGAACCGAACGATGTAGTAGAAGCGTTCCATCATTTAAGCGGCGCCTATGCAAATTTTCTGTTAGATGGGCTTGAACTCGAGTACTAAAGCTAGCGACCGCTAGCTTTTTTTCACAAAACAGTCATATTTTACGAAGCGGGTGAGTATAATCCACATCAGACGTAGATTCATCATTTTATTTTGACAAAAAAGGCAGCAGATGCTATCATTTTTATCGGGGGAATTTTCAAAATATTTTGTATACGATTCTTTTGTAAGCGTATACATGTCAAGCAAAGGGGGAAATTTAGATGATTTATGCTCAACCTGGACAGCCTGGTTCGCTCATCACGTTCAAAAAACGATATGAAAACTTTATTGGCGGCCAATGGGTGCCACCGGTAGATGGCGAGTATTTTGAGAACATTTCTCCTGTGACAGGACAGGTTTACTGTGAAGTCCCTCGCTCCAAAGCAGCCGACATTGAATTGGCATTAGACGCAGCGCATGCAGCAAAAGACGCTTGGGGACGCACATCTGTCGCCGAACGGGCGCGCATTTTAAACAAAATTGCCGACCGCATGGAAGAAAACTTAGAGATGCTTGCGGTGGCCGAAACGTGGGAAAACGGCAAACCGATTCGCGAAACGCTCGCAGCCGACATTCCTCTTGCGATTGATCATTTTCGCTATTTCGCCGGCTGCATTCGCGCTGAAGAAGGCACTTTAGCCGAACTGGATCATGATACTGTCGCTTATCATTTCAAAGAACCGCTCGGAGTCGTCGGACAAATTATTCCTTGGAACTTCCCGATTTTAATGGCCGCATGGAAACTCGCTCCTGCTCTGGCGGCTGGAAACTGCGTCGTGTTAAAACCGGCAGAACAAACACCGACATCCATCCTTGTGCTGATGGAACTTATCGCAGATCTTTTGCCAAAAGGAGTCGTTAACGTCGTCAACGGATTCGGTCTTGAAGCTGGAAAGCCGCTCGCGTCAAGCCCTCGCATTGCGAAAGTGGCGTTCACCGGCGAAACGACGACAGGGCGCTTGATTATGCAATATGCATCGCAAAACATCATCCCAGTTACGCTTGAACTCGGTGGAAAATCGCCAAACATCTTCTTTGCTGATGTCGCGGCAAAAGACGACGAATTTTTCGATAAAGCGCTCGAAGGATTTACGATGTTTGCATTAAACCAAGGCGAAGTGTGCACATGCCCGTCCCGCGCTCTCATTGAAGAATCAATTTATGACGTGTTTATGGAGCGGGCGTTAGAGCGCGTCAAACAAATTAAGCAAGGCAATCCGCTCGATACGGAAACGATGATCGGCGCGCAAGCGTCTTCTGAACAACTTGAAAAAATCTTGTCCTACATTGACATCGGCAAGCAAGAAGGAGCCGAACTTCTCATCGGCGGTGAACGCAATTTCTTAGAAGGCGAGTTAAGCGGCGGATATTACGTCAAACCAACCGTCTTTAAAGGACATAATAAAATGCGCATTTTCCAAGAGGAAATTTTCGGACCAGTCGTGTCGGTCACGACGTTCAAAGACAAAGACGAAGCGCTCGCGATCGCCAACGAAACGTTGTACGGCTTAGGCGCCGGCGTTTGGACGCGCGATATTAACACCGCTTATCGCTTCGGCCGCGGCATTCAAGCAGGACGCGTCTGGACGAACTGCTATCATGCATATCCGGCTCATGCGGCGTTTGGCGGCTACAAACTGTCCGGCATCGGCCGTGAAACGCACAAAATGATGCTTGAGCACTATCAACAGACGAAAAACTTGCTTGTCAGCTATTCGCCAAAGAAATTAGGATTCTTTTAAAATCAACAAGGCAGCGCGCAATTGCACGCTGCCTTTTTTAGAAAGGAGTGGAAATGATGCAGCCGAAAGTCATCGCCACTGATGCGGCGTTGCAGTTAATCGAAAAATTGAAGGCGAAACACGGGCCACTCATGTTTCATCAATCAGGCGGATGCTGTGACGGCAGTTCGCCGATGTGCTACCCGCAAGGAGAGTTAATCGTTGGGGATTCGGATGTGCTTCTTGGCGAAATCGGCGGCTGTCCGTTTTATATCTCCGCCGCCCAATACGAGTATTGGAAGCATACGCAGCTCATCATCGACGTCGTCCCCGGTAGAGGCGGTATGTTTTCATTAGAAGGACCGGAAGGCGTGCGTTTCCTCACCCGGTCGAAAGTGTTTGACTGACTCTCGAAAAATAGGGCGCTCGTCTCGTTTTGAATAATAAAGCAAAAGGAGAACTGGTCGTTTCGCACAGCGAATGACTAGCTCTCCTTTTCTCTTCGTTCTATGTCTTTAAGTGATGATAAGCACCTCATTTTTGTTTTTCCAATGCTTGTTGAATTAATTGTTCCATTTCCTCCCGATTCTCCGCACGATATAAGTCACGCAATAAATGATGTAGCAAATCTAAATCCGTAAGTTTTTCCACTTTTTTTTGCAGATCTTTTGACTCTAAGCCATAACGGGCATCTAAATAATCCTTAATGGCACGCTGGCTCTCAGAAGCCCTTGCTCGTTTTTCCACTTCACGAAGTACTTTTGCCATTCCTAACACCTCCACTAACTTTTCGACATATTGTTGATCAATAAACTTATCCGAAATAGCAATAATTGTAGCTAACAAACGAACTTGTTTTTCCTCATCAGCAATCCTTTTCGTTAACTCTACCGTTTCAATTGCCCGTTCAGAACGACTTACTGAGCTTCTCATCAATGGAAGAAAAATAAGATTTAATTCGTCTGTCTCTGTCAATTCTTCACCGTTTTCCACCTTCGTCCACAATTTTTGCATCATTTGATCGCCATCGTAATTGTTCATAAAGACTGCTTTCGTTTCATACTTAACGGAACCATAATTTTTGCACTCCAACGCCTCTTCTACACCAGCTCCATAAATCACGACAGTTTGAATTGGTTTTTTATACTTCTCGTACGCACTCACATCATATTGGAGAAATCGGTCTAGATCTTGTTCATTAAACGTTGTTTGAAACTCTAGATGTAAATACGTATCGTCAGCCAGTAAAAACAAGAAATCCATTCTTCGATCACTGACTGTAATCGTGGGCAATTCCGTTGCCTCAACGCGGACAATCGGCGCTGTATGAATGCCATAAAAATCCAGGGCTTTTTCTTTGAATTGATCTGTCATGCTGCGGAAGATAATGTCATAATTATTATATGCTATTGACGTCCGTTCCCCCATTTTCGTACTCCCTTTTTGTTTTTATTTTACCACATCCTCATCCTCAATTGCTCATCATGATGGCAAAGATAGATAAGAAAAGCGCAAAACGCCGGCCTATCGTCGATGAGCGCACAAGCCGGAGGCTCAGCCCAAGCAAAGCTTGGGCTTGCGTGGGATATTTCAAAGAAGCGAACTCAGTGTGTTGCCACCGCGGTGCGAGGCGGAGGCAAGCCATAGGCTTGCCTCCGACAGTCGAAAAAATGGAGAGTCTGCTTTTCCAGTAGCCATAAGTTAAACCTTCCAGTTGTATTTACATAGACAGCTGTTCAGAAATTTATACTCCCTCTTTCTTATACTATAAAAAAGAGAGCGAATCACACGCTCTCTTTCATTTTTTACGCACTTTCTTTCATTCTCCGGCTCTGTTCGGAGAGGGTGATTTTACGCAATACGAATGTTAAAACCGCTCCGCAGGCGACAAAGACAAGCCCGAACGTAAAGACGGAATGGAGCGAATCAACAAGCGACTGCTTTAAAATTGGCACGAGCGCATTTTTCATCTGCGCCGGCATGCTTGCCATCGCTTTCGGGCTTAATAATGCCGAATATAAACTTTGCGGATTGTCGTGAATCATATGCGAAAACTGATCGACCATCGCTTTCGCCTGCGGTGGAAGCGATTTTAATAGCGGCATTAACCGATCTTCCAACAACGTGCTTGACCGGTGGTTCATCACCGCTCCTAAAATCGTCATCCCGAACGTACCACCAATGGAACGGAAAAATTGGCTCGACGATGTCACCACGCCCATTTCTGATTTCGGGAACGTTTCTTGTAACACGAGCGTCAATAACGGCATGACAAGCCCGACGCCAAGCCCGAGCACAATCATATAAAGCGTTGCCGTCCACCGCGTCGTATCCGTATCCATCGTGCCAAGCAATCCTAATCCGAACGCCATAATAACCATACCAGCAATCAACTGCGTTTTTACCCCGATTTTATACACCATTCGTCCACCGACAATGCTGCCGATAATCATTGTAATCATCATTGGCGTCATAATCGTCCCCGATTGTGTTGCGCTGACGCCGACGACCCCTTGCATAAACAACGGAACGAACATAATCGCGCCAAACATGCCGACGCTCATTAAAAAGCCAATGCCGTTTAATACGACAAACGTGCGATGCTTAAATAAATGGATCGGCAACACCGGCTCCTCCGCTTTTCGTTCCACGAAGACAAACGCGGTTAAAAAGAGCGCTGACATCGCAAACAAGCCGATAATTTGCCATGATGTCCATGCGTATTTATCGCCGCCGAACGTCAACGCCAACAATAAACTGACGACGCCAACAACCATCGTAAACATACCGACAATGTCAAATTTGACCGGCCCTTTCGCTTCATGCTTACTCAAGCCCATCGCAATAAAAATCGTCGCTAAAATGCCGACAGGAAGGTTAATGTAAAATACCCATTCCCAGCTTAAATGGTCGACGATCCAGCCGCCGATTTGCGGACCTAAAATCGAGGCCAACCCGTACAAGCCGCCAAATACGCCTTGCCATTTCGCCCGTTCTTTTCCGGTAAACAAATCGCCGATAATAATCATCGCCATCGGCATCATAATCCCGCCGCCAATGCCTTGCATGCCGCGGTAAATAATGAGTTCGGTCATATTATCGGCCATGCCGCAAAGTGCCGAGCCGACCATGAAAATGATTAATCCCAATACGTAAATGATTCTCCGCCCTAATAAGTCCGCTAATTTTCCGGCAATCGGCACAACGGTCGTTGACGTGAGCATATAAGCGGTCGTCACCCACGTCATGACGCTTAACCCGCCAAGCTCCCCGACGATGCGCGGCATCGCCGTTCCGACAATCGTCCCGTCGAGCGCGCCGAACAACATCGCAATAATTAATCCGGTAATCAATAAATGGCGATGCTTAATGCTTGATTGTATCGCAATCGTTTCCGACATCTTATCGTCCCCTATCTATGATGGTGTGTCATATACTCATGAACAAGTTCCGTTAACGAAGCGACCGCCTCAGATAACGGTTGAATCCGCTGGCTTTCGATATATAAGAGAATGCCTTTCACGACATACTCCCGCGGTGTCGCTTGTTCATTGGCAAATTCTGCTTCCAACGTATCAAGCGCAGCGTGCAGCTGATGGTGCGTTTTTTTGTCCACCGCAAGCGCTGATACTTGCTCTTTCAACCGTCCAATCCCGGCGATGATTTGCGCCTTTCGTTCGTGCTGCTCTTGTTCGGCAATTTCGGTAAAACAGCGAATCGCTTCTTCTTTTAGCACCGGCTCTTCATCCGCATCAAAATGAGCGACGATCGCATCCATCCGCCGGACGATAAACCTTGCAATGGCTTCCGCACGAAACATACTGGGATCGAACATCATATAGAAGATGTATTCGCGCAATATTCCGTTTAACATGGCCGCTACATCTAAGACGTATTTTTCCACCTTTTCTCCATATATATCCATCAGCCGCTGGCAATACCAATTGAACACACGCGCTCGCTGGGCAAATAAATAGCGCTGAATATCAGCGTTAATTTTCGGGAGCTGTTCTGCCATCATCATTTGAAAAAAGTCTTTTTGCGAAACGATCCCTTCAAGTTGCATCGTTAATTGTTGCGTGAGCCATTCTTTATCCGACCAGCCCTCCGGTTTCGCATCCATAAATGGCGTCAACAGTTTTTCCAAATGATATTTGACGATCTCGAACATCAATTCTTCTTTCGACGAGAAATGGTGGTAAAACGCTCCTTTCGAAATGCCCCACGCTTCAACAATGTCTTGGATCGACGTGGCATGATACCCTTTTTCCGCAAACAATTTCATTGCCTTTTCGAGAAATTTCACTTTACGCTGCTTTGCCATTTTCGTTTCATCTCCTACATCGGGCAAATTTCATGAGCAGATGGACACGCTTTTGGCACGAACGGCCGATAAACGGACCACTTTGCGCGCGGTTTGGTCAGTTCCGCATGCACCCCGTGTTTCCGAAGCTGCTCGACGAGCCGTTTAGGCGTTTGTTTTTTACGTTCTCCCATGGAAGGCACCTCAATTCCGTCTTTATGACCAAATGGTCATAATCATTATAACCATCTTTCTAAGATTTATCAATAACTATATTAAAAAATATAATGACCGTTTAGTCATATTCAAAAAAATAAATGACCGTCCCAGCTGCTTATGCAGCGAACGGTCATCGCTTATTATTTCTCTAATGCTTGTTTTGCCAGTGCAAGCGCCCCGCAAATGCCGGCATTGTCGCCTAATCCCGGTAGGACGATATAGTCATCAATATGCTGTAAAATAGCGTCATGCTGGACGTAGCCGTTTAAGCAGTCAAGGACGTAGCGGCGAACGAGCGGCAACAACGACGGCTGATGGGCGACCCCGCCGCCGACAATCACTTGTTCTGGCGACAAAATTAAAATGTACTGGGCGATGGCTTGTCCTAAATAAAACGCTTCTAACTCCCAAACATCGGCGCGGCCGGAAAGCTCTGCTCCTTTTTTTCCCCACCGTTTTTCAATGGCAGGACCGGAGGCCATTCCTTCTAAGCAGTCGCCGTGGAATGGGCAGCTTCCGGCAAACTCGTCATTCGGATGACGGCGAATCAAAATATGCCCCATTTCTGGATGCAACAAACCGTGCACGAGCCGACCTTCGACAATCGCGCCAACGCCAATGCCCGTTCCGACGGTCATGTAAATGCAACTGTTTTTGCCCTTGGCCGCTCCCCATAACTGCTCGCCTAACGCTGCCGCATTCACATCAGTGTCAAAGCCGATCGGGACGTCAAAATGTTGCTTAGTGGCACCAACAAAGTTGAAATTCGACCAGTGCGGTTTCGGCGTGCTTGTAATATAGCCATACGTTAGACTTTGCTCATTTAAGTCGACCGGGCCAAATGTTCCGATCCCGATCGCTTCTAAGTCATAGCGTTTGAAAAAATCGATGACATGGCGCATCGTTTCTTCCGGCGTCGTTGTCGGAAACGTGACGCGCTCATGAACGTTGCCATCGCGGTCGCCGATGGCGCAAACAAATTTCGTTCCGCCTGCTTCAATTGCTCCTAAATACATGCTTCTTCCTCGCTTTCTTTCGGATCGTTACACGTTTCATTGTACCATAATTTCGGAAAGATGCGGGTGAACGATCTAAGGCCGCGATACAACAGTATGGAAAAAAATAGTGAAGCGATGTATAATAAATAGTATCATTCATTTTTTGGTCTGGAGGAACGAGATTTGCGAAGAGATGAGTTATTGCAAGCTGTCGTCGAAGTGATTCAACAGTCTGAAGCGTATGAACAACTGCATGAAAAGTATAGGAAAGAATTAGACGCCGTTGTGAATAAAGACTATTTAGCGAAAGCCATTGCGGAGAGAAAGAAGCCCACACCAAAACAACAAAGCGAAAAAACGACGGTGCTTTATCAGCTGAAAATCGTGTTAAAAGGCATCCGTCCGCCGGTCTGGCGGCGCATCGTCGTCCCGAGCCACATTACGTTCGATCAGCTACATGACATTATTCAAATTGCGATGGGCTGGGAAAACAACCATTTATACGAGTTTGAAATCAATGATACGGTCATTGACATTCCGGACGAAGAGTATGGCTTTTCGTTCGTCGGACGGCGCGAAAAGTACGATGCCCGCACCATGGAGTTGTCGAAGTTTTTGTTCAAAGAAGGCGAAAAGTTTACGTATACGTACGATTTCGGTGACAACTGGGTTCATCTTGTCACGCTCGAAAAAATCGAAACGACGACGGAGCCGTTCCGCCATCCGGTTTGCTTAAAAGGAAAGCGCGCCTGTCCGCCGGAAGACGTCGGCGGCATCTATGGCTACATGGAAGTGATGAACTTAATGGAAGGAAACGGAACAGCCGAAGAAATCGAAGAGTTTACCGAATGGTACGGTGGCCAATACGATCCGGAACATTTTGATATCGAGGAAGTAAATCAACAGCTGCGTGCGATTGTCTTTTTCTAGCTTTTACCGCTATTCCACCGGATCGGAAGCAATTGACGTAGCACAGGAGGAAAATCATGCATTTCTCACAACTTCATCATATCGCCATCCTTTGTTCCAATTATGAGCGGTCAAAGCATTTTTACACGAACGTACTCGGGTTTCGCATCCTTCACGAACAATACCGCGCCGAGCGCAGGTCGTATAAGTTGGATTTGCAGGCTGGGGAGGTACAAATTGAGCTATTTTCGTTTGAAGAGCCGCCAAAGCGGCCGAGTGAGCCAGAAGCGTGTGGGCTTAGGCATTTGGCGTTCGCTGTTGATGCGCTTGATGCGGCCATTGCCCACCTTGAACGTCATGGCATTACAGTCGAACCCGTCCGCTATGATCCCGTAACCGGAAAACGGTTTACATTTTTCCGCGACCCAGACGACTTGCCGCTCGAGCTGTACGAAACTTAACGAAAAGGAGTGATCTCATGAGGATTAAACTCGCTACGATTGGTACGAATTGGATTACGCAAGAATTTATCCGCGCTACAAAAGCGATTCCCGAGCTGACGTTAACGGCTGTCTATTCGCGCACGGAAGAAACGGCAAAAGACTTTGCGGTGAAAACGGGCGCACCGCAAACTTTTACAAGTTTAGAAGAAATGGCAAAAAGCCCGGACATCGATGCGGTATATATCGCAAGTCCCAACGCGCTTCATGCCGAGCAAGCGATCCTTTTGATGAATCACGGCAAACATGTCTTATGCGAAAAACCGTTCGCTTCCAATACAAAAGAAGTACAAACAATGATCGAAGCGGCACGGCAAAACGGAGTCGTGTTGATGGAGGCGTTGAAAACGACGCTTTTGCCAAACTTTCACACCATTCGTCAGCACTTGCCGAAAATCGGCAAAGTGCGCCGCTATTTCGCGAGCTATTGCCAATATTCGTCGCGCTATGATGCGTACAAACAAGGCATTATTTTAAACGCCTTTAATCCGGCATTTTCCAACGGCGCCTTAATGGATCTCGGCATTTATTGCCTCTATCCGCTCGTCGTTTTATTTGGCAAACCGCGTTCACTTCAAGCGAACAGCGTCATGCTTGCATCCGGCGTCGATGGCGAAGGAAGCATCGTCCTTGATTACGGGGAAATGGATGCAGTCGTCATGTATTCGAAAATTGCTAATTCGTATGTTCCAGCAGAAATTCAAGGGGAAGAAGGAAGCATCGTCATCGATGCGATCCATACGCCAACGAAAGTCGAAATTCGCTACCGCGATGGCCGGACAGAAGACATTACCGTCCCGCAGGAAGAGCATCCGATGTATTACGAAGCGCGCGAATGGGTGGATGTCATTCAAAGCGACAAGTACGAATCAGAAACAAACTCGCATGCGCATTCGCTCATCACTGCAGAAATTATGGAAGAAGCGCGAAAGCAAACCGGTATCGTGTTTCCTGCAGATCAAACAACCCTCTGCCGATAACGCAGAGGGTTATTTTACGAAGAAGAGAACACACGGCCCCGCACCTGTCTCCAACGCCGCCACGTCCACACCGCACATAAAGCGATTAACGCCCCGCATGCATCGATAAGCACATCGGAAAATAGCGCCGTCCGGCCCGGTTCAAACGATTGATGCCATTCATCCGTTGCCGCATAAACGACCGAAAAAACCCACGCGCCAATATACGCCCAACGCCGCGGAACGAGTGCTTGAAACACAAGCACCGCTAAAATGCCAAACGCTGATAAATGCGCCGATTTCCGCACGATAAAATTGAGCGGCGACGCCGTTTCCTCCCCTTCTCCTTGCGCAAACGGCCAATACGCCAGCACATGGCGAATGAGCCGTTCCGTGTTTGCTCCTGTAAAAAACGAAAACTCGCTAAAACTATAAATGACGAGGCACCAGACGACAACCAAGCCCCACCAAAACTTGTTGTTGTTCATTGCAATCTCCTACATACAATTATTTAAAATAATTATAAAATGATATTGATTTTAAAAAATAATCGTATATAATTAGACTTACATTCCACTGACGAAGGAGGGTCAAGCTATGACACCGTTCATTTGCCCGCAATGCGAACAGCCCGCCCGCCGCTTGAAACATTCCCTTTTATGCGGCTGCGGCTTCAAAATCGTCCGCACAAAAGGGAACGGGAAAAAATGACGGGGGTTACTTGCTCCGGCGAATATTCACCGTCGTGAACACGAATTTGTCGTAACGTCCATAAATACTATTGTTTCGGCCATGCCGGTGAGGAAACGATCAATTGTAGCTTTCCTTTTACAGTAAAGCGCTCAAACGGATATGGGAGGAGGAAATGGTCGCCTTTTTGAAGCACATACGTTTCGTGCTCAGTGCGAAGTTCTCCCTCTCCAGCAAGGACGCTCGCTAATAGAAAACAATCCGTTTGCTCCACTGTCCATTCTTTTTGAATCTCCCATTTTTGCACCGTAAAATACTCGTTGTCGACAAATGTCGTTATTTCCGCTCCGTCTGTTTTTGTTACGCTTTGCTCGCAGCGGACGTCTAAATGCGGAACGGTGATGACATCGAGCGCTTTGGCAAGATGTAATTCCCGCTTTTTGCCGTTTTCGTCGATGCGATCATAGTCGTACATGCGATACGTCGTATCCGAGCTTTGCTGCGTTTCGAGGACGAGCGTTCCTTCGCAAAGCGCATGCACCGTTCCGCTCGGCACGTAAAAAAAGTCGCCCGGACGAATCGGCACTTTGCGAAGCAATTCATTCCACCGGCCTTCTTCCATCATCTCTCGCAATTCTTCTTTTGTTTTCGCATGGTGGCCGTATACAAGCTCAGCACCTTCTTTGCAGTCGATAATGTACCAGCATTCCGTTTTTCCTAATTCGCCGTTTTCGTATGTACGCGCATAGTCATCGTCTGGATGCACTTGTACCGATAAATCGTCATTGGCATCTAAAATTTTCGTTAACAGCGGAAAGCGGTCAGACGGAAAATGGCCGAATAATTCCGGATGATGCTCCCATAGCTCCCCTAATGTCTTCCCTTGAAGCGGACCATTTTTGACCGTCGTCGGCCCGTTCGGATGCGCCGAAATTGCCCAACATTCTCCCGTCCGCTCTGACGGAAGGCGGTACCCAAACTGCTCTGCCAGACGAGCCCCTCCCCAAATCCGTTCTTGAAACACCGGAGCAAGAAAAAGCGGTGTGTGGTTCATGAATAGTCTCCTTTCAAATAACGGAACTTTTTTCTTATTTTACTAGAAAAATGGCGAAAAAGGCTAGAAAAAAGAACCAGCTCTTTTTCGCTGGTTCCTTTTTTGCTTATTTTAAGTTCCCCGGGACCGATTTGGATAGTCTGCCTGTGTTAGAGGCAGCGACTGGGGATACTGCTGGACGTAAAATTTTCATTGTTTCACCCCCTTCTGCGCGATGGTGCGCAATACTTGCTTAATTTTTCGCTTTTCGTACGGACATGGGCGCTCTTTCTTCCGAAGGCGGTATTGCGGACAATGGTTGCCTTGGCAAGCCGGACGGAAGAAACAGGCTTGGCACGTTTCGTCTTGCTCTTCGCCTGACGTCACCCATAGCGCTAGTTTGTCATAATCAAGTGCCATCGTGCCGTCGGCTTGCAGCCAGCCGACATGGTTATATTCTTCATTTAAGAAGCACGTGCATTTATACACTCGGCCGTTCGCCCCGATCACGAACGAATGAGGCTTTGCCGCATAACACACTGCCCCAGACGGCATAAGCATTGATTCAATCACTGCGCTCATCGCTAACCCTTGGTTCATTCCTTGTTCGGTAAACTCCCAAATTTTCCGTTCGGCGGTACGATGGTCGCAAATTGGCAAAAGATCGTCGTTTTTCCCACCCCATTTTCCGACCGGACGGCAAAACAGTTGAAAGCGGGCATCACCGGAAAAATGATGTGCGAGTTCAGTTAAAAATGGCGGAATTTGCGCAAGATTATCTTCATCAAAATTGACGCGAATATAAATCTCAAACGGCTCTTCAAGCGCTTGAATAGCTCGCAAGTTTTGTAAAATCGTTTCATATGTCGGACCGCCCGTCGCCAACACGCGGCGCGTATCGTGCATCTCTTTCATTCCGTCAAGTGTCACCATTACCCGCTTTACACCGTGTGCTAATAGGGTCTGCATCGTTTCTTTTGATAAATAATAGCCATTTGTCGATATTTCCGCTTGATACGTCACCCCGTACGCATTTGCCCAGCCGATAATTGCTTCGCTAATTTCTTCAATCACATCAAGCGCTAATAACGGCTCACCACCAAACCAGCTGACCGTCAAATGTTCTAGTTTTGGCATTTTTTTATGCAAAAACTGCTTCACCCCATCGACTATTTCCCGGCTCATCTTGCCGTGTGCAAAATCTTGGTAGCAGTAGGTACAGCGAAAATTGCACGCTTCGGTTGGCAAAATAATGAGATGCATCGCATCCGTTCGATGGAGCGTTTGATGCAAAAATTGCGCACGCCTTTTTTCATCCGTTTGTTCTGGAACAAGAAACCCGCAGTCGACAAGCGTCTGTTCGACTTCTCCTAATTCTCCGCGAACCCCTTTTCTTAACGCCGTTAACACTGCTTGTTTTTCCTCTAGCGTCACCGTTCCGATCGCGCCTGTATAGCTATTGTAAACGACTAGTTCCCCTGTCTCTGTTTCTGCAATCGCATTAAACCGCGATGGAACCCAATTCATGTTGCTTACTCTCCTTTTTTCTCATCATAATCAAAATACCTATTGTCCTTCTGTTACATCGGTCACAATCATTTTTATTGGCTCTTCACCGAAAGTTGTACTTGACTATTTCAGAACACGCCTTCTCTGTACTTATAAGGAAAAATCAGTAAATCAGATTTTTCGTACACGGCGGCTCAAGAAAATCCCCCGCTTGTCAAGTACATGTTGTGGTGATGAACCTTTTTATTGTAAAAAATGCATTCGCTTTCCATCTTCATAGTTCTTGACGATTGGATGGCTATTTTCCGACAAAAATTTGACATACAAAAAAGCTTCGCACATACTGCACGAAGCCTTTCTTATTTGAACAACACGAGCGCCACAATCGCCAATGCCAAACTGCAAGAAAAATAGACATAGCTCCTCGCTTTGTTTTGTTCTCGCATCCGAATGCTGTTCATCATCGTAATAAGCGACAATAAAAGCATCAGACTTGCCGTCGAATGATGACCGATAAATCCACGAACCATGCCGATAACCAACAAAAGCGAAAGTGCAACCATTAATAGCTTCTCTATATACTGTCGCATACTCTCCCCCTACATTTTTAAAAAACGGTATATTTTTTATTATACTATTTAAATATCCTTGCATAAATAAAAAAATATCGGTATTTTTTAATTATATTATAAGAAGTGAACGGGAATCATTGTAAAAAGGGAGGGAATGTGCATGTATGAACTGCTTTCTAAATTATACTATAAGGCACCGGAACGTTATTTAGCCGAATGGGAAAAGCGTGTAAACAGCTACGGTACGGTTCACTTGCCGCTTTCCATTAAGCCTTATAAAAGCAACGACGAATTTTCATGCTTTTACGTCAATCACCAACAACTAGACGTATTGCACGAGCAACTGATGAAACAGAGCAAACAAATTCAAGCGATTGTGCACCGCCTTCCACCGATTGCTATCCAACAATATATTCAAACAAAACTTATTGACGAACTATTAAGTACGAATGAAATTGAAGGCATTCACAGCACAAGACAAGAGATGGAAACCGTCATCGAAATTGTCGTACGAAAGGAATCGAGCAAAAAACGAAACATCCGGCACCTCAGCTTAATGAACGCTTATTTCGGCTTGTTGTCGGGCACTGTCCCGACGCTCGCAACAATCGAAGACGTTCGAACCATTTATGATCGCCTCGTTCGCGAGGAAATAAAAGCAGAAGACGCTCTCGATGGCGAATTGTTTCGTAAACAGCCTGTCGATGTCGTCACCACTACCGGCAAAATCATTCATCGAGGCGTGTATCCGGAGAAAGCCATTCAAACAAAGCTTCAGCAACTCATCCGCTTCCTCCGTGAACATCCGTCCCCGATGTTATACAAAATTGCTATTTCTCATTATTATTTCGGGTATATCCATCCGTTTTATGATGGAAACGGACGAACCGCCCGCTATATAAGCAGTATGTATTTAATAAGCGAATTAGATTTTTTAACGGCGCTCACGCTCTCGTACGCAACGAATCAACGAAGACAACTGTATTACGATGCTTTTTCCGAAGCCAACCATCCACACAATAGAGGAGAGCTTACCTTTTTTTGTGAGACATTTTTCCACATCATTGATCGAGCGCAAAACGAAGTATTAGCAGATTTAACGGAAAAAGAGCAAAAAATGGCCGCATTATATGCCTTGATGAAGAAGCTGAATATAGGAGAGGAAACGAAAAAAAACATCATGTTTTTCTTAGGGCAAAGCTATATTTTCGGTATCCCTGGAAAAGGACTGACGAAAAAAGAGCTTCTCTCCTTGACCGGAAAAACCGAATATATCGTTCGGAAAGCGTTAGACGAGCTCCACCAAGCCGGCTGGATTTCGTTCCGTAAGCGAAAACCGATGGAAATCACCCTTAGCGAAACGTTAACGAACCAATTCCATTAGCAAAAACGTTAGTATTTCACCTCATTCACGAATGATGGAGGCAAATTACCCGCTTGCCTCCGTCAACAAGTTTTTTCCTATTTTCCGCTCGAACAACCGGCAAAGGACGTCCGCCGAAATCGAAGGCAGTCCCGGTTGCGGCCGAGCAAAGACGTATCCTTGACCGAGCGATACGCCAAGCGCAGTGACAGCTTCTAGTTCCGCGAATGTTTCGATTCCTTCGGCAACTAGTTGGCAGCCGATTTTTCGCGCAAATACTGCCATCGTCTCGAGCAAAATCGCTTTTATGTCATCGCGATCAACTCCGCGAATAATCGAGCGGTCGATTTTAATATAATCCGGGCGCAATTCCGCGATCGCTTGCAGCGACGAATACCCCGCCCCCGCATCATCAATCGCAATTTTATACCCTTGGCAGCGATAATGGCTTAACGCCTGTTTAAATGCGGCAAAGTCCGTAATCGACTGGCGCTCGGTAATTTCAAAGACGATTTGCTCTGTGGTTAATCCGTGTTCTTTCAATAACGCTAACGTCTGTCCCGGCGTAAACTGCGGATCGTAAATAACGTTGGCGTTCAAATTAATAAATAGCTTCCATCCCGGATTCGCCCGCGCAAACCCTTCTACCGCCCGCTTCCGTGCCAACGTTTCAAGCGCATACAGCCGCTTTTCTCGTTCCGCCATTGCCCATAATTGGTCTGGCATCGCCAATTCGCTTGATGCTGGACCGCGCGCCAACGCTTCGTAGCCATAAATGCGCCCGTCGGAAAGCGACACAATCGGCTGATAATATGCTGTGAGCTTTCCTGTTGCTAAAATCGAATAAAACTCTTCTTGCTGCGTCAACTCACCACACTTCCTTTCCCTCGCCGCACTTTGTTTGACTATTATAACATAGTAAAGTTACGGAAATGTAAACAAACGGTAAAAGAAAAGTAAAGGTGGCGAGTTCACAATAGCACACTAGGCTTCTCTTGTTATTACCTACACCCCCTCCCAATTCATGAAACCGTGACAAACATCGTCTGTTTTGCTACACTGAAAGAAACAGTTGCTTGTAGTTGACAAGGAGGGAAAAGAAATGAATTCGGTTGTTTATCCATCGCGAAGTCCTGTGGCGAAGCTAGCCGTTGCCTTTTTCGCCGCATTAGTAGTAGCGACAGGCGGTTTATATGTGGGGCAATTCATTTCCGCTGCTTGGTATTTGCCGCTTTCTATCCTTGAAATCGTTTTGTTGCTTGTGATGATTTTTGCTCGCCGCCAAAAAGCGGTTGGCTATTCGCTTATGTTTGCGTTTATGTTCGTTTCGGGCGCAACGTTAGCTCCCGTCATCGACCGCTACATTTCCATTATTGGGGCTGACGCTGTCTTTAAAGCATTTGCTTTAGCGGTCATTTCGTTTTCCGGCGTCGCTCTTTACGCGGCAAAAACGAAAGAAGATTTTTCGTTCCTCGGTGGCTTTCTGATGCTTGGATTGTTCGCACTGCTTGGTTTATTCATCATCCAATGGTTTATTCCGTTTTCGAGCGTCGGGCAAATGGGAATTGCCGCGTTAGGCATTTTGCTTTTCCTTGGCTTTACGATTTACGACATTAACCGCCTCGTTCGCTACGGGTTTAGCGAAGCGGACATTCCAATGATTGTCGTCAACATCTACCTCGACTTCATTAACTTATTCGTCTACATTTTACGCTTTTTCGCAAGCGACGAAGACTAACCGCCTGCTTTTTGTAGGCGGTTTTTCCATGTGGGCAACGGCTAACAGCTGAAAACAAACTATATATTCCCTTTTTCTGCTAATCTCGAAAACTCCAAGGCGTAATACCGTATAAAAAACGAAAAACGTGTCTATAACTATAGAAAAAACGCCAAGGAGGAAAAGGGTATGACGACCGCATGGGAAGCGTTAAAAAAGGGGACGAACCTATCAGATGATGAAACATTGCCTACATCGCTTCGGCACGAAATGGAGCAAGTGTTAAAAGGAGAGAAGCAAACAGAAGCAGTTTATCAATTAAAAATCGAGCTATGTGATATTCATCCGCCAATTTGGCGACGTGTACTCGTACCAAGCACGATTTCGTTCCATCAGCTTCACCTCGTCATCCAACAAGCGATGGGGTGGTTGAACGATCATTTATACGAATTCGAAACAAAAGATGCCATCGTTGATATCCCGCATCCCGACGATGCGTTTATTCCATTTCCAAAAAGAAAGCTTGATGCACAGCGAACGCTAGTGAAAGAGCATCTACGCAAAGAAAAACAGAAAATCATCTATACGTATGACTTCGGGGACGACTGGAAACATACGATTACGCTCGAAAAAATCGAAAAAACAGCAGAACCGTTAACCCACCCTCTTTGTCTAACAGGAAAACGAGCATGCCCGCCAGAAGATATCGGTGGCAGTTGGGGCTACGAAGAAACGCTCGCGATGCTTCAAGACGACACACGAAAAGAAGAAATCGAAGAATTTTTCGATTGGTACGGCGGAACGTTTGATCCGGAATATTTCGATCTTGAGGAAGCAAATAAACGGCTTTCCATTGTAGTTTTTGCTTGAACTAGGGGAGATGCAGTATATACGTGCGCATATACGGTTATAACAAAGGGTGCCCCGTTACTTTTGGGACACCCCCTTTTTCGTCATAAAAGTGCTTCGTTCATGTATAGAGCTGCGTCTTCTGGAAAGACGTTTGTGATTCGACCGATGACGTACGCTCCATTCTCATTTCTTCTTAACGAACATTCGATAAACATTCCTTTTTTCATTCGGGCACGTAACGGTGGCTGAGTCGTTATCGTATATATATCGTTTGTCTCAACCGCGCGCAACGTCGTCGTATGAGAAGAAATGGAAACAACTTGAAACATTTTCTCCTCACCTGCTAGGCGCCATAACGCCTGCCACCCTATATTCTGTCTTTCCCAATATGGATGGTACATATCTAGCAAGCGAATCGCTTCATATATTCGCTCTTCTACTTGCTTTACAATGTGCCACACATATTGTGCATGGTTTGTTCCATATTTATCATCAAGCCATTTGGCGAACGCTTTGCATGTTGAGAGGAATCGCTTTGCTTGCTGGAGACTTAAATCACGATATGTGTTCAAATAAAAATAGACGATACACTCATGCCAATCGCTCTCACGCACTTCTTCCCATGACGAATAATGCTTCGTTTTGAAATAATCAGCAAGTATAGTAACACCTACTTTATATTTTTGCTTCGTTTCCGCAGACTTTCCTGTTGTTTTTTCTTCATAAAACGCACTCAAATCGTTGCCGAAAAAACGAACAGTCCAATCAAACGGCGTGAATAACTGAGCATTGCCTTCCTGCTCCCCTAATGGGGTTAATGTATACATCCGGCTTTCGCGCTCTTCTCCTAACCACACAAATGGCGAAGGAGGAAGCCTTAGACTACGCCGAATGGAATTATAATCTGGGGTAATTGGCTTTGTCCGAGAAGAAAAAGCAGTAAAACTTGCATACTCTCGCTCGCGTAGCCATTGCTCCACACGATCCTTCTCCCCCATCTCAAGCCATTCCATCGGTGTTTTTCCATCGAGTATCGGGCGATGTAACTGTTCATAGGCAAGCACCATTTCTTGTGCAATTGCCCCCATCGAAGGAGGCACAGGCTGTTCGACATGAACAGCATATGTCGCAAGCCCAACATGTTCCGGCATATCGATTTCCTCTACCGTTTCTTTTACCAATGGAATATTCATTTCTTTCATCAACTGTTGAAATTCTGCAGTTTTTTCTAAGTGCATCGATTGAAACAAAAGCTCATTCTTTTCAATGTCCATATATCCAAACACTTCACGAATATAAACAGGACCGTCTAGCGCATTATCTTCGTACTTTACTTCCGGTCCAACAAAGCTGAGCTGAATGTATTCATTTGTTTGATCATCAATGATGATCACATTTTTTTCAAGCAAAGAATGAATGAAGCGTTGCACATCCTTCACATCATAATGCAACATCACCTTCTTTTTCTTCACCATTTTTCCTGAAGGTGGCTCACCAATCAACTCATCAAGAATAGGTAAAAAATATTCAAACGCGACTTGCTCGTACGGCTTTTTTGTTTCCACTAATAGCTGGCGTATTCGTTCATACGCCCTCTCCACACCCTTAGGACCTTCGATAAATGCCAAACCGTGAACATAATACCTTTCGCCAAACATTTCAATCAAGCTAAACATTCCGCCCCACGGAATAGCCTCGTACAGCGTTTCACAAAACGGCATAAACAACCGCTCACACGTAAAACGGTCTTCTACAATGACCCCATCATCTTTTTTATCGACAATTTGTACAAGCCGTGGTACAAGCGTAAGCCATGTTTCAATTAACTCACGTTCTTCTTTCTTTAATTTTTCTTTATACGCTTCATAAAACCATTCCAATCCGTTTAACCCGTTTTTATAACAATAAAACTTCACGCACCAAACAGGAAAAAAATATTCTAGCCGCTCTTTGTTTTTTAACGATTGCAACTCACGATCGAACGCTTGTTTCACCGCATGATGCTCCGAAAAAGACAATTGTTCCAGCAAAAATTCTCGGATTCTCATAATCAAGTCTGTTTTTAACTGAAAAAACCGCTCTTCTCGCATGCGGGCAATCTCAATCACACTATCTTTTCGCATACAACACTTTTTATACTTTTTTCCACTTCCGCAAGGGCATAAATCATTACGACCAATAAGCATAACACAACCCCTTCTTCATCTATAATCTCCCTTTTATGTTATCACAATTTCACACATTTTAATCCATTGTGGTAGACATGAAAAAACAGAGAGCCTTTCAACTATCTGTTTCTGCAAATCTCGGCAAACCTTGGGGTGTGGCAGACGCCAATCCCATTCTCTACATTAAATGCACAATTTCTATATCCGAATAAAATTTTTGCAAGTACTCAGCCAATAAACGGCGATGGCAGTGATGTGGGGCATGTTCACTACACAACAGACAAACTGTTTTCTTTGCTATTAAATCTTGGTGGTACTGTTCTACATTCCTCATCTTCAATAAATCTGTATATTTCTTCTCATAATCTCCCCAAGTCATCTCCTTGTTTTTATACGCTTTGAGAATTTCCTCCGTCGGAGCAAGAAGGGGATCGTGAATATAATCAATACCTAATATTCCTAAAATAAACGCTAAATCGTCTTTTTTAGCGTATCCTGACAATTGCGACGTATTATGCAACCGTGTATCAATAACTACCTGAACATTTTCTCGTTTTAAAAGTTCCACAAACGTTCGCAATGGTTTCTTTGCAAACCCAATTGTGCAAATTTTCGCTTTCATTTTTCCACTCACCTAAAACAAACTTAGCTGCTCTGTTTTAATGGGATTTAACTCCACTGCTTCAACTCCATATGGCTTAAAAAACTCCCCTACTAAACGGCGATGGCAATAACGATGATCTGTACAAAAACAAAGGAGCACAATGTCTTTTCCTAGGAGCAATTTTTTATAAATATCTCGGAGTGACTTTAATTTTTCCTCTTCTCTTAGTTCTGAAAGGAAAGCCATTTCATATAATGACCACCATTGGTTTGGTCGTTTCCCTTTCCATTCCCTTAAATAACGCTCAAACAACTGAGGAGAAGGTGACAAGCTACGAACAATAATAGCACCCTTTATATCATGGCCGGCACGTGTAATTTGCCATATTTCCGCATGAGGGGGTGCAAATTTTAATCCTTCGATATTCGAGGTATATAACTTTCCCTTTGGTTTTCTCATCCACCTTTCCTCCTTCCTTTTACATTAAGTATACCATTAAGCGAGCGTAAATATCCATTTCCATTATGGATATTGCGACGGGTAATTAACAAAGGGATTTGTGATAATGCTAATAACCATTGGATATTCACTCATAATCCCTTTATTGGGTTCTTTTCTCGCCAACCCAATGCACAAATATAAATTTTGAAGCCCTTTAAAGGAGATAGAGCGATAAGAACGAAAAATGGAACGCCACTTTAAATCCGTTACAGGATAGCCTTCTTTAGAGGTATTGTTACAATATTCTCTGCCATGCATTGTAAAGCAAACACGATTCTCTCCATCTATTTTCCGGATATCATCCACTTTGATCAAACATAGCGATCGTGCACATTCTTGCCAAACGAGCCGTATCATTTGTATAATAGAAGCAGATATTTCATAAAATAAAAAAGACTGAGCGCTGCGAACGCTCAGCCGAAGCAACTACATGCCGCAAGAAGAGCGGCTGACCCAATTGAATCAGAGATTACCGAAAAGGAGTAACCGTCTTAATCCATTGGTCGTGGGGGAGCGGTTACTTCTTTTTGTTTATATAGACGACCATCGTGACGATCAATGTCAGCATTCCTATCAGTACTAGACTGAATTGAGCAACTAAGCTTAATGCTTCGTATGTCGTCATTTTCCCACCTCCCTCCATTGGGGAAGTGGTCAATCGCCCACCCTGCTTATGTAGTTGCTACTACTGCGATTGTAACATGTCCGTATGCTTTTTTCTACAAATCTAGGCAATATGTTTTAAACGTAACCGCTGTACCGAGCCTATAAGAAGATTCCATCATTTTTTTAGACAAAATCTCATTCTTGACAAACTCCAAATATTTTTTCTTCTGTTCTTCTTTCGTACCTGAGAAACATTGCAATAGCGCGTCGATATTCATAAATGGGGGCGTGTATGTTTGCGGTTGCTTATATAAATAAAAACTACTCCAGCGATAATGTTCGGGGAGATGAGCAATACGGGCCTCAACAGGATTGAGGTGAATGTAGCGGCTCACTTCCAACATGCCTTTTTCATCATCAACGGGCTTGCTGAAATAGCGTTTTTCAAACACATGTCCGGTCAAGCAATAGCGCGTATTGTAATAATTCGCATATCGCTTGTTGATAAGCGCCATTACTTTGGAGATAGATTGGTGCTGCGAGTGCAGCTGCAAGTGAAAATGGTTTGTCATAAGGCAATATGAAGCGATTTCAAATGGAATTTTTTCATGAAGCTGTTCGAGGATGCGAAAAAACGCCAGAAAATCATTCGGTTCGTTAAACAGCGGATCGCGCCGATTTCCACGGCATACGATATGGTAAAACAAATGCGGCACCCATATCCGCCTTGCTCGTCCCATTCTTTTCACCTCGCATATGAGTTGTCACATGTTTCTTCGACAAAAACAAACAAACTCCTGCACCCAAATAAATATTTCCGCGAATAAACGCAAAAAACAGAGAGCCAATCTATGACCCTCTGTTTCTACAAATCTCGACATACATCGGGGCGTGACAGTGGACGTTGCCCTTATCTTGCCAAACGTGGCGTATCATTTGTATAATAAAAGCAGGTATTTCATAAAATAAAAAAGACTGAGCGCTCGGAACGCTCAGCCGAGGCAACTACATGCCGCAAGAAGAGCGGCTGGCCCTAATGTAATATTTACAAAAAGAAGTAACTACCCTGCATTCTTTGGCCAAGAGCGGAGGGAGGTTACTTCTTTCTTCTGTCGGTGACAAGAGCGATTACTGCCACGATAGCTGTTAACGCCGTAGCTAAGAAAATGCCAAATTGAAAGAGTATATTTATTGCTTCGTACGTCACCATGTAAAACACCCCCTTTCTTACAGGGAGTGCCAACCATCCCATCCGCTTCATGCAGCTGCTACTGCGATTGTAACACGTTCAGATGCTTTTTTCTACAAATCTAAGCACTATGTTTCAGACATATAAAAAATAGCCCCCTTTTGGGACTTATTCCGATGCTTTGAACTTTAACCCGATAATCTCTTTTTCATGTTTTAACAATTTGTCGATCATCGCGTCTGTTTTATGTTGAAGCTGTTTCAAAGACAAATCAACAAATTGCTTAAAACCGATCAATTCGGCATGGATGAACGTTTCATGATATTTTCCTGCCCGCATTTCTTCAATTTGTTCTTGTATTCGTTCAAAACGATTGAGCTGCTCATAAATCGGCTGCAATTCTTCTTTCAACACGGAACGAAGCAACTCTTTTAACTCTTGGCTCATCGCTCACACCTCCTCACCCTTTGTTCCATTATAGCACATTTATCCAAAAGTGATAAATAAGAACATTTAGGTGTGAACGTCATTTTTCATGCGAACCGACATCAGCGAATAAACTATAAGCCGATGCGCATAAAAAATAGCCCCCTTTTGGGACTTAGTTTGGCAACCGGCTTTTTAAATTTAAAATTTCTTTTTCATGTTCAATCATCATGTCGTACATAATATCCGACCGTCTCTCTAAATAAGAAACGGTTAAATCGATCGATTTTTTCATATAAGTCAAATCGTTCAACATTAATGCTTGATTGTTTTTCGAAATGCGCAGTTCTTCGAGGATCTTTTCTTGCGTCCGTTCCACGTTTCCGAGCGATTGCTTCATGTCGGCCATCTCGTTTTCTAGTTTTTGTTGGCCGATTTGAAGTTTGGCCACGTCTTGTTGTAATGCCTGCTGACCTGCTTGCAGCTGCGTGACATCTTTCTGGATTTGAGCTACTGTACTCTCTAGTGCACGTTGACCTGCTTGTAGCTCTGCCACGTCTTGTTGTAATGCACGTTGGCCTGCTTGCAGTTGCGCTACGTCTTGTTGAATTTGGGCGACGCTCGCTTCTAACGCTTTCTGGCCCCGTTGTAGCTCTTGCTGGGTCCGCTCTACACGATCCAATCGTTCGTGAACCGGCTGCAACTCTTCCTTCAACACGGAGCGAAGCAAATCCTTTAATTCTTGGCTCATCCCCCACACCTCCTTTGCCATTCATTATAGCATGTCTCAAAAAGATAATGAACAAAAAAGAGATGAGAACCGTGCATCTAACCCGCCCTCACACCATCGACGACTGGCGTCTAAAGTGGCCGGACCGTCATCGTCCCCACCCACAGCATAGCCGAGTACTCCCATTGATAACGGTAAGAAGACAGCACCGAAAAGTGAAGCCGAGCTACCAGCAGAAGCCGGTGCTAGACATCACTTCAAAATTTTATACTTTCTTAATTCTTATAAAAAAACCGGCCCACTCTAGGCAAGCCGGTCTTTTGTGCTTATTCGTCTTTATTGTCTTTATCATTCATATCTTTCGGATCTTCCACCGGGTCTTCGCGGTCCGGTTGGTTGTCGTTTTCGTCATCGCCAGGGCCGTTGTTCGTATCGTCGCCAGGCGGCAAGTTTTTGTTCAAGTTGTCATTGGCATCGTTGCCGTTAAGGTTGTTTCGGTTCGTAGCGTCATCTCGTTGGTTGACATCGTCCGACGGATTGACGTCCGTATCGTTCATGTCGTTGTTTTGATTCGTCGTTGGCGGCGGCGGATTTTGGTTATCGCGATTGAAGTTGCATCCTGAAGCAAGCAGCATCGCGACAAACACACTGAATAACCGGATAAATAAAGCTTTTTTCTTCATTTGCAAATCTCCTTTCTGAATATAGATGGTCTTTGCTTAGCTTCTCCAGAAAGGGTCTTTTCATGCATAAAACATCCTCTTTCCTTCACCCGGAAAGAGGATTTTTGTTACGCGTCTTTCTTTTCGCCGAGGGCAAACATGATTTCGGTTTCGCAGACGAGTTCGCCGTCGACCGTGGCGATGCCTTTGCCTTTGCCGATCGGGCCTTTCGCGCGAATGATTTCGACTTCTAAGCGAAGCTGGTCGCCCGGTTTCACTTGTTTTTTGAAGCGGCAGTTGTCAATGCCGGTGAAAAAGGCGAGGCGGCCGCGGTTTTCTTCTTTCATCAGCATCGCTACCGCCCCGACTTGCGCCAATGCTTCGACGATTAACACGCCCGGCATGACCGGATATTCCGGAAAATGGCCGACGAAAAATTGCTCGTTGGCGCTGACGTTTTTCAGTCCGACGGCGCGCTTTCCTTCTTCGACTTCTAATATACGGTCGACTAATAAAAACGGATAACGGTGTGGAATAATATTTTGAATTTGCTGGATATCAAGCATATGTATAACCTCCTTTTCTTTTCTCGATCCACCGTCATGTGATATAATAGAAAGACGGGGGAGGTGAAACAGTTGGAACAGTTGTTGCTTCAATTGATGAACGAGATGCGCGCGTTTCGTACAGAAGTCAACGAGCGGCTCACCCAGCTTGAAAACGGCTTGCAGCAAGTCAACGGGCGGCTTGATCATGTGGAATCGAACTTGCAGCAAGTCAACGGACGGCTCGATCATGTAGAATCAAACTTGCAGCAAGTCAACGAGCGGCTCGATCATGTAGAATCGAACTTGCAGCAAGTCAATGGGCGGCTCGATCATGTGGAAACGAACTTGCAGCAAGTCAACGAGCGGCTCGATCATGTGGAAACAGAATTAAAAGAAGTCAAACAAGGACAAGCAGAAATGAAAGAGCTGCTTAAACATCATACGACATTAACGATTGAAACCCTTACGAATATGAGAAAAGAGATACGAACCATTACAAACGATATGCAGGCAGATGTCAATCTTCTGTTTCGCGAAGTCGAAACCGTCAAAAGACAAGTCAATAAAGTCGAGCAGCGGCTTGCTAATTAAAGTGTATCCAGCGAAAAACGGCTGGATTTTTTTGTTGACCGCTACTCGCTTTTCGTATCTTTTTTGACAATATCGATGATGTGCTGCCACGTCGACGGCTTTAATGCATCAAGCGGCTTGCCGTTGCCGAGTCCGCCGTAGCCGACCATCGCGCCGACAGCGGTGCTTACCACCATCAGCACGATGACGATGATAATCCTTAGCCAAATCGGAATGAGGCGTTTACGCAACCGTTTTTTGCGCCGCTCGGTTCGTTGTTCGGTCTGTTGTTCTTTCCATCGTTCTTCCGTCATACTTCTTTCTCCCCGTTATGAACGAACTCCGTTAATGAGCCCCATCATTTGATCGGAAATGGAGATCGACTTGGCGTTCATTTGGTAGGCGCGCTGCGTGATCATCAAATCGGTCATTTCCGTCCCTACATCGACGTTCGATTGCTCTAATGCTCCTTGCTGGACGTTAATTTGCGGCCGTAAATTTCCAACCATGTTCACCGCTACGTCCGCTTCTGGCACATTGAGCGCCGCTACGTCCGGAAGCGCATATAAATTGTCGCCAACTGACTCGAGAAGCTGTGGACGCACGATGTTCGTCACGCCAATGTCGGCCGTTTGCGCAACGCGGCCGTCTGGCGCGATCACACGGAGCGTACCAGTGTCCGTAATCGTAATGTCTTTAAACCCGTCCGGAATGACGATCGGCTCGTTGTTGCTGTTGAGGACTGGGTAGCCATCGGTTGTGACAAGCATTAACACATTCGGGTTCGTAGATGACGGAGTTAAGGAAAACGCGCCGTCTCTCGTATAGCGAATGGCCGTTGTTCCGTCCGCATTCTCGGCCAGCACGCGGAAAAATTGGCCTTCTTTCGTCAACGCCACGTCCAACATGCGCCCCGTTTGCATGAGCGGACCTTGCTTGAGAACGAGGTTCGTTTCCGCTAGCTTCGCTCCGACGCCGCGGCGGACGCCTGCTGGTGTTAGGCGAGCGGCTTGATCGTCCGGCAAATTGTCAAATTGTTGTACTAATAGCTCGCCAAAGTTTGTTTCGCGCCGTTTAAAGCCGGTCGTGTTGCTGTTGGCGATGTTGTTGCTAATGACGTCGAGCTGCTGCTGCAATTGGTTCATCGTATTGGCGGCGGTAATCATCGAACGTAACACGTTTCCATCCTCCCTGCTTCCGATTATCTTAGACGGCCGATTTCGTTAACGGCCTTGTCCATGCTTCGGTCGTATGCTTGTAAAATTTTTTGGTTCGCTTCAAACGCGCGGTACGCCGACAGCATATCCGTCATCGAACGAGCGACATCAACGTTCGAGCGCTCCAGAAACCGCTGCTTCAGTTCGTACGTGACGTTTGCGTTGCCAATCGCGCTCGGAAGCAGGCCGTTTTCGCTGCGGAATAAGCCGTTTCCTTCTTTCACGACCGCGTTCGGATTCGCCGCAAAAGCGACGTTCAAGCGGGCGACGCGAACGTTATTTTCGCGAATCGTGCCATCGGGCGCCACCGTAAAATCGGTGCCGGTTAACCGAATGCGGCTGTTGTTTTCATCGAGTACGTAAAACCCGTCGTTCGTCGTTAAATATCCTTCCGCATCCAACGTAAAATTGCCGTTTCTTGTATAGCGTACGTCGCCATTGGCATTTTGGACGACAAAAAAGAGCGCCCCTTTCCTGCCTGTTTCGGCATCGACCGGAACCGTTCCGTTGACTAGGGCGAGATCAGTCGGCTGCCCTGTTTCTTTTATATCGCCTTGCGAAAAATCCGGCACGAGTTCTTGCATATATACACCGGTATGGATCGGACCGATCGTCGTTGCCTTGAAAAACGAGCGCGGCTCTTTTGCCGGAATCGTTTCTTTCTCTAGGCGCGAAAGCAACAGCTCTGGAAAAGCGCGCAGCGCCGCTTCATCCGCTTTATATCCCGGCGTATTCGCGTTGGCAATATTGTTCGTTAACATTTCGACACGACGCTGCTCAGCAATCATGCCGGCAGCCGCTGTATAAAACCCACGCAACAAAGTCGTTCCCTCCGCTTCTTCGTCCATCCTTATTTTCTATTATACGGCAAATCAATAAAAAAGCGAATAGGTACGTTGAGGAAACGCTACCCATCCGCTTGGCGATTTATATGAACTTTTGCTTCGGTGCGCGGTCAATATTATCGAGCATAATGCCTGTTCCGATCGCGACGCAGTCCATCGGATTTTCGGCCACTAAAACTGGCACTTTTAATTCTTCAGCAAGCAATTGGTCAATGCCGTGCAGCAAAGCGCCTCCGCCGGTTAAAATGACACCGCGGTCGATAATGTCCGCCGACAATTCCGGCGGCGTGCGTTCGAGTACGCTTTTGGCAGCTTGTACAATGACGGATACCGGTTCACGAAGCGCTTTTTCAATTTCCGCTGAGCGAACGGTAATGGTGCGCGGCAAGCCTGTCACAAGGTCGCGGCCGCGAATGTCAATTGCTTCGTCGCGTGCGCCTGGGAATACGGTTGCCACTTTTATTTTAATTTCTTCCGCCGTCCGTTCGCCAATGAGCAGCTTATATTCGCGCTTGATGTAGTTTAAAATTTCCATATCGAACTTGTCCCCGGCCATTTTAATAGAAGTGGCGGTGACAATATCGCCCATCGACAGGACGGCAACATCGGTCGTGCCACCGCCAATATCTACGACCATATTTCCGCAAGGTTGGAAAATGTCCATTCCAGCGCCGATCGCCGCCACTTTCGGCTCTTCTTCCAAATATACTTTTTTGCCGCCGCTTTTTTCCGCTGCTTCTTTAATCGCTTTGCGCTCGACGGAAGTGATGTTCGTTGGGCAGCAAATTAAAATGCGCGGCTTGGCGAAAAAGCCTTTTAAATCGAGCTTATTTAAAAAGTGTTTCAACATGGCTTCCGTAATATCGAAGTCAGCAATGACGCCATCTTTTAGCGGCCGGATGGCAACAATATTCCCAGGGGTACGCCCGACCATTCGTCTTGCTTCTTCGCCGACAGCAAGCACTTTATTTGTATTTTTGTCAATCGCGACAACGGATGGTTCGTTGAGCACGATTCCTTTTCCTTTTACATAAATGAGTACGTTCGCCGTACCGAGATCGATTCCGATATCCCTCGCAAACATGTATAAGTTCCTCCTTGCTTTCCATCCATCGAATTGCTCCTAATTCATTATTTTATCATAGGATGATCGGAATCTGATACTATTTTTATGACAAAAAAGCAAGGAAGAAAAATTTATTGAATCGTTTCTTTTTTATACTTTTTCTTCGTGGCCTCCCCTCCGCGCAAATGACGAATGGATTTATGGTAATCGAGAATTTCTTTGACTTCATTCGCCAGCTCCGGGTTAATTTCCGGAAGTCGTTCGGTTAAGTCTTTATGAACCGTACTTTTGGAAACGCCAAATTCTTTCGCGATGACGCGAACGGTTTTCCTCGTCTCCACGATATACTTTCCTATCTTGATAGTACGCTCTTTGATGTAATCGTGCACACCACTCGCCCTCCCTAAGTTGGATGTGAGAAGTGTGAAATGAGACTCGTTTCGTCGGTGATCAAAAGCACTTCTTCTTGTTCATTTCGAAAGCATCTTTGGCTTTATTTTTACGCTATGGACGATCCCCACCTCAAACACTCCCGTTAGTTGATAAGTTTGTAACATTTTATTAAGCAAACGGGCCATATATGCCAGAAATATGAAGAAAAGCAACCGTTTTTTTTGCTTAAACAAAAAAAACGGCACCGAGTGCACTAGACTCGATGCCGCTTACATTTCGCTATGCTTTCGCCATTCCGATGGAGGAATCTGGCGCGTTGTAGGAAGCGTCTTGGTTTGTGTCGCTTTCATCCATTGATTGATCATCAGATGAAGATTTGTCTTGCGATTCGCCTTTTGTTGTGTTTTGTTTGTTTTCGTCTTGTGCGTTTTCTTTTTGTGCGTTGGACTCCGTAAGCGTTGTGACTGGTTTGTCGACATAGTCAAGCGGATTGACCGGCTTGCCGTTTTGGCGAATTTCAAAGTGGACGTGCGTGCCTGCTTCCTTGTTGAACGCGCTTTGTCCAGCTTTGCCGATGATTTGTCCTTGCTTAATCGTATCGCCTGCTTTTACTTCGACATTTGCGAGTGATTGATAGACAGTCACGACGCCGTTATTATGATCGATTTCGACGATATAGCCTAAAATCGGATCTTTTTCCGCCTTAGTGACCGTACCGCTTAAAGAAGCAGTAACGTCAAACGGCTGGCCATCTTTCATGACAAGGTCAATGCCGCGGTTTGGATGATACGTATTATTATAAAAGACGAGAGCTGCTTCTTGTTCTTCTTTGGATGCGGCATAATCGTAAAACGGCGTCTTAATTTCGACCGTATTTGGATCGAGCACCGGCATCGCCACATGCTCCACCGCTTCGTTGACCGGGATAGATTCGTCTTCTTTCGACGACGTACCCGGGGCATCTTGGCTATATTGGTATTCGTCTTTTGGCTTCGCATCATTGTTGTTTTGGAACCAAAGCACTCCCGCCAAAATAACAGCGGCACTCGTTAAATAGACAGCCGGAAATACCCAACGCTTTCTCAACGCACGTTTCAAACTTGGTTTCATTGGAGAAGATGGTTTCTTTTCTTCCTCTCTCATTGTTCATCACCTCAGCAACCATTTTGAACAGAAAGAGGAAAATCTATACATCAAAAAACACGTTTTTGTTTATTTTTTGAAAAAAAAACGGCATTTTATGCATAAAAAAGCGGCTCATCGACGAGAGCCTGCTATTTTTTCGCCGTCAGCCGGTTTAAAAACGCGGTGGCGGATGAAACGGTGACGCCGCGGTAATAATATTTGACGATATCTTCATACGTTTTTCCTTGCTTCGCCAAAAAGTTCGCCCCATATTGGCTCATGCCGACGCCGTGGCCGTATCCTTTCGTCGTAATGACGATGTCGTTCCCTTTACGCACCCATGTAAAGTCCGTCGATTTTAAATCGAGTTTTTCCCGTATTTCTCTTCCTTTCAACCGCTTTCCGTTAATTTCGACGACATCGACCCGCTTGCCCGGCGTCCGCGACAAAATGACGCCAACCGATCCGTCGTTCGGGAGCTTGACCCCTAATCGTTGTTCAAATTCCGCTACGGACATCACCGTTTGATGATAAAATTTTGGCGATTTTTCGTCCCACGGGCTAGCGACGCTTTTTAAGTACGGAAAGTCGTTTTGCCAGTACGCCTCCGAGTTTTCGGTAAACCCGTTGCTCGTTGAGAAAAACGCCGCTTCAATCGGAGCATTGTTGTACGTAATAATTTGCCCTTGCGTTGCTTGAACGGCCTCGATGATTCGCTTCATTTTCCAGTCGTAATCCGCTCCCCATCGCTGCTTTAATTCCTCATCGCTATAGTACACTTGATGCATAATCGTATCCGTCACGTTCGCGCCTTTTGGGAGCTGGATCGGCTGGTCGTTCAGCATTTGCTTGACAATGTACGTTCGGGCAGTCAGCGCCTGCGCTTTTAACGCCTCGAGCTCAAAATCAGCCGGCATTTCAGCGGCGACGACTCCTACGACGTACTGTTCGAGCGGGATATGCTCGATTCGTTTTTCTTTGCTTCGATACACGGCTACTTCGACATCTGGCCCCGCATTCTTTAGTTGCACGCGTCGTTGATTTTGCAGCGCTTCTGCCAACGCCCCGCCTGTTTTTTCATGGAAGGGGATGACGAGCAATGTCGGGATGAGCAACACCACAATGAATAAGAGAGAACCTAGTGCGAGGAATAGTTTGAGACGTTTCATTTCCGCGCCCCCCAATATGCAGTTTTCAAGCGCCAATTTGCTTGCATCATCGGCAAACACGTTTGCCCGCTCGTTATTACATAGTGTATGGGGGTGGACAAGTATATATGACAAATTGTTTGTGGGAAGAAAATCGGCAAAAAAAAAGAACTCGTTTGTGAGTCCGATGTTGTCATTGAATTCTAGAAGCCAATAGCTCGATGACTTCTCGATGTTGTTCGTCGACCCGCTCTAAATGTTTGAAATGGCTTCTCATCTCGGTTTTCGTATTTTCTATTTCGCGCATTAGACTACCATAATAAAACGCAAGCTCTTTCCGCATTTCGTGCTGCTCGGTCGCTAACGTCTGAACCGTTTGGTCCATTTGATGAACTTTTTCGTTCGTTTGTTGCAGTTGTGTAGCTACTTGTTCTACTCGTTCGTTCGTCTGTTGCAATTGCGTAGCTACTTGTTCTACTCGCTCGTTCGTCTGTTGCAATTGCGTAGCTACTTGTTCTACTCGTTCGTTCGTCTGTTGCAATTGCGTAGCTACTTGTTCTACTCGCTCGTTCGTCTGTTGCAATTGCGTAGCTACTTGTTCTACTCGTTCGTTCGTCTGTTGCAGTTGTTGATCAAGCTTTTCTACTTTTTCATCCGTACGTTTTAGCTGCGCTCCTAATTTCTCTACTTTTTCGTCCGTCTGTTGCAACTGCACTGCCAGCTGTTCTACTCGTTCGTTCGTTTGCTGGAGCTGTTGTTCAAATTTTTCTTGTTTAGCAGCTAGCGCGTTGATCTCTTGGCGCATCACTTGTTGCTCCGACGCTAAAGCGCGGATATCTTTTCTCATTTCATTTTGTTCTTTCCGAAAAGAACTCATTTCGCTTTCTAACCGATCAAAGCGCTTATTCATTTGCTCCATAAACTGCTGAAGCAACGCTTCCATCCAATCCCTCCTCTCCGATAGGCATTTTTCTTTTTATTTTATCACAACTTGTCTATTTTTGTAAAAAAGAAAAAACGACCTTCCGTTGCTTTTTGCAACGAACGGTCGCTTTCGTCATTAGTTAAGGTCGGTTACTTTTGCCGCTTCCCATACCGTTTCTTCTTCACGGACGCGCTCAATGTCTGCGCCAAGCGCCGCAAGCTTCTCATGGAAGCGGACGTAACCGCGGTCTAAATGCTTCAATTCGGTCACCCGCGTATATCCTTCGGCGACAAGCCCTGCCAAAATTAACGCGGCAGCTGCGCGCAAATCAGTGGCAGCCACTTCCGCCCCTTGCAAATTGCAAGGACCGTTAATGATGACCGAACGCCCCTCAATTTTAATATCGGCGTTCATGCGTCGAAATTCTTCGACATGCATAAAGCGGTTTTCAAATACCGTTTCCGTAATCATGCTTGTGCCTTCTGCTTTTAACAATAACGCCATCATTTGCGACTGCATATCGGTCGGAAACCCTGGATGCGGCATCGTTTTAATATCAGCCGCTTTTAATTTTTCCGGGCCGATGACACGAAGGCCATTTTCTTCTTCAACAACCGTCACGCCCATTTCCTCGAGCTTCGCCACTAACGAGCTTAAATGCTCAGGAACGGCTCCTTGAACGAGAACGTTGCCGCCCGTAATCGCCGCTGCGACCATGAACGTACCTGCCTCAATCCGATCAGGAATGACCGTATGCACCGCTCCGCGCAAACTCGATACACCTTCAATCCGGATCGTGCCCGTTCCAGCTCCGCGTACTTTTGCTCCCATCGCGTTCAAAAAGTTCGCCAAATCGACGATTTCCGGCTCTTTAGCGCAGTTTTCGATCACCGTTGTTCCTTCCGCCAGCACAGCGGCCATCATAATATTTTCCGTCGCCCCTACACTCGGGAAATCGAGATAAATTTTCGCCCCGCGAAGCCGGCCGTTCACCTCGGCATCAATAAATCCGTTTCCGACCTTCACGGAAGCGCCCATCGCTTCAAAGCCTTTTAAATGTTGATCAATCGGCCGCGAGCCAATCGCACAACCGCCTGGCAATGCCACGCGAGCGCGGCCTTTCCGCGCAAGCAACGGCCCCATCACCAAAACGGAGGCGCGCATTTTGCGTACATATTCAAACGGGGCTTCTAATTTTAGCTCTCGGGATGCATCTACAACAACGCGGTTTCCTTCCATCGTGACATCTGCGTTTAAATAACGCAGCACTTCCGTAATTGTATATACATCGGAGAGAGCAGGAACGTCATGAATGACACTTTTTCCTTCACTTGCTAATAAGGTTGCGGCGATGACAGGTAAAACGGCATTTTTCGCTCCTTCGACTTTTACGGTGCCGCTTAACCGGTTTCCGCCACGGACGATGATTTTTTCCAAGGTATTCCCCTCCGCGTCCAAATTCTCTATATTAATATTCAATTGTAATGATCGGGGTTCCAACGACAACAGTCGTTCGGCCGCCCAATCCCGTCTTTCTCAACGCTAGCTGAATGTTCATTGGATGTGTTTTTGTCGGAAGAACGTTCTCCCACTGCCTAGTATATGCAGAAACGGAAACAAACGCTTCTTCCGTAAGCGCCTCGACGGGCGCGGCGTTGAATGCATGTAAAAGATGGTAAGCTTGTTTTAACAAAACACCTTTCATCTTACCATTGAATTCCCCTTTTACACAAGAGAAAAATGCAGGCTGTTTCGTAAAGAGTTGTGATGATCTTTGGCTTATGATTTGACCAATGTTTTTTTGCACTGTTTCGCTCCAACCAAATCCCTTTAATTCATAGAGGATATACGTTTGGGGCTGTTTGTTTGCAACAGTAGTGACGAGTTGAATTTTTTCTTGCATAGAGGAATGTTCATTGATGCCTGTCGCTCGTTGAACATGTTGATCCGCTTCGACGACCCATTGAAACGTTGGAAATGTCCGTTTCAGCTCGTCCACTTTTTTTGTAAAAGCGGAATCATTTTTCATCGTTTGGGCATACTCTCTTGTGTAAATCGTCCATTGCTCGATCGATGCACCATTTTTTTGTAACACAAGCGCTATTGTTTTCATCTCTTTCAGCGGCTCGTTCCCCTGCACTTTGCTGAAGGAATAGCCAATTACTAAAACAGCAACCATCATCGTCATCCATATTTTTTTCTTCATTCCGTTTCCCTTCCTCTCCTTAGCTGTTATTGTTGCCAGATTGACACCGAACATACACGAAAACGCTCGACAAAATCGGAGAGGAATTTTTTCTTTTTTGACAAAAAACGGGACGATTACTCGCCCCGAAAGAGAAACGGCAGTTGCTTCGACCAAAGAAGATAGTCGAGAAAAAAGTTGCTGACGGTCGAGCCAATGGCGATCGTCAATAATATATAAAGCACGCGGGCTTGTAGCACGCGATTTGGCTTCAATAGCTTCTCGACATGAACGCCTTGCAGCGTCCACCATGTGAGCGCGATAAAGACAAGATGCGAAATAATGCTAAGCAGCGCTTGCTGCCCGACACCCGTCATCATCTTCCATTCCTCCTTTCCGACGAAAAAACGAAGGGAGAGTCCCCCTTCGTTAGCGGAGAAAATCACTAAAGTGTTGGAATTGGTCTAAAAAGTGATACAACAGTCCCGGCATGACGCCGAATACGAACGTCCCGAGCGCGCAGACAGTGACGACAATCGTCACGCCAAGCGGTACGCGTAACGGCTCGTGATGCGCCGCCGGCCGGAAAAAGATTTGCGTAAACAATCCGAAATAATAGACGTACGAAACGACCGTTGTTGCAATCATGATCGCAGCGAGCACGTAATGCGCCGGTTCCGTTGCGAACGCCCCTAAAAAGATGTGCACTTTCCCGATAAATCCAGCCGTCCCTGGAATGCCGGCGAGCGACAAGACGAACAACCCCATCATGATCGCTAACAGCGGATTCCGGCGATATAACCCGGCGAATTGGCTAATGTCTTCTGAGCCGGTCTGATCAGTGACCGTTTGTAAAATCGCAAATGCGCCTAAGTTCATCAACAAATACGCCGCTAAATAAAACCACATCGAATCGACCATCACCCACGACATCGCCGCAAACCCGACCAATAAATAGCCGGCATGGGCAATGCTCGAATAGGCAAATAATCGTTTGACGTTCCGCTGTTTTAATGCAACCGTGTTTCCGATCATCATCGTTGCTCCGGCCAAAAAGGCGATGTAATCTTGCATCGATAAAAGCATCGATGACGGCTCTTTTCCTTGCGATAAAGCCGCGGCAAAAATCGAGATAAATAAACGTAGCACGATCACAAATCCGGCGGTTTTCGATACAACGCTCAAGAAAGCGGTCACCGGTGTCGGCGCCCCTTGGTAGACATCTGGCGCCCACATATGAAACGGTACCGATGCCAATTTAAACGACAAACCGACAAGCATCAGTAAAAACGCTAACGCTAACATATATTGATGTCCGCTATCTTGCAACGTGCTTAGCTGCATCGCAATTTTTTTCAAATTTGTCGAGCCGGTAAGACCGAAGACGTAGCTCATCCCGAACAGCGTAATCGCTGTCGAAATGCCGCCGTTAATGACATATTTCATCGCCGATTCGTTCGACAAATGATGCGCTTTGCGCAATCCCGCCAAAATATACGACGAAATCGACAGCAACTCCAACCCGACAAATAGCGTAATTAAATCGCCGCTCGATGTCATCATCATCGCGCCAAGCAGCGCCGTCAAAAACAAGTAATAAAACTCGCCTTGATATTTCACGCCTTCTTTCGGCTGATAGTCCATCGCAAGCAATAACACGAGTGCAGCGCCCGTCAATAATAGAAGCTTAAACGCTTTTCCGAACGCATCTAAGCGGAACGTATCATATAAAATGGACGTTGTACCCACCGACAATAACCCTGTTAACGAAATGATCGCCACAACGACACCAGCAACGGCAAACCAGCCGAGCGGGCGGCGGTTTTGGTCGTTCGGCATGAACAGGTCGATAAGTGAGAGCGCGGTTGCCACGCCAAGAATGATGAATTCCGGCGCCATCACTCCCCATTTATAGTGCAATAACGTTTCCCATGTCATGCTCTCACCCTCCTAACCCGTTCATCATCGTTTGAATCGTCGCCTCGAGCGACTGGGCTAACATGTCTGGATAAACACCGATTAAAATGATGCAGCCCATTAAGATGAGCACGGGAACTAACTCCACTGTGCGTATATCTGCCACTTCCGTCACATTGTGCGTTGTCGCGCCGTACGTCATGTTCAACACCGCCCGCAATAAATAGACCGCCGTCATAATAATACCGAGCGTCCCGACCGCAGCGATCATAGGCTCAGCTTTAAACAAGCCTAAAAACGCGGTAAACTCACTAATAAAGCCAGACATGCCCGGCAACCCTAGCGACGCCATCGCTCCTGCCAATAAAAAGCCGGAAACGAGCGGCATCGCTTTCGCTAGCCCTCCTAAACGGTCAAGCATCGTCGTATGCACCCGCTCGTACATAATGCTGACAAGCAAGAACAGCAGCGCGGAAATTAACCCGTGCGAAACGACTTGGAAAATCGCTCCTTGAATGCCAGCTTCATTTAACGCTCCGAGCCCGATCAACACAATGCCCATATGGGAAATACTAGAGTACGCCAACACCATTTTAAAGTCTTCTTGGACGAAGGCAAGAAACGCTCCATACAGTAAGTTAATGACCCCTAAAACGGCGATGAATGTCGCTAAGCGTTCAAACTGCTCCGGAAATAATCCCATTCCGAACCGGATCAAACCGAACGCCCCGATTTTTAACAGCACGCCAGAGTGCAACATCACAATCGATGGCGGCGCCTGTACGTGCACGCGCAACATCCAGCTATGAAGCGGCACGATCGGCAGCTTGACGCCAAAAGCAATAAGAAGCGCAATGAACAACCCGTAGCGCAAATCGTCAGAAATCGGTGCGAGCATTTGCGCTGCTCCTTGTGGATCGCGCAACATGTCTTGCAGTGCCGCAATGTTCGATGTGCCGGTGCGGGCGAATAAGATTAAAATGACGAGCAATAAAATCGCCGAACCGATTCCGTTATATAACAAATAGCTGTATGCCGCTTTTTCTTTTTCGAAATAGCCCCATTTTCCGATTAAAAAGAACATCGGAACGAGCGTGACTTCAAAGAAGATAAAGAATAGCAGGAGATTTCCGGCCGCAAAAACGCCGAGCATGCCGATTTCTAACAACAAAAACAGCATGAAATACCCTTTCCATTCTTTTTTAATATGAATGGAAGCGATCGCCGCGAGCGTCGCTAACAGCGCGGTGAGGACGATCATCACAAGGGCAAAGCCGTCCACATTCAGCTCGTACGGAACGGAAAAGGCTGAATCAGGCAAAAACGAATACTTGCCAAACTGAAGCCACGCATGCTTTTCGGCGAGCCGGCTGAGGTCATAGCCTCGCAAATATTGTCCGAACGCAAACAGCGCTAAAAGGAGCGACGGCAGCGTCGCCAAAAAGCCGAGTAGTTTAATCGTCTGCTCTTGTGTCTTTGGCACGAACGCTAACAATACAATACCGAGCAGCGGGGAGAAAACGAGCAGCGAAAGAAAATACGTGTCATTCATTATAAATACCCCCCTGTGAACGCAAGAATGACGACAAGAATCGTCAAGCCGATAAATGTCACCGCACCGTACATTTGAACTTGGCCGTTTTGCAGTCTTGAGCCGATCGTTCCGATGGCTTTCGTGAACGACGCGATCAAGCTAGCCAATCCTTCAACGATAAAGCGGTCGACATATTGTAGAAATAAGCTGAACACTTTCGTCGCATAGCCGACAGTAATCATGTAAAATTCATCGATGTAATATTTATTTAGCAACACATTATACGTAATCGGCGCTCTCGAGCTGAGCCAATCTCTTGCAAGCGATTTTTTGCTATACATAAGCCACGCCAAAAAAATGCCGGCTAACGATACAGCGGTCGCCACGACCATAATCCACGCTGGCGCTTCTTCGTGCGCACCGCTTTCCCCGGTGAGAAAATCGCCTAAAAACGTGCCAAACCACGGCGTGTTCACGTAACCGGCCACGACCGCTAATACACCGAGTACAACCATCGGCACCGTCATCACCGCTGGCGACTCATGCACATCGTGCGCTTCCCCGCGCGTTTCTCCGCTAAAGACAAGGAAAAATAAGCGGAACATGTAAAACGCGGTGAAAAACGCTGCGATAACGGCTAGCCAGAACAAGACCGGATGCCCATGTGTCCAAACAGCGACTAAAATTTCGTCTTTACTGAAAAAGCCGGACAAGAGCGGGACGCCGCTAATCGCCAATGTACCGATAAGAAACAGCGGTGCGGTCAACGGCATTTTGCGCCAAAGTCCGCCCATTTTCTCAATATCTTGCGTATGGACGGCATGAATGACGCTTCCGGCCGCTAAAAAGAGCAACGCTTTGAAAAATGCGTGTGTCGTTAAATGGAAAATTCCAGCCACATAACCACCTGCACCGAGCGCGAGCATCATATAGCCGAGCTGGCTGACCGTGGAGTAGGCAAGCACGCGTTTAATATCCGTCTGCACTAAGCCGATTGAAGCGGCAAAAATCGCCGTAAATCCGCCGACGACCGCGACGGTAAGCATCGCCGTTTCGCTCGCTTCGTAAAGCGGGAAAAGCGAAGCGACTAAGTACACCCCCGCTGCCACCATCGTCGCGGCATGGATGAGCGCCGACACCGGCGTCGGACCTTCCATTGCGTCTGGAAGCCACGTATGGAGCGGGAATTGACCGGATTTACCGACCGCGCCGACGAAAATCAAAATCGCCGATAACGTCACAAGCGTGTTAGACAATTTGCCTGCGTTGACCGCGGCGAAAATGTCGTCATATTGGAAGCTTTTCGTTTGCCAAAACAGCAAAATCATGCCGATCAATAAACCAACATCACCGATGCGCGTCATAATAAACGCTTTTTTCGCTGCGGCTTTCGCTTCTTCCTTATAGAAATAGAAACCGATCAATAGAAAGGAACCGAGCCCGACTAGTTCCCAGAAAATGTACGTTTGCAATAAGTTGGCAGAAAGGACAAGCCCGAGCATCGCAAACGTAAACAAGCCTAAATACGCGTAAAACACTGGAAACCGTTCGTCGCCGTGCATATACCCTTTCGAATACATATGTACAAGAAAGCTAACGAGCGAAACGACGACGAGCATGAGCGCATTTAACGGAGTGACGGCAAAGCCAGCCGTTATGTCCATCTTGCCGATCGTAAACCAGACGTGCGTTGCTTCAAATGTCGGTTGGTTAAAGCGCGCAACTAATACAGCGACTGCGACGAGGAACGAAAGAAACGTCGCCGCCATGCCGACATAGGCGCTTGCTTCTTTCAGTCGTTTTCCGACGACAAGCAACAGCAAAAAGGAAAGAAGCGGAAAAAGCGGTATAATCCAAGCATTTTCCATCATGAATATCACAATCCCCTTTTTGTCAAAGGGCCGTTAGCCCTCCGTCATTTTCAACCTCTTGAATGTTTTTTCCAGCTTCTCGCATCGCCAGCCATCAAACGGCGGCCGCTTCGAGAGCTCCCATTAATGCTTCATCGAATCGATTTCGTCAATATTCACCGTTTTCCGGTTGCGGTAAAACGCCATTAAAATCGCAAGCCCGACCGCCGCTTCCGCCGCGGCAACGGTAATCGTAAACAGCGAGAAAATTTGCCCTGTAATACTTGGATTGACGCCGTATTTGCTGAAGGCGACGAGGTTAATGTTCACCGCATTGAGCATCAGTTCAATGCAAATGAGCACAATGACCGTATTGCGTTTCGTCAACGCTCCGTACAATCCGATGCAAAACAACATTAACGCTAGCACAAGGTAGGCAGACAATGGAACTGTACTCATGATTTCGCCTCCTCGTCTTCTTTTTTCGCCAGCACAATCGCACCGACTAGTGCGACAAGCAAAATGACCGATGTAATTTCAAATGGAATGATGTATTTGGAGTAAAGCGCGATCCCGATTTGCTCCGTATTTTTTTCGTGGAGATGCGCTGCTTGTTCGCCAAAGTTTAAGCGGTAAATGCCGATATATACCGCAGCGCCAAAGGCGAACACCGCAAGCGCTGTGAGCGCTTTTCGCAAACCTCCCCCTGTTGTCGTTTGTCCTTCTTCTTTCGGGCGCGTCAACATAATACCAAACAGCATGATGATCGTAATCGCGCCGGAATAAATCAACACTTGCACCGCAGCGACAAACTCTGCTGATAGTAGAACGTACAAACCGGCGATGCTGACAAACGTAAACACGAGCGAAACGAACATATGCATCACTTTCGTTGTGTTTAACATGAGGACGCCGCCGGCAATCGCGACCAATGCGAGCCCTAAAAACGCGACATATTCTCCGCTCACGGTTTATTCCCCTTTCGCACATTCGTATCGTTTTCATCGAGCCATTCTAAGTTTTTAAACAGGGCATCGCGGCTATATTCCGCCAATTCAAAGTTGTTCGTCATCACAATCGCTTCCGTCGGGCATACTTCGGTGCAAAGGTCGCACAAAATACAAATTTCAAAATTGATGTCATACGTGTCAATGATTTTTCCTTTTTTCGTCGGATCAGGATGTTTTTTGCCGGTCAGCTGAATACAGTTCGTCGGACAAATCGCCGCGCATTGGTTACAGACGATGCATTTTTCCGGGTAAAATTTTTGAATCCCGCGAAACCGGTCCGGAAGCGCGAGCGGCTCATTCGGATAGTCATACGTAACTTTTTGTTTCGTTAAGTTTTTCAGGGTGTACTTTAACCCTTTCGCTAAGCCGAGCACGATGCTCCCCCCTTTTTAAAAGAATACGCTTTTAATGAGCGCGGTAAGAAAAATATTGGCCAATGCGACTGGAAGCAATACTTTCCAACCAAATTCCATTAGCTGATCCGCACGCAACCGCGGGAACGTCGAGCGGAACCAAATTAAGACGAATACGACAAGGCTAAATTTTAACGAGAACCAAACGGCTCCCGGAATAAAATCAAGGAACATGACCGGTTGCCAGCCGCCTAAAAAGAGGACGGTCGTGAGCGTCGCCATCGCAAAGAAATAGACGTATTCCGCGAGCATAAAAAACGCCCAACGAAATCCGGAATATTCGACGTGGAAGCCGGCGACAAGCTCTGACTCCGCTTCTGGCAAGTCAAACGGCGTCCGGTTCAATTCCGCGACTGACGCGATCAAAAAGACGAGAAACCCGATCGGCTGAACGAAAATGTACCATACGTCCTTTTGCGCTTCGACAATGTCGTTTAAATTAAGGCTTCCGGTTAACAAAATGACACCGAGCACCGACATGACGAGCGGAATTTCATACGAAATCATTTGCGCCGCGGCCCGCATGCCGCCGAGGAGCGCATATTTGTTGTTGGACGCCCACGCACCTGTGACGACCCCGACCGTCGTCAAGCCGGACACTGCAATATAGTAAAGCAAGCCGACGCCGATATCGGCAAACTGCAACGAATCGGTAAACGGCAATGTCGCCAACACCATAAACGCTGGGGCGAACGCAATGACTGGGGCGATGATAAACAATGGTTTATCGGCCGCTTTCGGAATCGTATCTTCTTTTAAAAGAAGCTTCAAAACGTCGGCGACCGTCTGCAACAGCCCCCACCGTCCGCCGACTTGGTTCGGACCGATCCGCCCTTGCATAAAGCCCATGACTTTCCGTTCTGCCAAAATGCCGTACGTAACAAATCCTAAAACAATAAGCAATAGCAACGTCCCGAGTCCGAAAAAGATCGCGACGTTCGTCCAACTCGGCGCCGAGCGCAACAATTGTTCCATCAACCATCAACCTCCCCGAGCACAATATCAATCGCTCCAAGAATCGCAATTAAGTTCGCAATGTTTTCCCCTTGCAATAGTTTCGGGAGTATTTGCAAGTTATAAAACGATGGTCGACGGAACTTTAGGCGATACGGTTCTTTTTTTCCGTCGCTCGCAATATAGCAGCCGATTTCGCCACGCGGCGATTCGATGCGGACGAACGCCTCTCCCGGCGGCGCTTTAATGATGCGCGGTACTTTTGCCATAATTTCGCCGTCTTTCGGAAACTGCTCACATGCTTGCTCAATAATTTTTAACGACTCTTCGATTTCCGCCAACCGGCATTCATATCGTGCGAAGCAGTCGCCTTCTTCGCGCACAGGTACGTCGAAATCGAAACGATCGTAAATGGAGTATGGCTCGTTTTTGCGGAGATCCCATTTGACGCCGGTGCAGCGCAAATTGACGCCGCTTAACGAATAGTTAAGCGCTTCTTCTTTCGTATATTTGCCGACACCGATGACGCGATGGCGGAAAATTTCGTTTCCGGTGACAAGTTCGTGATAGCCGGCGAGCTGTTTGCGCATATATGGCACAAACTCTTTTACTTTCTCAATCCAGCCGTCCGGCGCATCCCATTTCACGCCGCCGACGCGCATATAGTTAAACGTCAGGCGCGCTCCCGATAGTTCGTTGAGCAAGTTAATAATCATTTCCCGCTCGCGGAACGCGTATAAAAATGGGCTAATCGCTCCGATATCTAGCAAATACGTTCCCCACCAAACGAGGTGGCTCGCAATCCGGCCAAGCTCCATCGCCAATACGCGCAAATATTCCGCGCGCTCCGGCACTTCAATGCCCATCATCGTTTCGACGGCATGGCAAATGACGTAGTTGTTCGTCATCGCTGACAAATAGTCCATGCGGTCGGTGTAAGGAATGATTTGTGTATATTGTAAATTTTCTGCAATTTTTTCCGTTCCTCGATGAAGATACCCGATGACCGGTGTAGCTTCTTTAATGATTTCTCCATCGATTTTCAGCACGAGGCGAAACACGCCGTGCGTGCTCGGATGTTGCGGTCCTACGTTCAACAACATTTCTTCCGTCCGAAGCATCAGCTACACCTCCATATCATACGGCTCGTAGTCTTTGCGGAGCGGATGGCCGACCCAATGTTCCCCTAAGAAAATGCGAATTAAGTTCGGGTGCCCTTTAAAGCGGATGCCTAATAAATCATACGCTTCGCACTCCGGCCAGTTCGCCCCTTGCCAAAGCGGAACGAGCGAATCGATTTCCGGCTGGTCGCGGTCGATTTTTACTTTTAAGGCGACCGGTTGGTTGTTTTTATAAGAATATAAGTGGACGTATACTTCCATATGCGTTTGGAAATCGGTTCCATGAAGCTCTGATAAATAGTCAAAGCCGAGCTGTTCGTTATATTTTAAAAACTGGGCGATTTTGTAGTATGTATCTTTTTTCGCGACCAGTGTCGGTACGTCTTTCGACAATCGATTAATGTAAGCGTCTTCTAATACATCTTCGCCGAGATGTTCTTTAATGACTTTGACGTATTTATCGAGAAGCGGCTTGTTTGGCGACGGGGTTTCCGCCTGTTTCGGCGCTTCTGTTTCACCGGCAGCCGCTCTTGCCTTCGCGGCGGCCGCTGCTTTGGCTTTCGCGGCAGCAATCGCCTTTGCTTTGGCGGCCGCTACGTCTTCTTCGCTAGCGCCCGCTTCCCCTTGCTGCTCTGCCAATGCTTTCGCTTTCGCTGCCGCTTTCGCCTTGGCAGCTGCAATCGCTTTTTGTTTTGCGAGTTCGAGATCGTCCGCTGCGCTTTCTTCGCCGCCCGTTTGTCCGACTTCTTGCGCCTTTTGTTTTGCCAGCGCTGCCGCTTTGGCTTTCGCTGCCGCCGCAGCTTTTTTCTTCGCAAGTTCCATATCGTCCGCCGCACTTTCTCCGCCGTCCGCTTGTTCGGCTGCTTTTTGTTTTGCCAATGCTGCCGCTTTGGCTTTCGCTGCCGCCGCGGCTTTTTTCTTCGCAAGTTCCATATCGTCCGCTGCGCTTTCTTCGCCGCCCGTTTGTCCGACTTCTTGCGCCTTTTGTTTTGCCAGCGCTGCCGCTTTGGCTTTCGCTGCCGCCGCGGCTTTTTTCTTCGCTAATTCTACGTCATCCGCCGCGCTATCGGCACCTTCCGCTTGTCCTGCTTCTTGTGCTTTTTGCTTCGCGAGTGCCGCCGCTTTCGCCTTCGCGGCCGCAGCCGCTTTCGCTTTTGCTAACGCGAGATCATCCGTTTCATCCGCTTTCGCTTCGAGCGCCTGTTCAGTTTGACCGCCCGCCTGTTTGGCAGCTAGACGTTCGCGCGCTAACTGCTTTGCCCGTTCGGCGGCTTCTTTTTTCAGTTGCTGTATATCTTTTTCCTCACTCATCGACTACAGCACCTTCTTTCCTGTCTTCGCTTCATAGCGGATTTTCTCTTTTAATTTATTAATCCCATAAATTAACGCAGCCGGGTTTGGCGGACAGCCTGGGATGTATACATCAACCGGTACGATTTGGTCGACCCCTTTGACAACACAATACGAGTTGACATACGGTCCTCCCGCCGTCGCACACGAACCCATCGCAATCACCCATTTCGGCTCCGGCATTTGATCGTACAACCGGCGAACGATTGGCGCCATTTTTTTCGTCACCGTCCCGGAAACGATCATCACATCGGACTGGCGCGGCGATGTGCGGAAGAATGAACCGAATCGGTCTAAATCGTAATGCGAAGAGCCGACGCCCATCATTTCAATCGCACAGCAAGCAAGCCCGAACGTCAGTGGCCATAGCGAATTGCTTCTCGCCCAAGCCTTCAGTTGTTCGAGCGTCGTTAAAAATACGTTGCGCCGTAATTCTTCCATCTCTTCCTCTGGCACATTCAGTAACTTTACATCCATTTTAACACCTTCTTCTTCCAAGCATACACGAGCCCAATGACAAGCATTGCCACAAAAATCAACATTTCAATAAGGGCAAACAAGCCGAGACGGTCATAAGCAACCGCCCATGGGTATAAAAAGACCGTTTCGACATCAAAAATGACAAACAACAGCGCAAACATGTAATAGCGCACGTTAAATTGAACACGTGAATCATGAAACGGCTCAATCCCGCTTTCATACGTCGTTTCCTTTGCCGCATTCGGCGCATACGGCCGCAAAAAGCGCCCTGCCGTCAACGCGACAACCGGAAGCAAAATTCCTAAACATAAAAAGACAAAAACGATTAAGTAGTTATTCAAATACACGTTAAGCAATGTTATGTCCGCCCCCTTTGTCGTTCGTATCCGCAAATTGTGAAAAATATCGCACAATTTCGGCTTGTAACCGATATCATTATAACATTTATATCCAGAGGTGTCGACAGAGCGACGAATTTTACTCGTAATAAATATCATTATAGTGTTAACGCATAACATCAACGGTTTGAAGGCATAAAAAAAGACAGGGAAACATTCCCCTGCCTTTTATTGTTTTCCGGCAATATCCAACCGGTTGAGGGCACGTCGTAAAGCGAGTTCCGCCCGTTTGAAATCAATGTCGTCCTGCTTCGCCTGCAAGCGCCGTTCCGCGCGCTCTTTTGCGGCTTTCGCACGGGCAACATCGATATCTTCCGCTCGTTCGGCCGCCTGTGCCAACACGGTCACTTTATCCGGACGAACTTCTAAAAAGCCGCCGCTGACGGCGATCAATTCCGTCTTCCCGTCTTTTTTCAGGCGCACCGCTCCGATTTCGAGCGGAGCGACAAGCGGAATATGCCCTGGCAAAATCCCGAGCTCGCCGCTTTTCGCCTTCGTGCTGACCATTTCGACGTCCGCTTCATAGACCGGGCCATCAGGAGTAACGACACTGACTTTAATCGTCTTCATACTAAAATCCTCCTATGTCCCTTGTTTAAACTTCTACGCCCATTTTTCTCGCTTTTTCCACAACTTCTTCAATGCGGCCCACTAAACGGAAAGCATCTTCCGGAAGATGGTCGTATTTTCCTTCTAAAATTTCTTTAAAGCCGCGGACCGTTTCTTTCACTGGCACGTAAGAACCTGGTTGCCCTGTGAACTGCTCCGCAACGTGGAAGTTTTGCGATAAGAAGAACTGGATGCGACGAGCGCGGTGAACGACGAGTTTGTCTTCGTCCGAAAGCTCATCCATACCGAGAATCGCGATAATGTCTTGCAATTCTTTATAGCGCTGCAACGTTTGTTGTACTTTACGCGCCACTTGATAATGCTCTTCGCCAACGATTTCTGGCGAAAGCGCACGAGATGTTGATGCAAGCGGGTCTACCGCTGGATAAATCCCCATCTCGGACAATTTCCGCTCTAGGTTTGTCGTCGCGTCTAAGTGCGCGAACGTCGTTGCTGGAGCTGGGTCTGTATAGTCGTCCGCTGGTACGTAAATCGCTTGAATCGATGTAACCGATCCAACCGCTGTCGATGTAATCCGCTCTTGCAATTGACCCATTTCTGTCGCAAGCGTCGGTTGGTAACCTACCGCTGATGGCATACGGCCAAGTAGCGCCGAAACTTCCGAACCCGCTTGCGTGAAGCGGAAAATGTTGTCGATAAAGAACAATACGTCTTGTCCTTGCTCATCGCGGAAGTATTCCGCCATCGTTAACCCTGTCAATGCGACGCGCATCCGCGCTCCAGGCGGCTCGTTCATCTGACCGAACACCATCGCTGTTTTGTTGATAACGCCGGAATCTTTCATTTCGTGGTACAAGTCGTTTCCTTCACGCGTACGTTCACCAACGCCTGCGAATACGGAAATACCGCCGTGCTCTTGCGCGATGTTGTTAATAAGCTCTTGAATTAATACTGTTTTTCCTACACCCGCACCACCGAACAGACCGATTTTTCCACCTTTAATGTACGGGGCAAGAAGGTCAACGACTTTAATCCCTGTTTCCAAAATTTCGACTTGCGTCGAAAGTTGTTCAAATTTTGGCGCTGGTCGGTGAATCGAATCGCGGCGCGCCTCCGCTGGAATTTCTTCGCCTAAATCGATCGGCTCCCCTAATACGTTAAACACGCGGCCAAGCGTGACGTCTCCAACCGGAACAGAAATCGGCGCTCCCGTATCGATGACTTCCATTCCGCGAATAAGACCGTCTGTTGAGGCCATCGCGATTGTACGAACAGTGTCATCCCCGAGGTGAAGGGCCACTTCTAATGTTAAGTCCACATCGACTTCGTTTTCGTTACGCGCTTTATGCTGAATTTTAAGGGCGTTGTAAATCGCAGGAAGATGTCCGCTCTCGAACTTCACGTCTACAACTGGACCCATAACTTGAAGAACGCGTCCTTTTGTCATCGTTTTCCCTCCTAACTTACTGCTTGAACGTCTCTACTTATTGCAAGGCGTTGGCTCCTGCCACGATCTCCGTAATTTCTTGCGTAATCGCTGCCTGACGGGCACGGTTGTATGAAAGCGTAAGCGTGCGAATGAGTTCTTTGGCATTGTCGGTTGCATTTTTCATCGCCGTCATCCGCGCCGCATGCTCACTCGCTTTCGCATCGAGCAACGCACCGTAAATTAAGCTTTCCGCGTATTGCGGCAACAACACTTCTAAAATTTCTTCTTGCGACGGCTCGAATTCGTACGATATCAATTTCTTGTTCGCTGCCAAATCCGTGAGCGGCAACAATTTCCGTTCTGTTACGTCCTGCTGAATGGCGCTGACGAAATGGTTGTAGTACATGTACAGTTCATCAAACGTTCCGTCCGCAAACATGTTGACCGTTTGATTCGCGATCGCTTTAATATCAGCAAACGATGGCTGATCTGGCAACCCTGTAATATGCAAAGCAACCGGGATGTTCCGCTTTTTGAAAAAGCTTAAGCCGATGCGACCAATCGCAATGATCGCGTATTCATCCGTGGATTTATGGCGCTCTTGAATCGTTTGATAAACGGTGCGTAAGACGTTGCTGTTATAAGCACCCGCAAGCCCACGGTCAGACGTAATGACTAAATAGCCTGTCTTTTTCACCGGACGTTTCACGAGCATCGGATGGTTGCTCGAACTGCCTAAGGCGATATTCGCCACGACCTCTTGAATTTTTTCCATATATGGAACAAACGACTTCGCGTTCGTTTCCGCGCGGTGCAATTTCGAAGCGGAAACCATCTCCATCGCTTTTGTAATTTGGCTCGTTTTTTTCGTCGAGTTAATTCGCGTCTTAATATCGCGTAATGATGCCAAAGGTTTTCACCACCTTTTTTGCGCTCAATCTATTGATAGAGACAAGGAACAGAAGAGGACTTCTGTTCCGCTGCCTGTTTACTCAGAAACGACAAACGTTTTCTTGAAGTCTTCGATCGCTTTATTGAAATCTTCTTCGCTTGGAAGATCTTTCGTCGTGCGAATGTGCTCAAGGATATGCTGACCGTTTTGATCGAGCCATGCGAAAAATTCTTTTTCAAAGCGGCGAATGTCTTCTACCGGAATATCATCTAGGAATCCGCGCGTTAATGCGTAAATAATCGCTACTTGTTTTTCGACTGGAAGCGGCTCGTGCAATCCTTGTTTTAGCACTTCAACCGTGCGTGCACCGCGGGCAAGTTTTGCTTGCGTTGCTTTATCCAAGTCGGAACCGAATTGCGCGAACGCTTCAAGTTCACGGTATGCTGCTAAGTCAAGACGAAGCGTACCCGATACTTTTTTCATCGCTTTAATTTGCGCCGCACCACCGACGCGCGATACGGAAAGACCTGCGTTAATCGCTGGACGAACGCCGGCGAAGAACAAGTCTGATTGCAAGAAAATTTGCCCGTCTGTAATCGAGATAACGTTCGTTGGAATGTAAGCAGAGATGTCGCCTGCTTGCGTTTCAACGAATGGTAACGCCGTTAAGGAACCCGCACCTTTTGCGTCGCTCAATTTTGCCGCGCGCTCTAAGAGACGAGAGTGTAAATAGAAGACGTCCCCTGGATATGCTTCACGGCCTGGCGGACGACGTAGTAGAAGCGAAAGTTCGCGGTACGCAGCCGCTTGTTTCGATAAGTCGTCGTATACGACAAGCACGTGTTTTCCGTTGTACATGAAATATTCGCCCATCGTTACGCCCGCATATGGCGCTAAGAATAATAGTGGCGCTGGTTGTGATGCAGACGCTGTGACGACGATAGTGTAATCAAGCGCGCCATGTTTGCGCAACGTTTCGACGACGTTACGAACCGTTGATTCTTTTTGGCCGATCGCGACATAAATACAAATCATGTTTTGGTCTTTTTGGTTTAAGATCGTGTCAATCGCAACCGATGTTTTCCCTGTTTGGCGGTCACCGATGATCAACTCACGTTGTCCGCGACCGATCGGTACAAGGGCGTCAATCGCTTTAATCCCTGTTTGTAATGGCTCGTGTACCGATTTACGATCCATAACGCCCGGCGCTGGGCTTTCAATCGGACGAGTTTCTGTCGTTGCAATTGGGCCAAGACCATCAACTGGTTGACCTAATGGGTTCACGACGCGACCGATTAACGCTTCACCAACAGGCACTTCCATGATACGGCCTGTACGACGCACTTCGTCGCCTTCTTTAATGCCTGTGTACGGACCTAAAATAACGATACCGACGTTGTTTTCTTCCAGGTTTAGTGCCATTCCCATGACACCGTTTGCAAATTCCACGAGCTCCCCTGACATGACGTTATCAAGGCCATGAGCGCGCGCGATACCGTCACCGACTTGGATTACTGTACCTACATCGCTCACTTTGATTTCGGACTGATAGTTTTCAATTTGTTTTTTTATCAGCGCGCTAATTTCTTCAGCTCTGATGCTCATGTATTTCACCCCTATCTATAAATCTTCAGCCAATAAGTTGACGTTTGAGTCGTTCTAGTTTACCGCTGACGCTACCGTCGTAAATGCGGTTGCCAATGCGCAGCTTCACGCCGCCGATTAACGCTGGATCGACGATGTTATCGATATGAAGCGTTGTTTTACCTACTTTTTTCGCGAACACGTCGGCAAGCGCCTGTTTTTCCTCCTCGCTCAACGGACGAGCCGAGTAAACGGTCGCTTCCGCTACGCCGCGCGCTTCGTTCGCAAGGGCGATAAATTCGTCGGCAAGCTCTTGAACGATGCCGATGCGATGGCGGTCAAGCAACAAAAGCAACGTATTTTGCACAGGTGCTGACAGCGCTGCGAACGTTTCTTTTATTAACGCTTTTTTCTTTTCAAGCGATAGCTTCGGATGGGTCAACACGGCGAAAAAGTCTGGTTGATCCGCAAACACTTGCTGGACGACGCGAATTTCTGATTCGAACTGATCAAGGAGCTGCTGCTGTTGAGCGATTTGAAAAAGAGCCAATGCATACCGTTTCGCTACGACTTCTTTGTTCATCGCCCTTCTCCTACCTCATGAATATACTCTTGGATCAGCTTCGCTTGATCTTGCTCTGTCAATTCTTTTTCAATCACTTTCGATGCAATGAGTACGGATAAAGAAGCCACTTGCTCACGCAAAGCAGCGACTGCTTGCTCTTTTTCGCGCTCGATTTCTTTTTTCGCTGTTTCTTTTAAGCGCTCCGCTTCGGCGCGGGCAGCCGCAATGATTTGTTCTTTTTGCTCTTCGCCAAGCTTGCGGGCATTTTCGATGAGCGCTTGCGCTTCTTGACGCGATTGCTTCAATAACGCCCGTTGCTCTTCCGCTAGCTTTTTCGCTTCTTGATGATGCTTTTCTGCTTGTTCAATTTCATTAGCAATATGCTCTTCGCGTTGTTTCATAATGCCCATTAATGGACCGAACGCATATTTACGGAGCAATGCTAATAAGATTACGAACATAAGTAATTGGAAAATAATATCCCCGCTGTTAATTCCAGCATGTTGCTCGACAGCGCCTAGTAAAAACATATTCATACTTATTAACACCGCTTTTCACTCCCTTCAGCCGCTATGTTCAAAGCCGCTTTCCATGTGCATAAAGGAATGGCGAAGGTGATCGTCTGCACGAACTTCGCCATTATACATAAGTTATTTCATTATCTGTTCATGACGATGAATGAGATAACTACGCCGATGATCGGTAATGCTTCGACTAACGCTACCCCGATGAACATCGTTGTTTGAAGCACAGGGCGCAATTCTGGTTGACGAGCAATCCCTTCTACTGTACGACCTACGATTAAACCGTTACCGATACCAGCACCAAGTGCTGCTAAACCTACTGCAATGGCAGCTGCAATTAAATTCATTGTAAAAATCCTCCTTCGTCATTCATTCCATATTTTTATAGTGTTTAATGGTCTTGGCTGACTTTATGCGCCATGTAAACCATTGTTAACATTGTAAAGATAAATGCTTGGATAGAGCCAACGAAAATACTAAATGCCTGCCAGACCATCATCGGAATGGCCGCGCCGACTGCGCCGAACACTCCGCTTGTCCCAAGCCCGGCTAATAAGCCTAACAAAATTTCGCCTGCGAAAATGTTCCCGTAAAGACGCAACCCTAACGTTAACGTATTGGCAAATTCCTCAACGAGTTTGAGCGGGAACAAAAATGCCATCGGCTTAAAGTAATCAAGGCTGTACTCCTTGACCCCTTTCAGCTTGATGCCGTAGTAATGCGTTAATCCAACAATCATGACGGCCAGCGTCAACGTAATGGTCGGATCAGCCGTTGGCGACTTCCACCAAAGGGTATCCCCGACGCGGACGGAAAACGGCAGACCAAGCATGTTGGCAACGAAAATGTACATAATGAGCGTCGCACCGAGCGTTAAAAAGCGGCCGCCCGTATGCCAGTCCATCGTGCTGTTGATGATCCCTTTGACAAAATCAAGCACCCATTCCAAGAAGTTTTGCATTCCTGTCGGACGGAGTTGCAAAGATCTCGTCGCAGCGATGGCAATGATGAAGACGATCACGCTGGTGACCGTAATCATTAAAACGTTGGACAAGTTAAAGGTTAGTCCAAGAAACTCATAAAGCGGTGCTTTGTGCTCCAACCGTTCTCACCTCTCTTTCATGAAGGGTGTTTATTTTTGTGCAAAAGAAAATCTATTATAATGACAGCATAGGATGTCATTAATCCTATCACAACCGGGATAATGGAGAAGTATTGCGGGTATTGAACCGCGATCGCCGCCGCTAAAACAGCCGCCGCTAAGCGGGAAAACGTTCCGAGGGAACGAACTTTTTTTCCTTGAGCGACCGCTCGTCCGAATTTTGCGACCTTTCGAACCAGACTCCATAGTAAAAACAGACTGATCCCCGTTCCGAGCATCAGGCTCGCGAAAAGGGTTTTATAACTCGTAAACCCCCAACCTAACGTATATAACGACAACAAGTACAATATGTATTTTTGCTGCCTTTGCACCATTTGCTGCATGTCGTTACTCCTCTGGGAAATACTGACGGATTAAGCGAAACATCGCGTACACGCCCGCTGCAAGGCCAATGAACAGACCGATAATGAGAAAAAGCGGATCGGTGCCAAATTTTTTGTCCATCCATTTCCCACCGAAAATTCCAATTAAAACGGAGCCTACCAATTGCGAAACGATCGCCGACATTAAGCCGATCGCCTGAAAAGGATGGCGTTGTTTCGGAGGCATACACATCCATCCTTGTCTGAAAAATTTTTTACTTTAATCCTCATGAAAACCTTATCATTATATCCCCTGTAAGCATACAATAGGCACCGGTCAATGTCAACGTGTTTAGACAATAAATTAAAACAAATTATTAAGAATTTGTGACATTTGTTCATTTATTTTTTATGTAATTGTTGTATAATATAATATTTACTTTTTCGCGTTTTTCATGCAAAAACGCCAAACATCGTGGAAAGAATGCCTGGCGCTTGCATCATTTTATTATTTCGTCCCAAACAGACGGTCCCCTGCGTCGCCAAGCCCTGGAACGATATAGCCATGGTCGTTTAATTTTTCATCGAGCGCTGCGATATAAATGTCGACATCTGGATGCGCCTGCTTCACCGCCTCTACTCCTTCTGGGGCAGCGATTAAGCACATAAATTTAATGTTTTTCGCACCGCGCTTTTTCAAAGAAGTAATCGCTTCGACCGCGGAGCCACCTGTCGCTAACATCGGATCGACGACAATGAAATCGCGTTCTTCGACATCTGTTGGCAACTTCACGTAATATTCCACTGGCTTTAACGTTTCTGGGTCGCGGTATAGCCCAATATGACCGACTTTCGCCGCTGGGATCAGCTTTAAAATGCCATCGACCATGCCGATGCCGGCACGCAAAATCGGAATGATGCCAAGCTTTTTGCCGGCGATCACTTTTGATTTCGCTTTGCTCACCGGTGTTTCGATCTCGACTTCAGCCAACGGAAGGTCGCGCGTAATTTCAAACGCCATTAATGTCGCGACTTCTTCGACAAGTTCGCGAAATTCTTTCGTACCTGTTTGTTTGTCGCGAATGTATGTAAGTTTATGCTGAATGAGCGGATGATCAAATACGTATACTTTACCCATCTTTTCTCTCCTCTTTTCACATGCTTCATTTCTTTACATTTTACCGAAAAAACAATATCTGTTCAATAACAGTGGGTATTTGTCAAAAAATGGCCTCGTATCAACGGATACGAGGCGCGCTTTATTATGCGTAAAGCGGGAATTTGGCCGTTAGCGCAGCAACGCGACGGCGCGCTTCTTCCAGCTTTTCTGAATCGTCGCTATGTTTTAACGCGAGCGCGATGATGCTAGCAATTTCATCCATTTCCTCAAGACCGAAGCCGCGGCTTGTCACAGCGGCCGTACCAATGCGAATACCGCTTGTTACAAACGGGCTTTCTGGGTCGTATGGAATCGTGTTTTTATTTACAGTAATACCGATGTCGTCAAGCACTTTTTCCGCTATTTTTCCGGTTAGTTGCAACGAACGCAAATCGACGAGCAACAGATGGTTGTCCGTTCCACCGGATACGAGCGTAAATCCTTCTTTGACGAGCGCTTCCGCTAAACGTTTGGCGTTGTTCACGATGTTTTGCGCATACGTTTTAAAGCTGTCGCCCAACGCTTCACCTAATGCCACTGCTTTCGCTGCGATGACGTGCATGAGCGGACCACCTTGAATGCCCGGGAAAATCGCTTTGTCGATTTGTTTGGCGAATTCTTCTTTGCAAAGAATCATGCCGCCGCGCGGACCGCGCAACGTTTTATGCGTCGTCGTCGTTACAAAGTGCGCATACGGCACTGGATTCGGATGAAGACCTGCCGCAACAAGACCTGCGATGTGCGCCATGTCTACCATTAAATACGCACCGACTTCATCGGCAATTGCACGGAACCGGGCAAAATCAATGACACGCGGATAGGCGCTTGCACCGGCAACGATGAGCTTCGGTTTATGTAGGCGCGCTTTCTCTAATACGTCGTCATAGTTGATTTGGTGCGTTTCAGGATCGACGCCATACTCCACAAAATTGTACTGCATGCCGCTAAAGTTGACTGGACTGCCGTGCGTTAGGTGTCCTCCGTGCGATAAATTCATGCCGAGCACTGTATCGCCATGGTTTAAAATCGTAAAGTATACCGCCATGTTCGCTTGCGCACCGGAATGCGGCTGAACGTTCACATGCTCTGCGCCAAACAGTTGCTTCGCCCGCTCGCGCGCCAAATCTTCCACGACGTCCACATGTTCGCAACCTCCATAATAGCGGCGACCTGGATATCCTTCCGCATATTTGTTCGTTAACACCGAGCCTTGCGCCTCCATCACCGCCCGGCTAACAAAGTTTTCCGACGCAATCAATTCAATTTTCGTTTGCTGTCTTTTTAATTCCTCTTGAATGGCTTGAAACACTTGCGGATCTTGCTGTGGCAAGTAGTTCATCACGAGCTCCCCCTTTTTCGAAATATGAGAATATTCTTTTCTATTTTACCAACATTTCGGTGAATGATTCAAAGAAAAAGTGAACAAAATCACGAAAAAGTACATGAAGCATTCGGATTTTCCTTTGAATACACGGCCCGAGCGCCGCCGATCAGCTTCGGCCGCGTTTTCGCTAGCGTTACATGAGCGTGCCCGATTTGTCGGATCGATGTGCGAACAGGCACCGCCACATGCTTTAAATGCATGCCAATCAACGTATCTCCAATGTCAATGCCAGCATCCGCTTTCACAAATTCGACGACAACCGGATCGTTCATTTCGTTGTAGGCATACTCTGCCATCGCCCCTCCGGCGGAACGCACCGGAATGACGGAAACGATCTCCAACTGTTTCGCCAGCGCGGTTTCTTTTTCCACGACAAGCGCGCGGTTTAAATGCTCGCAACATTGAAACGCCAGCTGAACACCGGTGTCATCGCGCCATTTTTTTAATTCGGAAAAAATCATTTCCGCCACGTCGGTTGAGCCAGCCGTGCCGATTTTTTTTCCGATCACTTCGCTCGTGCTACAGCCGATGACGAGCAAATGCTCAGCAGAAAGGGGAGCCTGCTGTTTAAATTCCGCCAAAATTGTCTGCCATTGTTGCTTCCACTCGGAGAGCATTGCGATTCCCCCTATTTTTGTTCGTACTGATGAATTTTGTTGACGCGGTTGGCATGGCGGCCGCCTTCAAATTGTGTCGTCAGCCATACTTTCGCAATTTCCCGCGCCAAGCCTGGACCGATGACACGCTCACCCATCGCTAAGACGTTGCTGTCGTTATGTTCGCGCGTCAATCGAGCGCTGTATACGTCATGAACGAGCGCACAGCGCACGCCTTTCACTTTATTAGCGGCGATCGACATGCCAATTCCTGTGCCGCAAATTAAAATGCCGCGGTCAACTTCTCCACTTGCGACTTTTTCTGCCACCGGAATCGCGTAATCCGGGTAATCGACCGATCCTTCGCATTCACAGCCGAGGTCGATGTACTCGACCCCCATTTCCTCCATGAGTTGTTTAATCTCTTGGCGAATTCGAATACCGCCATGATCAGATGCAATCGCTACTTTCACCGTTTGTTCCTCCTTGTTCGATAAAATAAAAGCCGCCTTTCTTTTTATTGTAATGGGAAAAGGCGGCTTTTTCATCATTTTGTGCAAAAACTATCGATTGTATTTTTTAGTTTTTTTGCTTGTTCGGCTAATTGTCCTGCTAGTTCGTTGACGTGGTGAATCATTTCGGTCTGCTCTTGTGTGGCAGCAGTGACTTGAAGCGCTCCTGCCGATGTTTCTTCGGCGATGGCTGCTACTTCTTGCGACTGAATCGATGTTTTTTCGATATGCTTCATTTGTTCTTTCACTAATTCCGCTATTTGGTGAACGGAAGCAGCAACTTCATGAATCGAATTTGTCATTTCGATAATGGCTTCGTTCGTATCGTTTCCTTTTGCCGCCTCTTCGTTTGCTGCTTTTACTTGGGCGTTAATTTGCGCAACGACGTGCACGACTTCTTTTTGAATATTTTGAATTAATTCAGAAATCCCTTGCACCGCTCGCGCACTTTCATCCGCGAGTTTCCGCACTTCTTCGGCAACGACGGCAAATCCTTTGCCGTGTTCGCCTGCGCGTGCTGCTTCAATTGACGCATTGAGCGCCAAAAGGTTCGTCTGTCCAGCGATGTCGCCGACGAGCGAAATGATGTTTTCGACTTCTTTGGCATGTTGTTCTAAGCGGCGCACCGCGCTTAATGACGCTTGGTTGTCTTTCGCGAGTTGCTGAATGCCATTGACGAGCGAGTCGATGACTTCTTTGCTTGTATGAAGTGTTTCGACCATATCAGTCGCTAATTGCTCGGATTGCTCGGCTTTTTTCTGCACTTCGTTGGCGATATGGAGCACATCTTCGACCGACTCCGCCGTCGTTTGCATCGACACTGCCGAGTCGTTCGCCCCTTTTGAAATTTCTTCAATCGTTTGCGCGATGCTTTGCGAGCGTTCGACCGCTATGCTTGAAGCGCTCGTAATTTCGACTACTTTTTCATTCGTTAACGCAAAGTTTTCCTCGATGTTTCGCACCATCGTCCGCAAGTTCTTTAACATGTCGTTAAACGCCAAGCCGACCGCGCGAATTTCATCATCCGATTTCGAAAGAGGGACGTCTTCGTCGATTTGTCCGTTCGCCGCCTTCATCGCCGCTTGCTCCAGCTGCTTTAGCGGGCGCGTAATAAACCCGGCGGCGACGTAAGCGAGTACCCCTGACCAAAAAATGCCAAGAAATAAAATGATGACCGTAAATAAGCTTTTGTTAAATGTGCTGAAAAATAAATCATAAAATACATAAATAAACAACGCGCTCGTTGAGTACGTAATGAGTGCTAAAATCGTCGTGAAAATAACGAGCTTTAGCCGCAAACTAAACTTGTGTTTCTCCTTCATTTCCCTTCTCCCCCTGTAGCTGTGGAATCAACTGCCCGATCAGCTGCTCCAACTCTTCTCGTGTTTGCCGATACACATCGACCGAACCGCCGAACGGATCAAGCACATCCCCTTCTTGTCCTATTGCAAATTCTTTTAGTGTAAACGTTTTCCCTTTTGCTTCCGGAAAGCGGCTAATAACGTGCTGCTTATGCCCAACGGTCATCGTTAACACGTACGTTGCCCATTCGATATCGTCTTCCGTCAATAACGATGAGCGGTGCGACGTGTCAATCCCTTTTTCCGCTAGCACCGTTTTCGCATGTTCCGAAGCATCGCCACCGTCCATCGCAAAGACGCCGGCTGATTTCACTTCTACATGCGGCAGCTGCTTGCTTTTTAATAGCGCTTCCGCCATCGGACTGCGGCATGTGTTTCCTGTGCAAACAAACAAAATGCGAACCGGCATAGTCTCCTCCTTGTCCGTCAAAGATTCATACCATTATTATATGGAAATCGAGGGGGAAAGTATAGTGGAAAAAAGGCAGCGCCTTAGGCGTGTTGATTAACCATTAAAAACAAGTAGATATCGCCTGATTCCTAGCTTTTCTGCCGTAGTCAGCAAGCAGTTCGCTTGTCCTCCTCCAACAAGGAACGCTTTGTAGGAAAATGACATTTGCCGACTGGCGTTCTTGTTCGAGGAAAGAGGCAGAAAAGCTTTTGTTTACCCATAGTATTCTATGCTTTCAGTAAAATAATGGATAATAAATATTTGTGACCACACCTCGCTGCCTTTAGATCGGAAATAGTAGCTTTATGCCGAACATAAATAAAATGCTGCCGCCGAGCATTTCCCCGTAAATGCCGAGCCATTTTTGGAAGCGGCGGCCTAAAAGCAGTCCAAGCCACGTAAGCCACATGCTAAAAAACCCGAACAAAAAAATCGTCACCAACGTACGCGCCCCATAAATCCCAAGGCTCAACCCAACGGAAAAGCTATCAAGGCTGACGCTTAAGGCAAAAAAAAGGAGTCCGATTCCGACCGGGGAGATGAGCGGGTCGCTTTCACGTTTGAAGGAAGTCACGATCATTTGCACACCTAATATAAGTAAGAGCGCACCACCAATGTAGGAAGCGATGCCGCTAAACTGTTCGGATAAAAATCGGCCGACCATCATGCCTAATAGCGGCATGACAATATGAAAAACGCCAATCGTAAAGCCGATATAAAACATTTGCTTCAGGCGCAAACGAAAAAAGCCCATGCCTAACCCGACGGAAAAGGCGTCCATCCCTAGCGCAAACGCCATCATGCATAGCGTCATCAATTCCCCAATCATCGCATTCCCTCCCCGGACTTGCCTTATTTGTACCATATGCACGTCCGGAGCGATTTAGAATAGGATCTGTTAGCTTTCCGTAATGACCCGTTGTCCTGCTGCTTTCTTTAGCCGGTTCATTATTGCCTCCCCAATGCCGATGGTCGGGAAGCTTTCGCTATAAATGAGATTGACATCCGTTTCGTCAAACGCCCGCAACGTGTCGTACAATTGACGAGCAACGGTAGACAAATCAGAACGATTGCCACACGCGAAGACAACATCGGCACGATACATCGTTTGCCGATCGCTCGTCGTGAGCACCCCAACTTTTTTTCCTTGCGCACGCGCGTTGTCAATAAGTTGCTGGAAAAATGCAGGCGAGCCGTCCACGATGACTAACGGAGCGTTTGGCGCGTAGTGCGTATATTTCATTCCTGGCGATTTCGGTGGCTGCTTTTCATCGGTGAGCGCTGCATCTGCGGCGACACGACCAATGACTTGTTCTAATTGTTCTTTTGTGACTCCACCTGGACGTAAAATCGTCGGGATGTCGGTCGTGCAATCAAGCACCGTCGATTCGACGCCAACTCCTGTTTCTCCGCCATCGACAATGCCGGCAATTTTGCCGTGCAAATCATCCCATACGTGCTTGGCGCTCGTCGGGCTCGGTCTCCCAGAACGATTGGCGCTCGGTGCCGCAATCGGCAAGCCGCTTTCGCGAATGAGCGAAAGCGCCACTGGATGGGCTGGCATCCGCACCGCTACCGTCGGAAGTCCTGCGGTTACCGCATCAGAAATATTGCCTTTCTTTTTTAACACAAGCGTCAATGGTCCTGGCCAAAACCGCTCGATAAGCGTCTTAGCGACGGGTGGAATAGATGCGATGGCTTCTAGCTGGGCAAATTCTGCAATATGCACAATGAGCGGATTGTCGCTCGGACGGCCTTTTGCGTCAAAAATTTTTTTCACCGCCGCTGTGGATAACGCGTTCGCTCCCAGCCCATACACCGTTTCGGTCGGAAAAGCAACGACTTCGCCCGCGCGCAGTAGCGCCGCTGCCTGTGAAATTTGTGGACAACTATCATTTATGTCCACAAAATTATCCACACGCCATTGTTTCGTTTCCATTTTGTTCACCTCCATTACGCTCGATATGACGGGATATAACAAAGCACTCGCTTCACGCAAGCAAAATTATCCACATTTTGTTGATAACTATCAATTTTTTGTTTATAACTTTGTGGATACGATTGATTTTGTCCACAATATCCACTATTCCATAAGTTTATCCCATAGTTCTTTCCACAAAAACTTCACATGTACGGCTCGTTCTTGTTCCTCGTTAACTACTAAAGGTGATGATTCCGGAGTTGGTGCGGAAACGGCCGTCGATACCGGTTGCGGCTCGTTTGGTTCGTTTTTCGCCACCGCTTCTCCGTTAGAAAAATCAAGAAAGCACAACGGCGGAAACAACACGCACCACCAATTTGCCCCTTTTCCGTCACCAAGCGTAATTAATACGGCCTCATATTGCCCCGCAGGATAAATGTAGTTCCCGTAAATTTTTGTTGGAAAATGAACGTTGCCAAATTCGACGTGGAACGATTGGTTGCTTTTTTCTTTTTGCAACACTTCCGCTACCGTTTGTTCAATCGCTGGCAAATGGGCTTGGATGACTTGTTTTGCTTCGGCAAATGACGTTAAGTTTTCGACCCATTCGTTAATTTGCGCATTAACCGCATCGCGCACTTTTCGTTTCAGCGCTTGGTCTTTGGCAGAGTCGCTATTGGCTAAAATGCGGAGCCGAATCGCTTCGTTTGGAATCATCACTTGCGCATTCGCCCCTGCTTCCGTTTGCTGACCGTACACATTGACAAACACGCCAGTCATTAACAATACGATATATAAAATAATACCAATTTTATTTTTGTTCATATCGTTGCACCGTCCTTTCACTATGTCAGTGTGGACAGCGCAACATCTTTTTAAACTAGCAATCTAAAAAAATTTTAGAAGTTATGGCGTTATTTCCGCAAACACCATCCGGTCTTTTCCGTTAATGTCGTAAGCGATATCCACCACAGCATAAGGGAACGTCTGTGAAAGCAAGCGGGCGACTGCCTCTCCTTGACCAGCGCCGATTTCAAACGCAACGAGCGCCCTTTCCTTTAGCACAAGCGGCAATTCGTCCATGAAACGGCGGTAAAAGAAAAGCCCATCCGCCCCACCGACAAGCGCTTGCCGCGGCTCTTTTTGCACAATTGGGGAAAGTGAAGCGATGTCCTGTTCTGGAATATATGGCGGATTCGATACGACAACATCGACGCGGCAGTTCGCTTCGATGAGTGGCTGCAATAAATCGCCGCACAAACATTGGACGGGCGCCCCCAAACGGCGCGCGTTTTCGCTAGCAACGAGAAGCGCGTCGTTCGAAATATCAATCGCACGAACATATAGCGATTCGTTTTCTAACGCAAGCGTCACCGCAATCGCGCCGCTTCCTGTTCCGACATCAACGACATCGAGGGTTTGCGACTTAGGAAAAAGACGGGCGATTCGTTGGAGCACTCCTTCGACTAGTTCTTCGGTTTCCGGCCGTGGGATAAGAACGGCAGGAGTGACGAGAAATTCCCGCCCGTAAAACGTTTCAGAGCCGATTAAATATTGGACGGGAATATGCTCATATACATGCTTTTTTAAGTCGGCAATGACCGCTCGTTCGATTTTTTCGTCCAGTTCCTCGCGCAAATTGGCGAATAGTTGCGCCCGCGTCATACGCAAATGATGGCACAATAATAGCTCGGCGACACGCTCTTCTTTTTCATGCGCTTTTAAAAAAGAAGAAGCCCAGTGAAGGACTTCGTAGTTACGCTTCATTCGCTTGCTCCAGCTTTTTCGATTGGTCGTCTAAAATGAGCGCATCGATAATTTCGTCGAGCTTTCCTTCTAATATTTGGTCGAGCTTTTGCAACGTCAACCCGATACGGTGGTCGGTGACGCGGTTTTGCGGGAAGTTGTACGTGCGAATGCGCTCGGAGCGGTCGCCCGTGCCGACGGCTTGCTTGCGTGTTTGGTCGTATTCGGCACGCGCTTCTTGCTGGTATTTGTCGTAAATGCGGGCGCGCAATACTTTCATCGCTTTTTCTTTGTTTTTAATTTGCGATTTTTCGTCTTGGCATGAAACGACGATGCCGGTTGGAATGTGTGTCAAACGAACGGCTGACATCGTCGTGTTAACGCTTTGTCCACCCGGTCCGCTTGATGCGAACGTATCGACGCGAATATCTTTTTCGTGAATTTCGACTTCGACTTCTTCCATTTCCGGCAAGCAAGCAACGGTCGCTGTCGATGTATGAATGCGGCCGCCCGATTCCGTTTCTGGCACGCGCTGGACGCGATGGGCGCCGTTTTCAAACTTCAGTTTCGAATACGCTCCCTTTCCTTGCACCATAAAAATAATTTCTTTATAGCCGCCCAATCCTGTCGGGCTTGCCTCGATGACTTCTGTTTTCCATCCTTGCGATTCGGCATAGCGCGTATACATGCGGTACAAGTCACCGGCGAACAATGCCGCCTCTTCACCGCCAGCCGCCCCGCGAATTTCCATAATAACGTTTTTGTCATCGTTCGGGTCTTTTGGAAGCAAGAGTACTTTTAGTTTTTCGACAAGCGCTTCTTCCCGCTCTTCTAGTTCGCTAATTTCCTCTTTCACCATCTCGCGCATCTCTGCGTCCAATTTTTCCTCTAACATCGCTTTTGCATCAAGAAGCTGCTCGCGAACAGATTTATATTCCCGATACGTAAGCACCGTTTCTTCTAAATCGGACTGCTCTTTCGAATAGTCCCGAAGTTTTTTTGGATCGTTAATCACTTCTGGATCCATTAACAACTGGTTCAACTTTTCATAACGCTCTTCTACTGCTTGAAGACGGTCAAACACACTCATTCACCTCTACCTTTGTCCATGCACAGTCTAATTTCTAATTATACTACAATTTAAGGAAAGGAGAAAGGTCGGAATCGTTTGTGACAATTTTGTGAAAAAAATGCCGTTCATTCGGACAAAAGTGCCGAAATTTCGGCATCTTTTTCTACCAAGCCTTTTATTTTTTTATTTTTTTGAATTGGCACACTTTTTGCATTTTAAAATAGGTGAACCGACAAATTTTTTGAAAGGGGATAGGGAGAATGAAAGCAGCAGTTGTTCACGAGTTCAAACAAAAGCTTCGAATCGAGGAGGTCGAAAAGCCGACACTAGAGTATGGCGAGGTGCTTGTCAAAATCGAAGCTTGCGGCGTCTGCCATACCGATTTGCACGCTGCCCATGGGGACTGGCCGGTCAAACCGAAACTTCCGCTCATTCCTGGGCATGAAGGGGTAGGAGTTGTAGTGGAAGTGGGCGAAGGGGTAAAATCGCTAAAAGTTGGCGATCGCGTTGGCATTCCGTGGCTATATTCGGCGTGCGGCGAATGTGAATATTGTTTAAGCGGACAAGAAACGCTTTGTCCACACCAATTAAACGGTGGGTATTCCGTCGACGGCGGCTATGCCGAATATTGCAAAGCGCCAGCTGATTATGTAGCACGCATTCCAGAAAACCTCGATCCAGTCGAAGTCGCACCGATTCTTTGCGCGGGGGTTACGACATATAAAGCATTGAAAGTATCGAATGCCAAACCAGGCGACTGGGTTGCGATTTACGGCATCGGCGGGTTAGGGCATATCGCACTGCAATACGCTAAAGCGATGGGATTCAACGTCGTTGCTGTCGATATTAGCGATGACAAAGCAGAGCTAGCCACGAAACTGGGAGCAGATATCGCTATCAACGGGTTAAAAGAAGACCCAGTCGCAGCGATTCAAGAAAAAGTAGGCGGTGTCCAAGCTGCCATTAGCGTCGCTGTAACGAAAAAAGCGTTCGAACAAGCCTATCGCTCCATTAAACGCGGTGGATGCCTCGTCGTTGTCGGCTTGCCGCACGATGAATTGCCAATTCCAATTTTCGATACAGTCTTAAATGGTGTGACGGTGAAAGGGTCAATCGTTGGCACAAGAAAAGATATGCAAGAAGCGTTAGATTTTGCCGCGCGCGGAAAAGTTCGCCCAATCGTGGAAGCGGTTCCATTAGAAAAAATTAATGATGTGTTCGAGAAAATGGAAAAGGGACAAATTAACGGCCGCATCGTTTTAACGATGTAACAATTTAGGGTGTCCCTCTTCGGGACATCCTAGCGAAAAAACAAGGGGGAGTTTACGTGATTTACAGCCAACCGGGAGAAAAAGACGCAAAAGTCCAATTTAAAAAGCGATACGATAACTATATTAACGGGGAATGGGTGCCGCCTATTTCCGGGCAATATTTTGCAAATATTACGCCTGTAACCGGAGAAGTATTTTGCGAAGTCGCCCGCTCGCAAGCCGAAGACATCGAACTAGCGCTCGATGCCGCTCATGCAGCAAAAGAGGCGTGGGGAAAAACATCGCCGGCAGAAAGAGCGTTCATTTTAAACAAAATTGCAGACCGCATGGAAGAAAATTTAGAAATGCTAGCCGTCGCAGAAACGTGGGATAATGGCAAACCAATTCGCGAAACGTTAAACGCCGATTTGCCGCTGGCCATCGACCATTTCCGTTACTTTGCTGGCGCGATTCGTGCTCAAGAAGGAACGATTAGCCAATTGGACGATGATACCGTCGCCTACCATTTCCACGAGCCGCTTGGCGTTGTCGGGCAAATTATCCCATGGAACTTCCCGTTATTAATGGCGGCGTGGAAAATTGCCCCTGCGCTCGCTGCTGGAAACTGCATCGTGCTAAAACCAGCCGAACAAACGCCCGCATCGATTATGGTGCTGCTGGAGTTGATTGGCGACTTGCTGCCGCCTGGCGTGCTTAACGTCGTCAATGGCTTTGGGCTTGAAGCCGGAAAGCCGTTAGCCTCCAGCCCGCGCATCGCCAAAATCGCCTTTACCGGCGAAACGACGACCGGTCGTTTAATTATGCAATATGCGTCGCAAAATATTATCCCAGTGACGCTTGAGTTAGGGGGAAAATCGCCGAATATTTTCTTCCCAGACGTTATGGAAGCAGACGACGACTTTTTCGATAAAGCGATTGAAGGATTTGTCATGTTCGCCTTAAACCAAGGGGAAGTGTGCACATGCCCTTCTAGAGCGTTAATTCACGAATCGATTTATGAGGCGTTTATGGAACGGGCGCTCGAGCGCGTTCAAAACATTAAAACAGGAAACCCGCTCGACACGACTACGATGATGGGGGCGCAAGCTTCATCGGAGCAAATGGAGAAAATTCTTTCGTATATCGATATCGGAAAACAAGAAGGGGCGCAATGCCTCATCGGCGGGGAAAGAAATGTGATCGCCGGCTTGGAAAATGGCTACTATATTCAACCGACGGTCTTTAAAGGCCATAATAAAATGCGGATTTTCCAAGAAGAAATTTTCGGTCCGGTCGTATCGGTGACGACGTTCAAAGACGAAGCCGAAGCGCTCGACATTGCTAATGATACGTTATACGGGCTCGGCGCAGGCGTATGGACGCGCAACATTAACCGTGCGTACCGATTCGGACGAGGCATTCAAGCAGGCCGCGTCTGGACGAACTGCTATCATTCATATCCAGCGCACGCGGCGTTTGGCGGCTATAAAATGTCCGGCATCGGCCGTGAAACACATCATATGATGCTAACACACTATCAACAAACGAAAAATATACTCGTTAGCTACAATCCGAAAGCATTGGGCTTCTTCTAAAGCGCAAGGGACTGGCCTTATTTTTGGTCAGCCCCTTTTTCTTTTAATAAATACCTCAATTTCCGCACCGTAATGTTGAGCCGCTCGGCTGTTTCTTTTCGGTTGCCAATCGTTTCTTTTAACGTTTTCATGACAAAGGCACGTCCGATCGTTGTTTCTAACTCCTTTACTAACGACAGCACATATTCTAAATCTACAGATTCATTTTTTTTCCATAACGATAAAATATCATTTATCCATTCGTGCAAATACGTCTCCAAATCTGTGTCGCTCGTCTTTTTTCCGACTATCGGCATCGAAGTGTGCGAAGTTTTCAGCTTTTCCGGAAGGTATGGCGGGGTAATAATCGCTGTTTCCCCTTCCGCTAATGTCACCGCTCGCTTGATGACGTTAAATAACTCTCTTACATTGCCTGGCCAATGGTATTGGCCCATATAAGCAAGGCTTTCTTCTGAAAACGATAGCGGCGAGTGTAATTTTTTTAAGAAATAGTCGACAAGCAGCGGCAAATCTTCTAGCCGTTCACGAAGCGGTGGGATCGTTAGTTTTACGACATCCAATCGATAAAGCAAATCTTCGCGAAACGTTTTTTCTTCTACGGCTTTTGCCAAATTCACATGCGATGCGGCAATAATACGCGTATTCGTTTTGCGCACTGCTTCGCCGCCAACACGAATATACTCTCCCGTTTCTAGCACGCGCAACAGCTTCACTTGCGTTGCTAGAGAGGCTTCCCCGATTTCATCTAAAAACAGTGTGCCGCGATTGGCGATTTCGAACATGCCCTTTTTTTCTTTTACCGCCCCTGTAAACGCCCCCTTTTCATGGCCGAACAATTCGCTCTCCAACAACGTTTCTGAAACAGCCCCGCAATTGATGCCGATAAACGGCTGGTCGTAGCGCATGCTCGCACTATGAATAAAATGGGCAAGCACTTCTTTCCCTGTCCCTGTTTCCCCTTCGATAAGCACGTTCACGTTTTTTTTCGCAATTTTATAGGCAAGCTTTAACAAGTCATTCATTTCTTTATTTGTTCCGACGATAAACCCGAGCGTTTCCGCTAGCTTGTACATGTCGTTTTGGGCAGAAGTAGCACCGCTTTGCAACAGCCCGTCAATCAATTGCTCTAGTTGGTCAATGTCATCAAACGGCTTTTCGACATAGTCGCTCGCCCCATATTTAATCGCTTCTACCGCCGTTTTTACCGTGCTATAACCTGTCATCACGACCGCTTTGCAAGCAGGAAGGGAAAGCTTTAGCTGTTTTAACAAATCTAACCCGTTCGTATCCGGCAATTTCACGTCGATTAACGCCAAGTCAAAGCGATGCTGGCGAATGAGGTTGGAAAAATCTCTTCCGCTAAACCCAAGCGTCACGTGATATCCTTTTTCTTCTAGTAGGTGGCGAAAAAAAGTGCCGACTTCACGCTCGTCGTCGATAACTAAAATATCGTACATCTAACCTCTCCTTTCTTCTTTCGCCGGCAATTTTAACCGAAATTCGCTTCCTTCGCCGAGCTCGCTACTGACTTCAATCGTTCCGCCGTGGGCTTGTGCGATTCCTAAACTGACGGACAACCCAAGTCCGGTTCCTTTCCCTGGCCGCTTTGTCGTAAAAAACGGGTGAAAAATTTCTTGTAAATGCTGCTCGCTAATTCCTTTTCCGTTATCTTTAACGCATAAAACGACCCATCGCTTTTCTGCCTCGGTGACTAGTTTTGTTTCAATAGTAATCGTTTTCTTTTCGTCCTCTATTTCTTCTAGCGCATCTTTTGCGTTAATTAAAAGGTTTAAAATAATTTGCCCGATTTGTTGAATGTTTCCTTCGATTAGTTCGAGCGAATCATCTAGTTGCTTTTGAATCGTAATATTTTGTTTTTGAATTTGATCGCCGATGAACCCTAATACTTGCTCAACCGCCTCGTTAATGGAACATTCTTCAAACATGTATTCATCTTGTCGCGAAAACGTCAATAAATTTTGAATGATCGTTTTGCACCGCTTTCCGCACGAGTAGATGTCCGATAGCAGCTTGTAAGAGCGTTCATCTTTCATCGTTCGCAACAACAGCTGGGTATTTCCAAGAATCGCCGTCAGCGGATTGTTCAGTTCATGCGCAATGCCCGCTGCCATTTCCCCAATGGCGGCAAGTTTCCCGGATTGAACGAGCTGGGCTTCGATTTGCAGCCTTTCGGTAATGTCATTAATATACATAATAACCGCATACATCTTTTGCTGTTCGTTCCATACAGGATACGAGTGCAGTTCGCAGACGCGTTGCTGAATATGCAGGTGTCGGTGCACTGGTTTTTTCGTTTCTATATTTTCGATAATCGGGCTTTCACTCGGTTCAATCCCTAGCAGTTGGCAAATGTTTGTTTGTTGTACATCAGAAAAAAACGTTTTCACTGCGTCGTTGTACCGCAAAATATTTCCGTCTAAGTCAACGACGAAAATCATCTCCGAAACGGCGCGAAACGTTTCTTCCCATTCTTTTTTGCTCGTTAATACTTCATTGTAAAGGCGAGCATTTTCGATGCAAACAGCTAGTTGGTCGCCGAACTGTTGAAAAAACGAAAGGTCTGCTTCGTCATATGCAACGATTTCTTTGCTTCCGATGCTTAAGACGCCAATCACTTGGGTTTTACGCATGAGCGGAATAAACAGCACGCTCTGAATGCCTAGTGCTTCGTACACAGTTGTTTCAATAAACGCCGGTTCTTTTTGTACTTCATAAAAAATTTTTTCAAGCGATTGAATCGCTTTCCAATACAGTGAACGTTCTTTCGGCAGCACAAACCCTACGGGAAAATAGAGGGCATGTGCTGGATAGACGTTCGTTAAAATAAGCTGCTCTTGTTCGTATAGTGATAAACTTATTCTTGCGAGCGGAAAAATTTCTTTTAGTTTGTCGAACGTGTTTTTGAGCATATCGTCCATCGACATATTGATATTAAAGCTTTTCGTGATGTCGTTAATAATTTCTAGCTGCATATTTTTCTTTTTTAATTCCGTGACCATTTTTTTTAGTTCCGTATAATAGCTGCGCTTCGAAGATTGTACACCGGTTAACATGTTGATCAGTTGTTGCCGCTCGTTCATCTTTACCATGCCTTTCTGAATAGTTCCTCAATGTCTTCGACTGTGACGTCCCGTGGGTTCGTAATCATGCACGCATCATGAAAAGCAACAACGCTCATTTGCCGTAGTTCGTCTTGTTCGACGCCGATATCGGCTAACCGTTGCGGTGCACCGATGTCGATGGCGAGCTGCTTTACGTAGTCAATCGCTTTTTTGCCTGCTGCCATCGCGGAAAGCCCGCGAGTATCAATGCCAAGAAAAAGGGCAATATCGGCAAATTTTTTTGGATTGGCTAACAAGTTGTATTCCATGACGTACGGCAGCAAAATGGAATTCACATCTCCGTGAAGAAGGTTATATTTTCCGCCTACAGCATGCGACATTGCATGAACCGCACCTAAAATAGCGTTGGAAAAAGCTAACCCTGCCTGCAAGCTAGCCATCGCCATATTTGTTTTCGCTTCTTCGTTCATTTTCGACGCTACGGAAGGGCGTAAATATTCAGCGACGAGGGAAATGGCGTTTTTCGCTTGTACGTCCGTTAACGGTGTCGCCGCTAAGCTGACGTACGCTTCAATGCCGTGTGTTAATACGTCAAGCCCTGTCGAAGCCGTTAAATGGGCGCTTTTTGTCGATAACGTTTCCGGATCAATGATGGCAATATCAGGAATAAGTGAACGGGAAATGATCGTCATCTTTTTCTTCTCCTTCATATCAACGATGACGGAAAATTGCGAAACTTCCGAGCCTGACCCTGCCGTTGTCGAAACCATCACTTGCGGCGGGAGCGGATGATGAATTTTGTCGACTCCTTCATAATCATGAATTCGCCCGCCATTAGTCGCTAAAATAGCTATCGCTTTTGCCACATCAATCGGACTTCCTCCACCGATTCCGATAATCGCATCGCATTCGTTTTCGATATAGATGCGGCACCCTTTTTCTACTTCGCTATCTTTCGGGTTAATCGTAACGTCATAAAATGTCGTATACTGTAGCCCCGCTTGCCGGCAACTTTCTACGACTACATCAAGCCAACCAGCAGCGATGACGCCCGGGTCGCTAACGATAAGTACGTTCGTTGCACCAAGCCGCAAACAACTTTCCCCTACTTGCTGAATCGAACCTTTTCCGAAAATCACTTCCGGCATGACAAATTTATGAATGTTCATATGTACGCCCCTTACCAATAATCTTTCTTTTATTGTATAACTATTAAGAAATTTTTGTCTATTTTATTGTGAACGAAGCAAATAAAAACGCCCTTTACACAGGGCGTGATTAGTCGAGGCGGACGTGAATGTTGTACGTCGGGATCGCTTTTGTTAATAGTTCGTACAGCTTCGTTCGGTCGGTTTGTCTTTGGTGGGACGAGCGATTCGGCGGGGCATCGACGGTCACCCACATGTCGCTTCCGTTCATCCATACCGATTGGGCACGATAGTTTTTATATTGTTCGACAACTTGCACCGCTTTTTGGACGACTGCGCGGTCGTTGGCACTGCCGTCCGTTAAACTAATGAAGTTCGGATTTTGGTTTGTCTTCTCTGGGTCGTCGAAATGGTTATAGATACGGTCGACATCCGGACGCGCTTCGTTTGCGGTCATTAGCTTTCTTCCGTTGCGGTCTTCGTTTTGCGCATGGTATTGCGAATCGGTCGGGTTTAATGTACACGCAGCGAGAAATAACGGAAAAACTAGAAATAAGCGCTTCATGTTGATCGCCTCCTCGCTGCTAGTTTTCCCGTTAGGCAAAAAAATATCGGCAGAAGAATATGACAGTTGTTTTTTCGCATGCCAAAAAACCGAACAGCTAGCTGCTTTGCCTGTTTGTCGGCAAGCAGCCGTGTTCGGTTCCGTCAAAAAGGGAATTCGTTTTTCATTTAACACGTGCCATCAACAAGTCGTTTGTCCGTTTTTCTGAAGGTGATGTTCGGTTGGTTTATCTGGCACTTCGTGGTGATGGCGGCAACGCGGCTCATACGATTCACTTGCGCCGACTAAAATAATCGGGTCATGGTAAGAAGCTGGCTGGCCGTTAATCAACCGCTGCGTCCGGCTTGCCGGCGAACCGCAAACTGTGCACACCGCTTGCAATTTCGTCACTGATTCGGCAATCGCCATTAACGTCGGCACCGGTCCGAACGGCTCTCCGCGAAAATCTTGGTCGAGTCCGGCCACAATGACGCGATAACCGCGATCAGCTAACGTTTGTACGACATCGACAATTTGTTCATCAAAAAATTGGATTTCGTCGATGGCAATGACATCGGTTTGTTCCGATATGTACGTAAAAATTTCTTTCGCTGAATGCACCGGAATCGCAATCACAGACGTTCCGTTATGGGAAACGACTGCTTCCTCGCTATACCGGTTATCAATTGCCGGTTTAAATACTTTCACGTCTTGCTTGGCAAACGTCGCACGGCGCACACGGCGAATGAGTTCTTCCGATTTGCCGGAAAACATGCTTCCGCAAATCACTTCCAACCAGCCTGATTGTGTCATGACATACATGAGGGCGTCCCCTTTCTTCCCAACATTCCATAAAAAGCGCATCGTCCCGATGGACGCTATATTCGTAAACAGTGAAAAAACAGGCAAGGGAACATGTTCGCTTGCCTGTTTTTTGCTTACTTAAGGCCATATTTTTTGTTGAATTTATCAACACGTCCTGCCGCAGAAGCGAATTTTTGACGTCCTGTGTAGAATGGATGGCACTCTGAGCAAATCTCTACGCGCACTTCATTTTTCACAGAGCCGCTTTCGAACTCGTTTCCACAAGCACATTTTACGGTCACTTTTTTGTAATCTGGATGGATTCCTGCTTTCATTCTCTTTCATCTCCTTCCGCCCTGAATCGTTTCGAAACAGAGTTTTTCTATCGTTGTAAGTAGCTTCATCGTTTAAACACACATGACAAAATTATAACAAGGGCAAAGGGGTTTTGCAACTAGTTATTTTCTATTCCCCATACTTTTCCATTCCTCATCCAACAGCGCAAAAAATTCTTCGTTGGATTTTGTTTGCCGCAGTTTGTTTAAAAATCGGTCGATAAAGTCTGGGGTATCGGACATCGTTTTGCGAATCGCCCATAATTTTTCCAAATGTTCGCGCGGAATGAGCAACTCTTCTTTCCGCGTGCCGGAGCGGCGAATATCGATCGCTGGAAAAATACGACGTTCTGCGAGCGAACGGTCGAGGTGCAACTCCATGTTGCCCGTTCCTTTAAACTCTTCGTAAATGACATCGTCCATGCGCGAGCCTGTATCGACAAGCGCGGTCGCTAAAATCGTTAAGCTGCCGCCTTCTTCAATGTTGCGCGCAGCACCGAAAAACCGTTTCGGACGGTGAAACGCAGCGGGGTCAATCCCCCCGGAAAGAGTGCGACCGCTCGGCGGGATGACTAAGTTGTACGCCCGCGCTAAGCGCGTAATGCTATCCATCAAAATCACGACATCGCGCTTATGCTCGACAAGGCGCATCGCCCGCTCTAATACAAGTTCTGCGACTTTAATATGGTTTTCCGGCACTTCGTCAAACGTCGAGCTGACGACATCGCCTTTAACCGAACGCTCAATGTCTGTCACTTCCTCCGGACGTTCGTCAATTAATAGCACAATCAGTTCTACATCTGGATGGTTCGTCGTAATGCTATTGGCAATTTCTTTTAACAGCATCGTCTTTCCTGCTTTTGGCGGTGCGACGATTAAGCCGCGCTGCCCAAACCCAACTGGGGCAATTAAATCAATAATGCGCGTCGATAATTTGTCCGACGTCGTTTCTAGCTTCATTTGCCGGCTTGGGTAAAGCGGGGTCAACGCTGGGAAATGCACGCGTTCTTTCGCAATTTCTGGGTCTTCTCCGTTCACTGCTTCTACATGCAATAAGCCATAATAACGCTCGTTTTCTTTCGGAGGACGTACTTTTCCTGATACTTTATCGCCGTTACGCAAATCAAAGCGGCGAATTTGCGATGCGGAAATATAAATATCTTCCGTGCTTGGTGAGTAGTTAATTGGACGTAAAAAACCGAATCCTTCCGATTGGATAATTTCGAGGACGCCTTCCATAAACATGAGTCCATCTTGTTCTGCCCGTGCTTTTAAAATCGCGAAAATAAGCTCTTTTTTCGTTAGTTTGCTGTAGTACGAAATTTTATATTGCCGAGCAAGCTCGTACAACTCTTTTAGTTTCATATTTTCTAATACGGAAATCGTTAATTCCATTTCAACACCACGCTTTTACTATTTTTCTGTCCCATGTCTACCAAATGGATCACATAAAATGATGGGATAAAGAAGATCATGAAGGTTTACTCATTTTTAAGAAGCAACAAATCGCAGAGCTTATTTTGTGCACACACAGCACGATTATTTTACCCTTTTTCGTATTTTTTAATCAATATATTTTTTTTCGCATTCTACTAAATCGGCGAAAAAGTGAAAAACAAGCGAGGGCGATGGTGGGAGTAGCCCTCGCTTGCCATTTTATGGCTTAATGACTAAATGCGGTTTTTTCTTCAAGCTATGGCGTCCGTCGATAAAACGAACCGTTCCCGATTTCGCACGCATAACGACCGAGTGTGTCTCCCCGTAAGAGCCTTTAAATTGCACGCCGCGCAACAATTCGCCATCGGTCACTCCTGTAGCTGCAAAAATGGCATCGTCACCTTTTACTAAATCCTCCATACGCAACACTTTGTTGACGTCAAGCCCCATTTTTTTGCAGCGTTCAAGTTCCGCATCGTTTTGCGGAAGGAGCTTTCCTTGAATTTCTCCGCCTAAACATTTAAGCGCCACTGCCGCCAACACGCCCTCTGGCGCCCCGCCAGAACCAAATAAAATATCGACGCCTGTATGGTCAAATGCGGTATTAATCGCTGCGGCGACGTCGCCGTCGTTAATGAGCTTAATGCGTGCGCCTGCTTCGCGCAACTCAGCGATAATTCGTTCATGGCGCGGACGGTTTAGCACAATTGCCACCACATCTTCGACATCTTTATTTTTCGCTTTCGCAACCGCTTTCAAATTGTCGATAATCGGTGCGTTAATGTCGATCATGCCGACCGCTTCCGGCCCAACGGCGATTTTGTCCATATACATATCCGGGGCATGAAGCAAATTCCCGTGATCCGCTACCGCCACTACCGCTAGGGCGTTCCAACCTCCTGACGCGACGATGTTCGTCCCTTCTAACGGATCGACGGCTACATCGACACGTGGACCGTAGCCGTTTCCAAGCTTTTCGCCGATATATAACATCGGCGCCTCATCCATTTCCCCTTCGCCGATGACGACCGTTCCTTTCATCGGAATCGTATCGAACACATCTCGCATCGCAGACGTCGCTGCTCCATCTGCCTCATCTTTTCTGCCGCGTCCCATCCAGCGCGCCGCGGCTAGCGCGGCTGCTTCGGTGACGCGAACGAGCTCCATCGATAAACTTCTTTCCATCGTAACTTCTCCCTCTCCCCTTCGTTGCTTACGAATTTTGCATTTGTTCAATTTCTTGATCGGTCATTTTTTCGCGCCAAATGGTTGCCCCTAAACCAGCTAATTTTTCGACAAGGTTGCTATACCCGCGGTCAATATGCTCAAGGCCGGTAATTTCCGTTACCCCTTCGGCCATCAGCCCTGCGATAACAAGCGATGCGCCTGCTCGTAAATCGCTCGCTTTTACTTTTGCGCCTTGCAGCTGAACAGGTCCAGTCACAATTGCCGAACGACCTTCGACTTTAATATTCGCATTCATGCGGCGCAATTCATCAATATGCTTAAACCTTGAGCTATAAATCGTATCTGTCACCACGCTCGTCCCAGTTGCTTTCGTTAACAACGTCGTAAACGGCTGCTGGAGATCGGTCGGAAATCCTGGGTAGACGAGCGTCTTGACGTCGACCGCCTTCATCGATGGGACGCTTTTCACGAGTAGTTGGTCATCGCTCGCTTCGACGTGCACGCCCATCTCGCGCAGCTTCGCCGTCAATGACTCAACGTGCTGCGGAATGACGTTGTCGACAATGACTTCGTTTCCCATCGCCGCCGCAGCAATCATAAATGTTCCCGCTTCAATTCGGTCGGGAATAATCGAGTGGCGGCAGCCGGAAAGTTTGTCCACTCCTTCAATCCGAATCACATCCGTTCCTGCTCCCTTAATTTTGGCGCCCATGTTCGATAACAATGTCGCGACATCAATAATTTCCGGCTCTTTCGCCGCGTTTTCGATAATCGTGCGCCCTTTGGCGCGAACGGCCGCCAACATAATGTTAATCGTTGCCCCGACGCTGACCACGTCCAAATAAATGCGCGCACCGCGCAGTTCATCGGCGCGTAAATAAATCGCTCCTTGTTCGTTTGTCACCTTAACTCCTAACGCTTCAAACCCTTTAATATGCTGGTCGATTGGGCGCGGGCCTAAATGGCAGCCGCCCGGTAGCCCGATGACTGCCTTTTTGAACCGTCCGACCATCGCCCCCATCAAGTAGTAAGAAGCGCGTAATTTTTTCACTTTTCCGTTTGGAAGAGGCATTGACACGATGTTCGTCGGGTCAATCGTTGCTTCCTTGCCATCAAAATAAAACGTGCCGCCAATTTCTTCGATTAACTCACCTAATACACGAACATCTGAAATATCCGGCAAACCTTCAATCGTTACGGGCGATTCGGCAAGAATCGTTGCTGGGATGAGCGCGACGGCGCTATTTTTTGCCCCGCTAATTCGCACCGTTCCGTTTAATCGGTCGCCACCGATGATTTTTAACTTTTCCATTATAGTCTCCCTTCCAGCGAAGATGACTGATGTTTGCGCAACTTACAAGGAAACAGTTACAGTTTAGACAAAAAAGACCGATTTTTATCGCTGTTGGCTATTCCAATCCGCTAAAAATTTTTCGATTCCTTGGTCTGTTAACGGATGTTGGCATAGTTGGATTAACACTTTATAAGGAACGGTCGCGATATGCGCCCCACGCAACGCCGCCTCTGTGACATGCAACGGATGGCGAATCGATGCGGCGATAATTTCTGTTTCAATGCCGTGAATATCAAAAATGTTGGCAATTGTTGAGATGAGCTCCAATCCGTTATGGCCGATGTCGTCTAACCGACCGAGGAATGGAGAAACATACGTCGCGCCTGCACGTGCTGCTAGCAGTGCTTGGTTCGCATTGAAAATGAGCGTCACGTTCGTTTTAATTCCTTTTTCGCTGAACACTTTCACCGCTTTTAGCCCTTCCGGTGTCATCGGCACTTTAATTGTAATGTTTGGTGCGATTTTCGCCAGCTCTTCGCCTTCTTTAATCATGCCTTCTGCATCGGTCGAAATGACTTCCGCGCTGACAGACCCTGATACGATGTCGGTAATTTCGCGAAGACGGTCGTGAAACGACACGTTTTCTTTCGCTACAAGGCTTGGGTTTGTCGTGACACCTGCTAATACACCCAATTCATTCGCTTTTTTAATTTCTTCCAAATTGGCGGTATCAATAAAAAACTTCACGTTTTCCTCCTCCTTTTTCTAAAAAAAGGTAGCTTTTTTCCTTTGCCTAGCAGCTACCTTAAATATGAAACAAAACCGCTCGCTCCGGCTTTGCCGGAACGATGCGGCTAATCATTACAATGCTTTTCCTGAGGAACCGAATTCACGCATTTTGCCGATGACCGTTGCTTTAATCGCATCACGGCCAGGACCGATAAATTTGCGTGGGTCATACACTTTTTCGTCTTTCGCTAAAATTTCGCGAACGACTTTTGTGAAAGCGATTTGGTTTTCTGTGTTTACGTTAATTTTCGACGTACCGAGCGAAATCGCACGTTGAATTTGTTCTGTCGGAATGCCTGTACCGCCGTGCAATACAAGCGGAATACGCGTCAAATCACGGATGATTTCCATTTCTTTAAATCCAAGTTTCGGCTCCCCTTTATAAGGGCCGTGAACCGAACCGAGCGCAGGTGCTAAACAGTCAATGCCTGTCCGCTTCACTAATTCTTCGCACTCTTTCGGGTCTGCATAAATGACACCGTCCGCTACGACATCGTCTTCTTGTCCACCGACTGTGCCAAGTTCTGCTTCAACCGATACGCCGCGTGCATGGGCATATTCGACAACTTGTGACGTAATTTGCACATTTTCTTCAAATGGATGGTGAGAAGCGTCAATCATGACCGAGGTAAATCCAGCATCAATCGCTGCTTTACATTTTTCAAAGCTAGAACCGTGATCGAGGTGGATGGCCACTGGCACCGTAATGTTCATATCTTCCATTAAGCCTTTGACCATGTGGACGACTGTTTTGAAGCCGCCCATGTAACGAGCTGCACCTTCGGATACACCAAGAATGACTGGAGACTTTTCTTCTTCCGCTGCCGCTAAAATCGCTTGCGTCCATTCGAGGTTGTTGATGTTAAATTGCCCGACCGCATATTTTTCGGCTAACGCTTTATCGAGCATTTCCTTCATTGACACTAAAGGCATGATCGAGATCCTCCTTAATCGTTAAACTTCGCCTTTCGCTAACAAGGGGCTATGCGTAGCATCACCATTTTATGTAAAAATATGTATGAAAGGCGCGCTTCCTACGTTATAAGCATACCAACTTACAATGAAAACAGCAACCTTCAGGAGGGGCGTGAATTTAACAATAATTTGTCGAAAGCGCATTACAACGAAATATATTTTCGCACCGCATCACGCATATCGTCGATATCAAACGGTTTCGCAAAATGCATGACTGCCCCTAGTTCTCTCGTTTCTTGGATCATATCAAGTTCGCCGTACGCTGTCATAATAATCACCTTAATGTCGCGGTTAATTTCTTTAATGCGCTTTAGTATTTCAATTCCGTCCATGCCAGGGATTTTCATATCAAGCAATACTAAGTCCGGCTGATGCTTTTGCACAATGTCTAGCGCTTGTACGCCGTTCGATGCTTGAAACGTCGTATACCCTTCCCGCTGAAATACTTCGTTCAACAAAATGCGAATACCGTATTGGTCATCGACGATTAGAAGCTTATTTCCCATGTTTACGCACCTCTATTCTTTCGTTTCCTGCTTGTATATTTCGCCTTCTTTTGTTATTTTCCTGCCGTTTTGGAATAAACGACCCAAAAGTATGAGGAAAGTTACTGCAAAAGTAGGGTATATCCTGGAAAAGTTGTGTTCTTCCCTAAAACAAGTATACTGTAATGATGAGAAGGAAGGTGAAAAAATGCTCAAAATTTTTCTAACACAATTACACGGCTATTTAAAAAAACTCACAGAAGAGGAAATGGCAATTGAAGATGGCGCTCGTTTGCTTGCGCAAGCAGTGGTAGGAGAAGGGCGCATTTTCGTGCACGGGGTGGAGGAAATGGAAGCGGTCGTCATAGACGCGATAAAAGGGAGAGACGCCTTGCCGAAAGTCGCACGATTGGTTGAAAACGGCGCCATTTGCGACGACATCGATGAAACCGACCGTCTACTACTTATCGCACCATTTGCCAACGATGAGGAAGCGATACGTTTAGCAGAGCAGTTGAGCGGAAAAGTGCCGATTGTTGCTATTGCGGCGGCCACCGACGGAGAACGTTCGCTTGCCGATCTCGTCGATGTTTATATCGACAGCAAGCTTACAAAACCGCTCCTTCCGCGTGAAGACGGGACGCGCTTCGGTTTCCCAGCAACGATTACAGCGCTATTTGCCTATTATTGCTTATTGTTTACGGTACATGAAATTTTAGAGGAGTATGAGTAAAAAGACGATCCGCGTGGGATCGTCTTTTTATTTATAAACTTTTGCGATTGGATAAAGCGTCTAGCTTCTAGCGACATCGTTTCCTCTTGGGCTTGAGCGATCTTCGCCGATAGGCGGGCGCTTTTCTTATTGTAACGAAGCTTTAATAAAGTCGCGGAACAGCGGCTGTGGTCTTGTCGGGCGCGACGTAAATTCCGGATGGAATTGCGCAGCGACAAACCACGGATGGTCTTTTAATTCAATAATTTCCACTAAGCGACCGTCTGGACTTGTCCCAGAAAAGATGAAGCCGTGCTGCTCCATCACTTGACGATATTGGTTGTTAAATTCATAGCGATGGCGATGGCGTTCATAAATGACTTCATCGTCGTACGCTTCGTACGCGCGCGTGCCCTCGACTAATTTGCACGGATATAGCCCTAAGCGAAGCGTGCCGCCTAAGTCTTCAACATCTTTTTGTTCCGGCAATAAGTCAATAATCGGATGCGGCGTCGTTGGATCGATTTCGGACGAATGTGCACCTTCTAACCCAACGACATGGCGGGCAAACTCCACAGACGCTAGCTGCATGCCAAGGCAAATGCCGAGGAACGGGATGCGTTGTTCGCGCGCATAGCGAATCGCTGCAATTTTCCCTTCAATGCCGCGGTCACCAAATCCGCCTGGGACGAGAATGCCGTCCGCTTCTTGTAAAAGGGTCGCAACATTGTCATTGTTCACCTGTTCGGAGTTGATCCATTGAATTTCCACTTCGGCATCAAACGCATACCCTGCATGGCGAAGTGCTTCGACGACGGAAATATACGCATCTTGCAATTCGACATATTTGCCGACAAGCGCAATTTTTGTTTTCCGTGAAAGATTGCGCACTTTTTCGACGAGCGCTTTCCATTCGGTCATATCTGCTTCTTGGCAATTCAGTTTTAAATGCTCGCAAACGATTTGGTCCAATTTTTGTTCTTGCAACATTAACGGTACCGCATAAAGCGTATCCGCATCGCGCGCTTCAATGACCGCTTTCGGATCAATATCGCAGAAAAGAGCGATTTTATCTTTCATGTCTTGGGACATCGGCATTTCGGTACGAACGACGATGACGTTTGGCTGAATCCCGAGGCTTCGCAATTCTTTGACGCTATGTTGCGTCGGCTTCGTTTTCATTTCCCCCGCTGCTTTAATGTACGGAACGAGCGTACAATGAATGTACATGACGTTTTCACGGCCGATGTCGCTTTTTATTTGGCGAATCGCTTCTAAAAATGGCAGTGACTCAATATCGCCGACCGTGCCACCGATTTCGGTAATCACGACGTCCGCGTTCGTTTCCCGTCCTGCGCGGAAGACGCGCTCTTTAATTTCGTTTGTAATGTGCGGAATGACTTGCACGGTGCCGCCTAAATAATCGCCGCGGCGCTCTTTTTTCAAGACGGTAGAATAAATTTTCCCGGTCGTCACGTTGCTATATTTGTTTAAGTTAATGTCGATAAAACGCTCGTAGTGACCTAAATCTAAGTCGGTTTCCGCTCCGTCGTCTGTGACAAATACTTCCCCGTGTTGGTATGGACTCATCGTGCCTGGGTCAACGTTAATGTATGGATCAAATTTTTGAATCGTCACGTTTAAGCCGCGGTTTTTTAACAACCGACCTAATGATGCTGCAGTAATTCCTTTCCCTAGCGATGAAACGACGCCACCCGTTACAAAAATATACTTCGTCATCTTCTTCCCCCCTGCTGAATATAGACAGTTAAAGTTTGTGCAAAATACAAATAAAAAACGCTCCGCTTACCGGTGTAAGGGAGCGATATTTTTTATCGGTTCTATTTTGAAAGAGCCCAAATAAGATTCTACATAGCTAAACTGACAAAGTCAAGGGGATTGTTATTCTTCTTCCTCTGTTTCTTCAAAATCGTCGATTAGCTCGTCGTCTAGCTCTTCTTCTAATTCTTCTTCCCCTAGATCAAATTCTTCATCAAGCAGTTCGTCCTCAAGCTCATCGGCATCATCGAGATCAAATTCCTCTTCATCGAGCAATTCATCATCTAAAACATCTTCGACATCGTCATAGTCGTCAAGAACGTCGTAATCCAACTCTTCTTCATCGATAATTTCATCGTAATCTTCATACTCATCATCCAACTTTTTCTTCTTCTTCGGCTTGAACGTTGTGACGTTTTCATCTTCTGTTTGGTCGTACGGATACCACGAACGTAACCCCCAACGATCCTCGCTCACACAAATAAAACGGCCATCAATATTTAAATCTGTATAAAATTGCGCAAGGCGCGCTTGCACTTGGTCCTCCGTCAAATTCGCCAAAGCAGCAATTTCTTGGACGAGCTGTGGAAAAGGCATCGCTTCTTTTTTATCGCTCATGACTAAATAAGCGAGTTCCACAAGCGACATTTCTTGCAATTCTTCTGGAGAGTATTGCTGCAAACTCACATCCGGCACTCCCTTTCTATGTAATATTCCGAATAAATAAATGAATGCATGAAATACATACCATTCATTATAAACAATTTCCCTTTGTTTATGCTAGGTCTTCGACGAGCGTTTCATAAAAAATTGTTGCTTTTTCGTGAAAAAGGGGCTGATCGATAATCGACCAGCCTTACATATTGCGGCGGTATTGCCCGCCGACTTCGTATAACGCTTTTGTAATTTGCCCGAGGCTCGCTACTTTAACCGTTTCCATCAATTCTGCGAAAATGTTGCCGCCGCTCACCGCGACATGTTTCAATCGCTTCAATGCTTCGTCGGCTTTGTCCTTGTTTCGCTCTTGGAACGCTCGTAAATTCGTAATTTGCAATTCTTTTTCTTCGTAAGAAGCGCGCGCTAATTGAATGTTGTTTAACTCTTCTTCCGACGGCGGATTTGGGTTTAAATACGTATTGACGCCGATGATCGGCAGTTCACCGCTATGCTTTTTCATTTCATAATACATCGATTCGTCTTGAATTTTGCCGCGCTGATATTGCATTTCCATCGCGCCTAATACGCCGCCGCGGTCGTTGAGCCGCTCAAATTCTTGCAATACCGCTTCTTCGACTAAGTCCGTCAACTCTTCAATAATAAACGAGCCTTGCAGCGGATTTTCGTTTTTCGTTAACCCGTGCTCTTTTGTAATGATCAGCTGAATCGCCATCGCCCGACGGACCGACTCTTCGGTTGGTGTCGTAATCGCTTCGTCGTAGGCGTTTGTATGCAGCGAGTTACAGTTATCATGCAACGCCATTAACGCTTGTAGCGTCGTCCGGATGTCGTTAAAGTCAATTTCTTGCGCATGGAGCGAGCGGCCGGACGTTTGCACGTGATATTTTAATTTTTGGCTCCGCTCATTTGCCCCGTATTTTTCGCGCATGACAACCGCCCAAATGCGGCGAGCGACGCGGCCGATGACCGAGTACTCTGGGTCTAAGCCGTTGCTAAAGAAAAACGATAAGTTTGGCGCAAAATCATCAATATGCATGCCCCGGCTTAAATAATATTCGACATACGTAAAGCCGTTCGCTAATGTAAACGCTAGCTGCGTAATCGGGTTTGCCCCCGCTTCGGCAATATGGTAGCCGGAAATCGAGACAGAGTAATAGTTGCGTACTTTATGTTGAATAAAGTACTCTTGAATGTCCCCCATCATTTTCAGCGCAAATTCCGTTGAGAAAATGCACGTATTTTGTCCCTGGTCTTCTTTTAAAATATCGGCTTGCACCGTGCCGCGCACCGTTTGTAGCGTCCATGCTTTCACTTCTTCATATTCTTCTTTCGTCAGCGGGCGGCCAAGCTCTTGTTCGCGTTTTTCGACTTGTTGCTCGATGGCGGTATTCATAAACATCGCTAAAATAATCGGCGCTGGTCCGTTAATCGTCATCGACACAGACGTCGATGGATGACATAAGTCAAAGCCTTTATACAATCGTTTCATATCGTCGAGCGTACAGACGCTGACGCCGCTTTCGCCGACTTTTCCGAAAATGTCTGGACGGTATTGTGGGTCTTCGCCGTATAACGTTACCGAGTCAAACGCTGTACTTAAACGCTTCGCCGGATCGTCTTTACATAAATAGTGGAAGCGGCGGTTCGTTCGCTCTGGCGTTCCTTCCCCAGCGAATTGCCGTTTCGGATCTTCCCCTTGCCGCTTAAATGGGAAGACGCCGGCGGTGTATGGGAAAAAGCCAGGAACGTTTTCTTTATACACCCAGCGCAAAATTTCCCCGTAGTCTTTAAATTTCGGCAGCGCGACTTTCGGAATGTCTAGCCCCGCAAGGCTTTTCGTCGTCAATTCGGTGACGATTTCTTTGTCGCGAATTTTTGTAACAAATTGTTTCGCGCGATATTTCGCTTTCACGTCTTCCCACGACCCGAGAATTCGCTTCGATTCCGCAGTTAACTCGTTTTCGTAATGCTGTTTTAACGTCTCTAGCGACGCAATCACTTCTTCTTGCCCGCGCTCTTTCGCTGCCGCAATCGCCCCTTCGATTTGGAACAAACGGCGAGCAAGTTCGCTTTGTTTTTCCACATATTTATGGTAATTGCGCACCGTATCGGCAATTTCGCGCAAATAATGGCGGCGTTCGTTCGGAATAATGACATTTTGTTTTTGCACGTCTGCGACGGTTTCGAGCGTCGTCGTCCAGTTCGTACCTGCTTTTTTATTAATTAAATCAATCAAAGCGACAAAAAGCGTATTCGTGCCCGGGTCGTTAAATTGGCTTGCAATCGTTCCGTACACCGGCATTTCTGATAACTCTTTATCAAATAGTTGGTGGCTGCGTTGATATTGTTTTTGTACTTGCCGTTTGGCATCTTCTGAGCCTTTTCGTTCAAATTTATTAATGACGATAAGGTCGGCATAGTCAATCATGTCGATTTTCTCTAGCTGTGTCGGCGCCCCGAACTCGCTCGTCATGACATACATAGAAATGTCGCTCACTTCGGTAATCGCCGCATCGCCTTGACCGATGCCGCTTGTTTCCACGATGATTAAGTCAAATCCACCCGCTTTCACGACTTGAATCGCTTCTTTAATCGCGAGCGACAACTCCGAGCGCGAATGGCGCGTCGCTAAGCTGCGCATGTAGACGCGCGGCGAGTTGATGGAGTTCATGCGAATGCGGTCGCCAAGTAGCGCACCACCTGTTTTTTGCTTTGTCGGGTCAACCGATAAAATTGCCACTTTTTTCTCCGGAATTTCGTTTAAAAAGCGGCGGACGAGTTCATCGGTTAACGAGCTTTTTCCTGCGCCGCCCGTTCCGGTAATGCCGACGACTGGCACGTGTTTTGCCATTTCTTTTACTTTCCCAAGGACGCGTTCAATAGTTGCGGCTGCTTCATCGTCTGCATCTAGCAAGTTTTCACAAACGGTAATAAGCCGAGCGACCGCTTGCACATCGCCGTTCGGCAGGCGGTCGAGTTCGTCCGTCAACTGCTTTACCGTCGGGAAATCACACTCTTCTAACATGACGTTAATCATGCCTTGCAACCCGAGCACGCGCCCGTCTTCCGGTGAAAAAATGCGGGCGATGCCGTAGTCGTGCAATTCTTTGATCTCTTTTGGAATGATGACGCCGCCCCCGCCGCCGTAAATGCGGATATGGGAGGCGCCGCGTTCTTTTAATAAGTCGTACATATATTTAAAAAATTCCATATGGCCGCCTTGGTAAGAAGAGACGGCAATGCCTTGCACATCCTCTTGGATGGCGGCATTGACAATCTCCTCTGCCGAACGGTTATGTCCTAAATGAATAACTTCTGCGCCGCTTGCTTGCAAAATGCGGCGCATAATATTGATCGAGGCATCGTGGCCATCGAATAAGCTGGAGGCTGTCACAAAACGAACATGATGTTTCGGCCGATAAATGTGTGCCATCCTCTCTCTCCCCCTTTGTCGTTATGACCGTTTCTCCAAAATACCCCTTAACAACAATTGCGTTTGCAGTTCGATGTATTCCTCTAACGTATACATTTTATGAAGCGCCCAGCGGCGGAACGCCCACATTTGTCCGAGTACGAAAATATCGTGAGCAAACAGCTGAATTTCCCGCTCGGTTAGGCAGAACGCTCCGTTTTCGACACATTCTCGCAAAATGTTTTCAAAAATCTTCACCATTTGTAACTCTTTGTTCAAGACGTACGGCAGCGAATCTTTCGTTAATGACTTTACTTCTTGGTACATGACGAGCACTTCGTCTTGCAAATCGTCAATGACTTTGAAGTAGCGAGCGATGGCAAGCTTTAAGCTTTCAATCGTGCCATGGTGCGTACCGATATCTTTTTCGAGCCGTTCGTATACTTCATCGTAAATGCGGTCGCACACTAAGTAAAGTACATCTTCTTTTTGGCGGATATATTCATACAGCGTGCCGATGCTAAACCCTGATGCTTTGGCAATTTCCCGCGTTGTCGTCCGATGAAACCCTTTTTGTTTAAACAGAGCGATCGCGCCTTTAATCATTTCGTTGCGTCGCTTTTTGACGAGCCGTTCGTCTTTGACCGAAGCCGGCACTTCCCGCTTTTTCATATTCATCGTCAACCGCTCCATTACTCTTTCGTTAACATCCGTGAAATGACAAGCCGCTGAATTTCTTGCGTTCCTTCATAAATTTGCGTAATTTTCGCGTCGCGCATAAACCGCTCTACTGGATAATCTTTCGTATAGCCATATCCGCCAAAAATTTGTACCGCATCGACCGTGACTTTCATTGCCGTATCTCCTGCAAACAACTTCGCCATCGCCGACGCTTTTCCGTATGGAAGGTTGTTCGATTCGAGCCATGCTGCTTGGTATGTCAATAGCCGCGCCGCTTCGACTGCCGTTGCCATGTCCGCTAATTTAAATCCTACCCCTTGTTGTTCCGCGATCGGTTTGCCAAATTGCACGCGCCCTTTCGCGTATTCGACGGCTGCATCGAGCGCCCCTTGAGCGATGCCGACCGCTTGCGCCGCGATGCCGTTGCGGCCGCCGTCTAATGTCATCATCGCAATTTTAAATCCTTCCCCTTCTTGCCCAAGCAAGTTTTCTTTCGGAACACGGCAATCTTCGAAAATGAGCTCCGTTGTCGGTGACGAACGAATGCCTAGTTTTTTCTCTTTTTTGCCGATCGAAAAGCCTGGTGTGCCTTTTTCAATAATGAAGGCGCTAATGCCTCTATGTTTTTTTTCCGGGTCTGTCACAGCAAAGACAACGTAAATGTCCGCTTCGCCACCGTTTGTAATCCATACTTTCGAGCCGTTAATGACGTAATGATCGCCGTCTAATACCGCTCTTGTTTTCATCGAGGAAACGTCTGACCCTGCGCCCGGTTCCGAAAGACCGTATGCACCAAGCTTTTCTCCTGTCGCTAGCGCCCGTAAATACGTTTGTTTTTGTTCCTCTGTGCCAAACTTATAAATCGGCCAGCTCGCAAGGGAAATGTGCGCCGATAACGTTACCCCTGTCGATGCGCATACTTTCGATAGTTCTTCTACAGCGATGACATACGCTAAATAATCGCTACCGATGCCGCCATATTCTTCCGGCCATGGAATACCGGTTAGCCCGAGTTCCGCCATTTTATCGAAAATTTCGCGGTCAAACCGCTCTTCTTCGTCACGCTCTGCCGCTGTCGGTGCTACTTCGTTTTTCGCAAATTCGCGCACCATTTTTCGTATCATTTCATGCTCTTCGGTTAATTGAAAATTCATCGTCCTCTCCCCCGTTTCTTTTATAGTTGCTTGCTAATGACTAAGCGCTGGATTTCGCTCGTTCCTTCGTAAATTTCACAAATTTTCGCATCGCGGAATAAGCGCTCCACCGGATAGTCTTCGGTGTAGCCGTTGCCACCGAAAATTTGCACCGCTTCAATCGCATTTTCCATCGCTGCTCTTGATGCGAACAATTTCGCCATCGATGCTTCTTTGCTGCAGGAAAGTCCTTTCGTTCGCAAAAAGGCAGCGCGATACACTAATAGTTTCGCAGCTTCAACCGCTGTCGCCATATCGGCTAGTTTAAATGCAATTCCTTGCTGCTCGGCGATTGGTTTGCCAAACTGAATCCGCTCTTTCGCATAGGCGGTCGCGTATTCCAATGCGGCTTCGGCAATGCCAAGCGACTGGGCAGCGATGCCGATGCGGCCGACGTCAAGGTTTGCCATCGCAATTTTAAATCCTTGCCCTTCTTCGCCTAATAAATTTTCTGCTGGCACTTTTGCATCTTCAAACGAAATTTGTACTGTTCGTGAACCGTGCAAGCCCATTTTCTTTTCGTCTTTGCCGATAATAAATCCTGGCGTATCTTTTTCGACGATAAAGGCAGAAATGCCGCGGCTTCCTGTTTCGTCTGGATTCGTGCGGGCAAATACGATGTACGTATCCGCTTCTCCGCCGTTTGTAATAAACACTTTCGAGCCGTTTAAAATGTAATAGTCGCCTTGGCGAACAGCTTTCGTTTTCAAACTTTTCGCATCCGATCCAGCACTTGGCTCGGTGAGGCAAAAGGCGCCAAGATATTCTCCGCTCGCAAGCTTCGGCACGTATTTCCGTTTTTGCTCTTCTGTTCCGAAATAGAGGATTGGGTTTGTACCAACGGACGTATGCACCGATAAAATGACGCCGACGGTTGCACTGACTTTGGAAATTTCATGAATGGCAATAATGTATGACGTAAAGTCCATGCCGGCGCCGCCGTATTCTTCTGGAATCGTAATTCCCATTAACCCGAGTTCCGCCATTTTTTTTAAAACTGGCCGCGGAAACTCTCCCTTTTCCATCCGCTCGACAAACGGGGCGATTTCGCTCGCCGCAAACTCACGCACCATGTTGCGCATCATTTCTTGCTCTTCTGTGAAACGTAAGTTCATCTATGTCACCTTCTTTGCTGTCCGTTTATTCGTACGTATAAAATCCTTTGCCTGTTTTTCTGCCTAGCCAGCCGGCTTTCACGTATTTACGCAACAATGGGCACGGGCGATATTTGTCGTCGCCAAATCCTTCATGAAGCGTTTCCATAATATATAAACACGTATCAAGCCCGATAAAATCCGCAAGCGTCAGCGGCCCCATCGGATGATTCATGCCGAGCTTCATCACTTCGTCAATCGCTTCTTTCGTCGCTACTCCTTCGTATAACGCGTAAATGGCTTCGTTAATCATCGGCATTAAAATGCGGTTCGAAATAAAGCCTGGAAAATCGTTCACTTCGACTGGCACTTTATTTAACTTGCGCGTCATCGCTTCGATTGTTTCATACACTTCCGGCGCTGTCGCAAGCCCGCGAATAATTTCGACAAGCTTCATCACTGGAACCGGGTTCATAAAGTGCATGCCGATGACTTTTTCCGGCCGCTTCGTCGCAGCGGCAATTTCTGTAATCGGCAGCGATGACGTGTTTGTCGCTAAAATCGCATGCGGCGGTGTGATTTCATCGAGTTGCGCAAACAACGATGTTTTTACTTCCATGTTTTCGACAACCGCTTCAATGACTAAATCGACGGCGCGTGCATTGTGTAAATCGACCGATGGCGTAATACGTTGTAAAACGGTTGCTTTTTCTTCCTCTGTCATTTTTCCTTTTTCGACTTGGCGTGTTAAGTTTTTCGTAATCGTCGACAGTCCACGCTCGACATATGTTTCTTGTAAATCGTGTAGAAACACATCATACCCTGCCATCGCACATACTTGGGCAATGCCGGATCCCATTTGACCGGCACCGACTACCATTACTTTTTGAACGTCCATCCGCAAATCCCCCATCTCCTGTTGTATTCGTTAATCGACTTGAACCATGACGGCATCGCCTTGGCCGCCACCGCTACAAATTGCTGCAATGCCAAGACCGCCGCCGCGGCGTTTTAATTCGTGAATGAGCGTGATAATGATGCGTGCACCGCTTGCGCCGATTGGGTGTCCTAGCGCAACGGCTCCGCCGTTGACGTTCACTTTCTCTGGGTCGAGCCCAGCGATTTGGATGCTCGCTAATGCGACTGCGGCGAACGCTTCATTAATTTCAAATAAGTCAATCTCTGCCGCTGTTTTGCCTGTTTTTCGTAATAGCTCGTTAATGACAAGCCCTGGCGTTTTCGGGAAATCTTTCGCTTCGACAGCGATCGATGCATGGGCGACAATCGTTGCTAGCGGCGTTCTCCCTTCACGCAGCGCCCGTTCTTCGCTCATTAACACAAGCGCAGCAGCTCCGTCGTTGACGCCTGGGGCGTTTCCGGCAGTAATTGTTCCTGTCGGGTCGAATACTGGAGAGAGCTTCGCTAATTTTTCAAGCGATGTGTCTTTGCGCGGCGATTCATCGTCTGCGACAACGAGCGATTCGCCTTTTCGTTGCGGAATTTCGACTGGGACGATTTCTTCGGCAAATACGCCTGCCTCCATTGCCGCGATAGCCCGTTGGTGGCTCCGATATGCCCACGCATCTTGCGCTTCACGAGAAATTTCTAGTTCTTTTGCTGTTTCTCCGCCGTATATGCCCATATGCACCCCAGTAAAGCTGCACGTTAATCCGTCATATATCATTAAATCTTTCACCGTCGAATCACCCATGCGCAATCCCCAACGCGCTTTCGGTAACACATACGGTGCGTTGCTCATCGACTCCATCCCACCAGCGACGATTACTTCGCCGTCGCCTGCACGAATAATTTGATCTGCTAAGGTGACACTGCGCATGCCAGAAGCGCATACTTTGTTAATCGTTTCGGTGCGCACTTCCCACGGAATCCCTGCATAACGAGCCGCTTGCCGCGAAGGAAGCTGCCCTTGCCCTCCTTGTAACACCGTGCCTAAAATGACTTCGTCTACTTGTTCAGCGCTTACATTTGCGCGCGCTAACGCTTCTTTTACTGCGATTCCTCCTAACTGAGCAGCAGTAAACGTGCTTAAACCTCCACCAAATTTCCCAAATGGTGTGCGTACTCCGCTTAAAATGACCGTTTTCCCCATCGTCCTCTCCCCCTTAAAAAATATATAGATGCCCAAGCGCTACCAAAACGGCAACGGCGTGAGCGAAAGAAAGCGATTACAAATCACCGACTGAACGTTCGCTCAGTGTATGTCGTTTAGGAGGAAGGTGTTTTGCACACCTTCCTTTCTATTATACCAACTATTTTAAAAAATACGAATTATTTATGCAATTTTTTTATGAAGCAACTTCTTTTTTGTCCCCAAACACGGCTTTTTCAAGCAGTTCCGCAATGTCATACGTCGCGACTTTGTCCTCGACTTCTTTCGCTTTCGTTCCATCGCTTAACATCGTTAAGCAGTACGGACAGCCGGAACTGATGACGGTTGGGTTGACCGCTAACGCCTGCTCCGTGCGTGCGACGTTAATGCGCGTACCTGTCGTTTCTTCCATCCACATTAAGCCACCACCCGCACCGCAGCACATTCCTTTTTCGCGGTTGCGTTCCATCTCCACAAGTTTCACTCCAGGAATCGCTCGCAAAATGTTGCGCGGCTGCTCGTACACTTCGTTGTAGCGGCCAAGATAACAAGAATCGTGGAAAGTAATCGTTTCGTTTACTTCGTATTTCGGCACTAACCGTCCTTCTTCGACAAGCTTTGCTAACAATTCGGTATGATGGTACACTTCTGCTTCAAATCCGAAATCCGGATATTCGTTTTTAAACGTGTTGTATGCATGCGGGTCGATCGTGACGATTTTTTTCACGCCGGCTTTTTCGAATTCGGCGATGTTATTCGTCACTAATTCTTGGAATAAAAATTCGTTCCCTAAACGGCGCGGCGTATCGCCAGAGTTTTTCTCTTTATTGCCTAAAATCGCAAATTTGACGCCTGCTTCGTTTAACAAACGGGCAAAAGCTAAGGCAATTTTTTGGCTGCGGTTATCAAACGACCCCATCGAGCCAACCCAGAATAAGTATTCGAATTCTTCGCCAGCCTTTTGCATTTCTTTTACCGTTGGAATATGCACGTCTTCGCGCAATTCACGCCAATTTTCTTTTTCTTTTCGGTTGAGTCCCCATGGGTTGCCTTGGCGTTCGATATTGGTCATCGCCCGTTGCGCATCTGGGTTCATTTTTCCTTCCGTTAACACGAGGTAGCGGCGAAGGTCGATAATTTTATCGACATGTTCATTCATGACCGGACATTGGTCTTCGCAGTTGCGGCATGTCGTACAGGCCCAAATTTCTTCTTCTGTGATGACATCGCCAATTAAGCTTGGCATTTCCACCGTAGCTGCTTGCTCTCCATATCCCGCAAAGGCAAGCTGGTTGCCTTTTGTATGTTTAAACGCAAATACTGGTACCCAAGGCGCTTTTGACGTGACCGCTGCCCCTTTTTCTGTTAAGTGGTCACGCATTTTTAAAATTAAGTCCATTGGCGATAACATTTTTCCTGTTCCCGTCGCCGGACACATGCTTGTACAGCGACCGCACTCGACACAGGCATATAAATCAATGAGCTGCGTTTGTTTAAAGTCTTCAATTCTACCCACACCAAACGACTCTTGCGTTTCATCTTCAAAATTGATTTTTTCAAGCTTTGGTCGCGACAAACGGCTGAAGAAGACGTTCACCGGACCAGCAATTAAATGTGCGTGCTTCGATTGTGGAACGTACACTAAGAAAGTAAGCAAAATTAATAAGTGTACCCACCAAGCGACGTAAAAGAGAACAGCCGCTCCTGTTTTTCCGACCCATGAAAATGCCCCGGCAACAAGGGAAGCAACTGGCTCGCTCCATGTCGCGTCTTCGCCATGCCAAATCATGCTCATGCCGTTTCCGAATAACACGGAAAGCATCAATCCGCCGATAAAAATTAACACAAGCCCTGCTTTAAAATCGCGTTTTAAGCGGACGAGCTTTTCGATGTAGCGGCGGTAAAACGCCCAAAAGACAGCGATCAAAATAAGTAATGTCACAATTTCTTGAAAAAACGTAAAGCCCGGATAAAGCGATCCTAGTGGAAGATGGCCGCCCGGAACGAGTCCTTTAATAATAAAATCAATCGCGCCGAACTGAACGAGAATAAACCCGTAAAAAAAGATGACGTGAATCAAGCCGCTTTTTTTGTCTTTCAACAGTTTCTTCTGGCCAAATACATTCACCCAAATTTTTTCGAGGCGCTCTTTTACTTTTTGGTCAAACTCGACTTTTTTGCCTAGCTTAATATAGGCGATGCGCGTTTTCACCAAATACACAAACAAATGAACTGCGTAAGCGGTTACAAACAAAAATGCAAGAAAATTAAGAACGAGTAACGAATTCACCATCTAACTCCCCTTTCCCCCTTTATGACGATAAAGAAAAAATATTAATAACAAAATAAATTTTCAGAATTATACCCCTTGTTTTTATTTTAAGTATGAATGAGCATTCAGTCAACAACGTTTTTGCTGGAGAGCATGTTAATTTTTTTCATAACGGGTACATTAACTACATAATGACTTACGATGCAGGAGGGACGTATGGTGATAGGGGTGGTTGCCATTTTGTTGTTGCTTATCGTTCTCGATGAGCGGCTTGGTCGCAAACGAAAGCGGCCTGATCCAAAAAAGGAATATCCGATGCGGCAAAGCGACATGACGTTGTTTACAAACGGCAGGCATTTATTCGCCGATTATTTCCAAGCGATGAAGCAGGCAACGCACCATATTCACGTTTTGTTCTATATTGTCAAAACGGATGACATTAGTCAACAGTTTTTGTCGATTTTACAGCAAAAGGCAAAAGAAGGAGTGGAGGTGCGGCTTCTTGTCGATTGGATCGGCAGTTTCGGGCTGCCGCGGAAAACGATTCGCTCATTAAAGAAAAGCGGCGTGCGGTTTGCGTTCAGTCAAAAACCGTCATTCCCGTATTTTTTTTATCAACTCAATCGTAGAAATCACCGAAAAATTACGGTCATTGACGGCAAAGTTGGCTATATCGGCGGATTTAATATTGGGAAAGAATATATTGGGCAAGATACCGATTTTGGCGATTGGCGCGATTACCATTTAAAAGTAAGCGGGGAAGGAGTGGCGGATTTGCAGGCGCAATTTTTGGAGGATTGGAAAGCCACAACAAGAGAAACTGTGCAAAATGAGGAACGATATTTTCCGCCATTGCCAAACGGCGCGATCGCTCATCGGTTCATCGCAACAAACGGCGATGGACTGGAGGAAGATTTTTCTCGCCTCATTCGCCAAGCGCAGCGAGAAATTATGATCGGCTCTCCTTATTTTATTCCCGGGAAAAACGTGATGGATGCGCTGCTAGATGCACTGAAACGCCAAGTAACAGTGACGATTCTCGTTCCGTTAAAAGCGGACCATCCGTTTGTAAAAGAAGCGGCGTTTCCGTACTTCTATCGATTGTTGAAACATGGCGCGCGCATTTATCGGTTTTACCAAGGATTTTATCATGCCAAAACGATTATTATTGACAACGATGTATGCGATATCGGCACGGCGAATTTTGACAAACGGAGTTTTTTTCTTAACGGGGAAATGAACTGTTTCATTTACGATCGTGCATTTACCCAACAAATGAAACATGTCATTCGCCATGAATTATCGCGCTCCGAGCCATTGACGCTCGACTGGTGGAAAAAGCGGTCCATATGGGAGCGGGGAAAACAATCGCTCTCTAGTCTTCTTTCGCAATGGCTATAGAAAAATGTTGGGGACTCTCCCCAACATTTTACTTCCATAACGTGCTAATCCATTCAAACGCTTTCATTCCTAAATAGACGCCGACGATGCCGGAAATGCCTGCAAGCGCTGGCGGCGCCGGAATCGGCAAGCGGAATAAAGTAAACAAAAAGCCAACGACCATACCGGTCAATAATGATAAAATAATTTCTTTCATGTGAAAGCATCTCCTCCATTTTTTCCGCTGTCACACTTTTTCGACAAATATCTACTCCTATCGACAGCCATTACCCATCTTATCATACTCTTTTTCAAATGGGGAGGCAAAAAAAGTGGATATATTTGCCTAAAACAAATATACCCACTTCCCCTGTTTATTATTATATCTTAAAAATAACTGTGTGCCTACATTTTTTCCGGTGCAGAAACACCGATTAATGCAAGGGCGTTTTGCAGCGTGATTTGCACCGCTTTCACTAACGCTAGGCGTGCTTGGCTTTTTGCCACGTTTTCTTGGTCGATGACTTTCTCCGCATTGTAGAAGCTATGCAACGCCGACGCCAGCTCAAAAATATAGTTTGTCACGCGATGAGGGGTGCGCTTAAGCGCAGCTTCCGCTACCGCTGCTGGAAATTCGCCAAGTTTTTTCAACAGCTCGATTTCTTTTTCCGACTGGATATACTCTAGCTGCAATTCGCCTTCATAAGATAGATTTTGCTCCTCTCCTTGGCGAAGAATGCTGCACACGCGCGCATGTGCATATTGCGCATAATACACTGGGTTTTCGTTCGATTGCGAAACCGCTAAATCCATATCAAAATCTAAATGCGTATCGCTTGAACGCATCGCAAAGAAATAGCGAGTGGCGTCTAATCCGACTTCCTCCATCAAATCGCGCATCGTCACGGCTTTGCCGGTCCGTTTGCTCATTTTCACTTTTTCGCCGTTTTGATACAAGCTAACGAGCTGAATAATTTCTACTTCTAAGATATCTGGGTCATAGCCAAGCGCGGCAATCGCTGCTTTCATGCGCGGAATGTAGCCGTGATGGTCCGCACCCCAAATGTTAATCAGCTTTGTAAATCCGCGCTCCAGCTTGTCTTGATGGTACGCAATATCCGGCAATAAATACGTATACGTGCCGTCTTGTTTAATCAATACGCGATCTTTATCGTCGCCAAACGTCGTCGAGCGGAACCATGTCGCCCCGTCTTGTTCGTAAATGTGTCCTTTTTCGCGCAATGCTTGTAACGCTTTTTCGATTTTTCCGTTATGGTACAGCGACGTTTCGGAATACCATACGTCAAAGTTTACGCGGAAATCGGCTAAATCTTTTTTAATTTTTTCCATTTCATAGGCGAGTCCGTATTCACGGAACTGCTGCAACCGCTCCGTTTCCTCCATTCCAACGAACTTATCGCCATGTTCTGCCGCTAGCTTTTTCCCTAACTCGATAATATCTTCGCCGTAATAGCCGTCTTCCGGCATCTCTTTCTCGATACCGAGCGCTTGGAAATAGCGAGCTTCAACCGACTTCGCCAAGTTGGCAATTTGGTTGCCGGCATCGTTAATATAATATTCGCGCGTCACGTCAAATCCGGCTTTTTCTAGAATATTGCACAACGAGTCACCGACCGCTGCGCCGCGAGCATGGCCTAAATGCAAGCTCCCCGTTGGATTGGCGGACACGAACTCAACTTGCACTTTTTGTCCGTTGCCGACGTTCGTTTCGCCGTATGACGCCCCTGCCTGCAAAATCGTCGGAATGAGGTTCGTTAAATAGCGATTGTCCATGTAAAAATTAATAAAGCCCGGTCCGGCAATGTCGATTTTTTCCACCGAAACAGCTTCGCGGTTGAAATGGCGGACGATTTCTTCCGCGATCATGCGCGGCGCTTTTTTCGCCACCCGCGCCAATTGCATCGCCATATTCGTCGAATAGTCACCGTGCGCTTTTTCGCGCGGCACTTCTAAAATGACGTTCGGTATGTCTGCTTCTGCCGCAAGTCCTGCTTTGATGACGGCTTGCTTAATTTCTTCCTTCATCTTTTCTTTCATTTGTTCGACAATATTCATCTTTTTCGTTCCTCCCTAAATAAAATCGTTACTTTATACCGGCCAGCATCGCGTTCTGCTAGCTGCAATATGTAAGAAAAAAATAGTTGGCCTTTTTTCGCTTTTTCATTGTATTCGTACCGCACTTCATCTGTTTTTGTTTTCAACGACCACCGCGCCATGTCGTTTTCATACGTCCCGACTGTTTCTTTATGCTTTCGGAACGTATGGCGCATTTGCACCGCGCCAGAACGAAGGACAACGACTTCGTCTTCGTGGATTTTTAGCACATTTTTTACCGTTCGACCTTCATATTGCTCGTCAAATGTTAAATAGACCGTATCCCCTTTTATGTAGTATAAACCATTTGTTTCAATGACAACAGTTTCTTTTCGCAAACCGTCGCGAATTTCCGTCACTTGCTTCAGCAAAATCGGCGTTCCGTTCGTTCTCTCCATCGTTTCACACCTTGCTATATGAACTCTCATTAAGTATAAGAAAAGCCTGCAACACATGCAATAGGCGGCCTCTAGAAAGAGACCGCCTATTTACTTATGCTTTTAAGTTTTTGAGCACGTTCCTTGTCCTATGTCAAAGAAATATCCCCGCCTATAAGACGGGGATCGCGGTTATTTCCGTTTTTGTACCCAACCGAGAATCATTTCACGAACGAGTTTGCTTGCGGTGTTCGCCGTTTGCTCAGAATGGTCGTATACCGGAGCGACTTCGACTAAGTCCGCGCCGACGACGTGGACCCCTGAGCGGGCGATTTCGTGAATTGCTGCGAGCAATTCTTTTGACGTAATGCCGCCAGCGTCTACCGTCCCAGTTCCCGGCGCATGCGCTGGATCTAACACGTCAATATCAATCGTGACGTAGACCGGACGGCCGGCTAACGTCGGCAACACTTCTTTTAACGGTTCTAATACTTCAAATTTTGCAATATACATGCCGTTTTCTTTCGCCCACTGAAACTCTTCTTTCATACCGGAACGAATGCCAAACGAGTATACGTTTTGCGGCCCGATCAACTCGGCAATTTTCCGAATCGGCGTCGAGTGCGACAACGGCTCGCCTTCGTAATGCTCGCGCAAATCGGTGTGCGCATCCATATGAATGATCGCTAAATCCGGATATTTTTTATATACCGCCTTCATCACCGGCCACGACACTAAATGCTCGCCGCCAAGACCAAGCGGAAATTTACCTGCCGCTAAAATGCGGTCCACGAACTCCTCAATCATGTCTAAACTGCGTTGCGCGTTGCCGAACGGAAGCGGGATATCGCCGGCATCAAAATATTTCACTTCCTCAAGTTCGCGGTCTAAATACGGGCTGTACTCTTCGAGACCGATCGATACTTCGCGAATGCGCGCCGGACCGAAGCGAGAACCTGGGCGATAGCTCACCGTCCAATCCATCGGCATGCCGTAAATGACCGCTTCGCTTTCTTCAAAGTTTGGATGGCTTTTAATAAAGACGTTGCCAGAATACGCTTCATCGAATCGCATGCAAAATCCCCCTTATTTCACTAAATCAGCGACAAATTTCGGCAACACAAAGCACGCTTTATGCAGCTCTTTCGTGTAATATTTCGTGTCGATATCATGGAAGCGCTCATCGCTTACCGCAAGCGGATCGTATTTTTTCGACCCCATCGTAAACGTCCACATGCCGCTCGGGTATGTCGGGATGTTCGCGATATAAAGGCGCGTAATCGGGAAAATTTCACGTACATCGCGCTGCACCTTACGAATTAAATCCGCTTTAAACCAAGGGTTGTCTGTTTGTGCCACGAAAATGCCGTCCCCTTTTAGCGCTTTCGCAATGCCCGCATAAAAGCCTTTCGTAAACAAATTCACAGCTGGGCCGACTGGCTCTGTCGAATCGACCATGATGACATCGTATTCGTTTTCGCTTTGGGCAATGTGCATAAATCCGTCATCGACTTTTACTTCGACGCGCGGGTCGTCTAGCTTCCCAGCGATTTCTGGAAGGTATTTTTTCGAATACTCGATCACTTTTCCGTCAATTTCGACTAGCGTCGCTTTTTTTACACTCGGATGTTTCAACACTTCGCGAATCACGCCGCCGTCCCCGCCGCCAACGACAAGCACGTTTTCCGGATTCGGATGTGTAAAGAGCGGCACATGGGCAACCATTTCGTGATAGACGAACTCGTCTTTTTGCGTCGTCATGACCATGCCATCTAAAATAAGCATATTTCCAAATTCTTCTGTTTCCACCATGTCAAGTTTTTGGAATTCTGTCTGTTCTGTATGTAAAGTGCGTTTAATTCGTGCTGTAATTCCAAAATGTTCTGTTTGCTTCTCGGTAAACCATAATTCCATCGTTCGAACACCCTTTCTTTTATTCATTCACATGCCTTTATTTTAGCCTTACAAAGAAAAACTAAACATGAAAAAGTATAGAGCAATCTAGCAAAATTTCAAGTAAAAGTTGCTAGAAAAATGTTTAAAATGGGAAAAATCTTTTCATACTAATATAAACAACGATTGATGAGGTGAGGACGTTGGAGCTCATTCCAGGTAGCCGGTTTCGCGGAACAGTCAAATATATTCGGGCGTTCATTTTTATTAGCCTCATCCTCGCCGTTTTATTTGCCGTCTGTATTACCGCCATCATCGCGCTAGCAAAATGGGAAGGCGCGCCGCCATTAGCAGTGCCGCAAACAACCGTGTTTTATGCCGATGACGGCACGAAAATCGGCGAAAGCGATAACGGACAAACGCGCTATTGGGTGAGCCTACACGACATGTCCCCTGTCGTCATCGACGCGACGGTCGCAGTAGAAGATCGAAAGTTTTTTTCGCATCACGGCTTTGATATGAAACGTATCGTCGCAGCGATCATTGCCGATGTCAAAGCGATGCGAAAAGTGCAAGGGGCGAGCACGATCACCCAACAATATGCGCGCAATCTCTTTTTAACGTTAGATAAAACGTGGCTAAGGAAGCTACAAGAAGCATTATATACGATCCGCCTCGAAGTGAACTACAGCAAGCAAGACATTTTAGAAGGCTATTTAAATACCATTTATTACGGTCACGGAGCATATGGAGTGGAAGCCGCTGCCCGTTATTATTTTGGAAAACCAGCGAAACAGCTGACGTTAAGCGAAGCGAGCATGTTAGCTGGCATTCCGAAAGGTCCCTCGTATTACTCGCCATTCGTCAATGAAACGCGAGCGAAACAGCGACAAAAAATGGTGTTACAAGCGATGGTCGAAAGCGGCTATATTAGCCAAAAAGAAGCGGAAAGGGCATACCAAACACCGCTTGTGTACTCGCGCCATCACGAAATCGTTCAAAAACCAATCGCTCCTTATTTTCAAGAGGCCGTGAAATACGTATTGCGGACAAAAGTCGGGCTGGATGAACGAACGATTGAAATGGGCGGATTGCGCGTCTATACATCACTAGACCCGAAGATGCAAACGATCGCTGAGCAACAAATCCAGCAAATCATTGACCCATCATCGGCGATTCAAGCGGCGTTAGTTGCGATGAATCCGCGTACAGGAGAAGTAAAGGCGCTCGTCGGTGGACGAGACTATCACAAAAGTCAATATAACCGAGCCGTGCAAGCCGAGCGGCAGCCAGGGTCAACGTTCAAGCCGTTTCTTTATTATGCAGCAATTAAACAAGGGTTTACACCGTCAACCGAAATGCGCAGCGAACTGACGACGTTTACGCTTGATGACGGCTCGACCTATACACCGCGTAACTATAACAACTACTACGCCAATGATACAATTACGTTGGCGCAAGCGATCGCTTTATCCGACAACGTGTTTGCCGTCAAAACGCATTTATTTATCGGTGAAGAGCAGCTTGTACAAACGGCAAAAAAACTCGGAATTACAAGCAAGCTAAAAAAAGTACCGTCGCTCGCGCTCGGAACGTCGCCTGTCAAAGTGATCGAAATGGTCAACGCCTACAGCATTCTCGCCAACGGCGGCAAAAAAGTCGAACCCGTCTTTATTAAAAAAATTGTCAACTATCGCGGCGAAACGATTTATGAAGCGAAACAAAGCGAGGAGCAAGTGCTCGATCCAGACGCTGCTTTTGTGACAACCGAGTTGATGACAGGCATGTTCGACCCGAAACTGAACGACTACACAACCGTCACTGGGCAAACGATCGCAAATGACATCACTCGCCCTTATGCCGGCAAATCAGGAACGACAGAAACGGATAGTTGGATGATCGGCTATGCTCCACAGCTTGTTGCCGGCGTCTGGACTGGTTACGATCGCGGCGAAAAAATCACGAAAATGGCGGAAAAACAATATGCGAAAAAAATTTGGGTGCAGTTCATGGAGAAAAGCTTGCAAAACGAACCGGTAAAAATGTTTAAACCAACAAAAGGCGTCGTCGGCGTGTACATTAATCCCGACAACGGAAAACTTGCCACTGAAGCATGTCCCGTCAAACGGTTCACTTACTACATCGCTGGCACCGAACCGACCGAATATTGCACCGATCACATACAGAAAAAGAAGAAAAAGAAACCGCCTAAAGACAAGCCGAACAACTGGTTCGAAAAACTTTTTGAATGGTTTTGAATATGGGAATAAGGAAAACCCTCAAGCGATGAACGCTTGAGGGTTTTCCCGTCCTAGTTTTATTGTGTTATGCATGTAGGTTTAGTTTACTCCGTTTCCAAAAAAAGCTCAAGTCCCCACTCGTATACGTTCACAAAACCGTCACACTTATGGATAAATATCCCTATTCTCCCAAACCTGCCTTTAGTTCTGCGCTCGAGCGGTTCCACATCCCGATATCATGTTTCTGTAAAAACGACGCCAACACCCGTTTCGATTTTTCGTCCATATGATCGACGATAATGCGCCGTTTCAACGATTTATCGAGTTTGTTTACATGATCTGGGAGTAATTTATATCCGCGGCGCGCTTCGCGGTCGACCGTCATTTCGCACGCCGTCACGCCGGCATAATAAGGTCCTTCTTCGTTGCGGTCGATCGTCACCCAGACGAGCCAATATGGTTTCCCATTTGGTACTTCGTCGCGGTTTGGCGTAAATTTAATGCCTTTTTCAACGGCGCTCCGCGCATGCATTGCGCCAACATCAACGAACGCTTCGCCGGCATCCACATCGATAATGACTGGTGATACGTTGTCTAAGCTAAGAACGCCGGTGCCGAATCCACCGTGTCCAGCCGTCGGATCGCTTTTAATAATATTAAACCCAATCGGTTTCTTTTTTTGCTCCATCGAACCACCCCTCTAAAAAAAGATTGTTGAAAAGAACGATTGCATCCGGTCAAGCACAAACGGCACCGCCACGTTAAAAATCGGATGAATCGTATACCGATCAAGCGGCGTCAATACGAGAATGAGAAAAATAAGCGCACCGTAATTTTCCCACTGCGTCATTTTCGCCCGCAAATGACGCGGCGCCAAATCTTCGATAATTCGATAGCCATCGAGCGGCGGAAACGGCAACAAGTTAAACACAAACAATAGCGCATTTAATCCAATAAAAATTTGAAAGAACAAATCAAACCCCGCCGCGAACCAGTCCGGAATGATGTCCATGACGCCAAAGCGAACCATGCTGTACCAAGCGAGAAAGCCGATGGCAGTCAAGAGAAGATTGCTGAGCGGCCCAGCCGCTGATACAAGAATCCCCGCTAAACGCGGATTTTTGAAATGATACGGATTGACAGGCACCGGTTTTGCCCAACCAAAGCCAGCCAAAAAAATAAGTAACGTTCCTAACACGTCTAAATGAGCAAACGGCGATAATGTCAAACGCCCTTGATTTTTCGCCGTCGGGTCACCGAACTTATAGGCGACATACGCATGGGCAAATTCATGGACAGAAAAAGCAATCGCCAGCGCCATAAACACATATGGAATTTCACTCAGTGAATACGGTAACAATTGATCCACGCTACAAACCCCTTTTTTTCATCTTTATTACTCAGTATACCACGATTCGCCTGAAAAAGTAGAACTCTCCTATTCGTTTCGTGGTACAATAACAGTGAAACGTCAAACAAGGAGGAATGGACATGCCTTACGTAACGGTCAAGATGCTCGAAGGACGGACAGAGGAACAGAAAAAAGCGCTCGTCGAAAAAGTGACAGAAGCAGTGGCAGAAACAACCGGCGCGCCGAAAGAAAAAATTGTCGTGTTTATTGAAGAAATGTCGAAAAACCATTATGCCGTCGGCGGAAAACGGCTAAGCGACGAATAAAATAAGAAAAGCGGAGAACGGTCCTTGGCGTAGCCAAGGAAACATCCGACGGAAGCGCAAGCTTTCGACGAGACGTGCGTTGCACGTCGACGGAGAAAGCGGGCCGCGGAGGAGGATGTTAGTTCGCAGCTAGACACGAAAAGCGGAGGCGACTGTTCAGCCCCGAAAGGCGTTGGAGGGCCTGCGAGGAGGCTGTCGCCGCCGCAGCAGGATCGAAACGTCCCGAGGGGCTAGAAGCCGCAGCTAGACACGAAAAGCGGAGGCGACTGTCTAGCTCTCGAAGCTAAACGTTCCTCCTCTCCACGTGTTTAGTGATCGAGAGTGTCCTTTTTCGGACACTCTCGACCATTTAAGCCCGGCTGTACACATAGCCGCGCAATTTCTTGATATACGCATACGCCGCTTCAATTTCTTCTTCCGTATAGCGCTGCTTGCTTTTTAACAAAACTATTTTTTCTACTACTTCCTCTTTCGGCAAATGTTCAAAGTAAAGCACCGTCGATACGAGCTCTAAAAACCGCGAATGTTGATTGTTCATATCTTGCAAACAATCTTGTAAATGCGGCATTTCTAGATCGTAATGGCGTAAAAATTGTTCCCCTGCTTCCGTCAACGTATAACGATATTGGACATAGCCGCCCTTTTTCTCTTTCGCTTCATGTAAAAAGCCTAAATTGCAAAGCTCTTCAATGCGCCACGTCAATTCTTCGGAATACGGGCCGTAAAAATGGAAATCAAACTTCTCGTAAAACGGAAATTGCAACTTTTTCGCAATATAAATCATTTTTTGCAGCTTTTTTCGCCCGACGATTTCCCCTGCCGCTGCCAACACCTTCATCACTTTTGCGTGTTCTGTTAACACCGTCGTTCATCTCCTAACCCTCTAATATTTCCATAATCTTTTTCTTTGTCGCACGCTTTGTCGATACATCAGACAGAAAATCGCCTGGAAAATACAGTTTATGGTCCGTTCTCCGCTTTCCAGAAATCGCGTCCACAAGCACGGACTCTCGTGAAAGTTCGCGCAGTTCCCCATTTGGCATTAATAAATAAATCGGCAGCCGCTCGCCTTCCTCCCCCGGCCGGTAAAAGTCATACGGCAAATCAGAAGAAGAGTCAACGACTAAATAATATTCCGGATCGATCCCAGCTTTTTTAAATAGAAGGCGCAGTTCCATCAGCTTTTCCATTTGCTCGTTCGTCGGGCTAAATTCCACATACTTAAATAATCGGCGGTGAACAAAACGGCTGCATAAATCGCGCAAAATCTCATCTTTTTCTTCTTGCCATTGCTGGAAATAATAGAGGATGACTGCTTCATCTAGTTTTAAGTAGTCAGGCAAAGTAACATTGCCTGCAAAGAGAGAATAAAAGTGAATCGGCTCGGTTTGAAACATGTAGCCGCTTTCGTACAATTTTTTCGCCCGATGTAAAATTTTCGTTAAAATCACTTCCGCGCTGCGCGTTACCGGGTGGAAATACACTTGCCAATACATTTGATAGCGGCTCATAATATAATCTTCGACCGCATGCATGCCGCTTCGCTTAATAACGACTTGGTCTTCACGCGGGCGCATGACGCGCAAAATGCGCTCCATATCAAAATTCCCGTAGCTGACGCCCGTGTAATACGCATCGCGCAATAAATAATCCATTCGATCGGCATCAATTTGGCTCGAAATAAGGCTGACCACAAGCTTATTCGGGTACGTTTTCGCAATCACTTCCGCCACTTTTTTCGGGAAGTCATCCCCTATTTGCCGAAGCACCGCATTCACTTCCGTAGCGCCTAAAATAATCGCTTGGGTAAAATCTTCGTGATCGAGACGGAACACTTTTTCAAACGAATGGGAAAACGGTCCGTGCCCTAAATCATGAAGCAATGCCGCGCATAAACATAACAACCGCTCGTTATGATCCCAATGCTCTCTCCCGACAAACACATCGTCGATAATGCGGCGAATAATTTCATACACGCCGAGCGAGTGGTTAAAGCGGCTATGCTCCGCGCCGTGAAACGTTAAATACGTTGTGCCAAGCTGCTTAATGCGGCGCAAGCGTTGGAATTCTTTCGTTCCGATTAAATCCCAAATCAACTTGTCACGAACGTGTATGTATCGGTGAACAGGATCTTTAAATACTTTCTCTTCACTTAATTGCCCTCCGGGATACGCCATTTTATCCCCTCTTCCATTGTGAACATATATCTATTATAAGCCGTTTTGTTAGACAAAAAAACAGTTGAATTTTCCTAAAATATAGAAAAAAATCACCTTTCATCACGAGGAAGGCGATTTTTCAACTCTTTTTCAATTTTTGCGTGATTTTTTCGATCAACTCATCTTCGTTAGCGGCCGAAATCGGGCGATTATTGACAAACGCGAACGATTTTTTCCGGCCCGGCCCGCAATACGATTGGCAGCCGATTTGGATCGTGGCGTTTGGATCTAGTTTTTGCAGCCGAGGCAATAGCGTTTTTAAGTTCGTCGCTTGGCAATCATCGCAGACGCGAAATTCGTTAGCCATCTTGCTTCATCCTTTCCGAATCTTTACGCTAACGTGTATTCTACCGCTTCTCTTTCGACAATGCAAGCGGAGAAAACTTGCAATTTTTCATTCACAAAAACTAAAAAATCGTATAGATTGTTTTATTTTTGTCCATGCTACTACTAATTCATCGTTGAAAAGCGATTCCGTTATACGAAAGGGTGTGCAAGCTATGAAACAACGACAAGATGCATGGACAGAAGAAGATGATTTGCTATTGGCGGAAACGGTGCTAAGGCATGTGCGGGAAGGGAGCACGCAGCTAAACGCTTTTGAAGAAGTAGGAGATAAATTAAACCGGACGTCGGCTGCGTGCGGATTTCGCTGGAACGCCGTTGTGCGCAGCCGCTATGAAACGGCGTTGCAGCTAGCGAAAAAACAGCGGAAGGAACGCCAGCGATTGCTCGGGAAAAACCAGTCCGCTCGAAAAAAATTGCTCTATACTCCGCCTACCCCTTCTCTTAAAGAATTAGGGGAACTTGTGCAATTTCCAGCGACAGAACCAACAGCGCTTACGCTTGATCATGTCATTGCCTTTTTGCAATCATTTAAATCCGATAACGTCCAAGTCGAGGCACTGAAAACAGAAAACGAACGGCTGAAAAAAGAATTGGACGAATTAACGGCGAAAAACGAGGAACTAGAAAAGAAAATTGCTAAACTAGAAGAAGAGTCGTCCGCGATGACGGAAGAATACGAAATGATGCTGCGCATTATGAACCGCGCGCGGAAAATGACGTTGCAAGAGGAAGAAGAACGGCAAACGTTAAAGTTTAAAATGGACAAAAATGGTAATTTGGAGAAAATTGCGGAATAATAGCGGCCTGCCCCCTTATGAAAGGGGCAGGCTTGCTTTTTCATTCCGCTCGACCATTCGCTGCCAATATTGTTCATACAGCGGCCATTCCCGTTCGGTGAGAGAGGATGAATAAAGCTCGGAGCCAAACGAGCGAAGCGTTTGCAATAAACGGAGCATCATATCCGAAATCGTCAGCGGCTCTTGCAATAGCTCAGATAACGACGCCATCGTGGCTGGAACGATGCGCGGATACACAAATTTCGTTTCCGCCCCTTGTAAGCCGCGCTCATAAAATTGGCGAATGATTTCCGCGCGCGCCGATCCGCTGCCGTTGACGCATATATAAATTTGCACGGCCACTCCCCCGCGGACGCGGCGCTGCGAAATCCCCGCAAACTTTTTTCCCGCTATGCTTAAATCATAGCTTCCCGGACAGTACGAGCCGACAATTTCTTTCGCTTCCACCGTGACAGGATAAGAGGAGAGCATCTGTTTCATGAGCTCCCACATCGCTTCATAGCCTTGGTTAATGTCAATCGCTTTCTTGCTTTCGGGCAAAATGAGTGAGACGTTGAGCACCCCTTCATCTAAAACAACCGCAAGCCCGCCGGAATTGCGAACGATGACGCGATAGCCTTGCGCCTCTAAAAACGAAACCCCCTCCTGCAAATACGGAAGCTTCGTATCTTGAATCCCTAACACGATCGTATCGTGATGCACCCATGTACGAACGACCGCATCCGAGCCTCCTTGTCCGACGGACGTACAGAGCGTATCGTCGATCGCAAACGATTGACGAGCATCAAACATTGGCCCAACGTGCGACTGGTCCATAATACGCCATTTCCGCTGCCGCAACAGTTCATGTACCATAAGTCAATCTCCTTGTTGCTATCATTATTTCTATTGTAGCATAAAAAAACAGAGAGACATTGACTCTCTGTCTTCGGCAATCATTGAGACATGGTACTGGCACATCAGTTATTCGAGTCCTAATTTTTTTCTATTGTCTAAATTCAGCTCCCACAATTCGTTAACCGGAACAATAGATTTTGAACGCAACTCAATTTCCTCTCCTTCTGCCCACAAATACGGATAAATAAGTATTCCTTTATCTCCTGTTGCTTTTCTCACCATATCAGACCAGTTCTCCCATTGGAAGGTTTCGTAAAATCTACTTACATCCCCTGTTAATGCCCAATTCACAAAATCAGAATAAGACATATCAAGGTTTTCCCATTCAAGTGTATCTGGTGCAAGATAGAATACATCACCAATATTCCCTTCAAATGCGCCGCCGTTTATTGCAAAAAAACCTCCTACTACGTCATCCGCCACCAATAGCGAACCCGGTAATCTCATACTTTGACCATTTTCGATCTGATTCCAAGTAGCTAAGTTTCTTGGCAAGCGAGAGTCTCCAGAACCTAGAATTCTGAGCCAGCCGTCATTCACTAAAATTCCTCCTGTATAGTAAACGACTGTTCCTAGCAATGATTTCGTTGTAATCTGCAATTCAAGCAAAATTTTTTGATTTTCTTTACTATTTACAGGGAGTAGTTCAACATGGTTTTTTGCATTTTCAACCCATTCATTCAGTATTTTCCAAGTTGATTCAGTTTTATCAAAAAGTTCATTCAATGATTTCATAGATTTTACCTACTTTCCGTTTAGTCATCTATTCGTATTTTTACTTTGGTACCGTCTGGATATTTTTTGAGTTGATGTCCCATATATGAACCTGCCCCCCTATTATCTGATGGAGATATAGATTTAACGCTAGCATCTTTCCCCCCTTCTTTAAACATAGCTGGTGGATATTCATCAAGGTCTTTATCTTTGACTTTTTGATGTCCTTTTAAGGCTTCTTTTCGATTGGTTTTCGCATTCTTACGACTAATAGTTAATGTATCTGGATGCCCATTTTTTATAGCTTCTTCTATATGTTGTGCCGCTTCGGGGTACTTACTTCTTGAAATTACAACTTCGCCTGTTTCTTTTGCTGGTTCCTTAGCCCTCCCTGTCGAAACACCTTCACCCCGACTCATTCGCTGGTACAGTCCCTTAGCACTTTGGACAAAGTTGGAACCTCCCGTTGCCGTCAAAGTGGCTCCATGAGTTGCTCCCACAGCAGCGATGGCAGTAGCAGGCACTCCGACAACGGCTCCTACTCCTGTGGCATTAAGCACCGTGCCACCTGTTCCAACAGCAACGAACCCCGTTGTTTCTACCATTCCCGCAAGCGTCGATACCGCATGTCCTACCATCTGACCTGCTTCATATGCAACAGGATGTTTACTATTGTAAAATCGTTGTTGTACAGCATTCAACGTTACATCCGCCAACGCCGCATCGCCTGCGCCTCTAGCAAATTCCACAGCGCTTTCGATCGGGTGTTTTGAAAACCCATGAATGGATTTTTCGATGTTTTTTCCTACTTGCCGAACCGTTCGCTCAGCGTTTTGTCCTGCATTCATTATACCATGAACATCCTGCTTAGCGGCATGTTCTGCTTTCTTTTCTAGTTGATGCGCACCGCGTTCGATCGTTTTCTCCGTATCTTTGATCTCTTGCCTTATCTTATGTCCGATCGGATGAACCGCTTCGGACACAGCCTTTTTCACATCGTGAACGACGTGCTTTACAGCTTGCTCCGTCTTCTTTTCCGCCTCGTGGAACGCTTTTTGTGCCTTCTCGCTAATATGTACCGTATCTTTCACTGCTTGTTTCGCGGCACGTTCCACTTTCTTTTCGATCTTTTGAACCGCTTTCTCCGCTTGTTTCACCTCGTGGGCAACGTGCTTTCCCATTTGTTCCGCTTTCTTTTCCGCTTGATAAAAAGCTTCCTTTGCCTTTTGGCTAATGTGCACCGTATCCTTCACAACCTGTTTAACCACTGGCTCGACTTTCTTTTCTACTTGCTGAACGGCTTTTTGAATGGTCTTCTCTACTTTTTTGACGTCATTTGCGACATGCTTTACCGTCTGCTCTACCTTTTTCTCGACCATATGTCCTAATTTGCTTAATGAACCCCAAAAAGACATCTCCCCCGCTCCTTTGACTCTGTCCTTTTGTTTAAATAACGTTCGTTGCTAAGCCATAATCAATGAAAAATACGACCCCTTTCCCACATCATCGGATGATGATTGAATAATAAAAAAAAAATATCAATTCTGTCAATAAAAATTTTGGTATATCACCTAATGTTTCACATAAAATAAGAGGTTGCCCCGAAAGAAAAAACTTTCTCGGACAACCTCAAATCATTTTTATAGCTTTCCTTGAACAGTCGCCTCCGCTTTTCTTTATTTACAACGCTTGCGCGGCCGTAATAAGCGCGAGTTTGTACACATCTTCGGCGTTGCAGCCGCGTGATAAGTCATTGACCGGCTTATTCAATCCTTGCAAAATTGGACCAACCGCTTCAAAGTTGCCAAGACGCTGCGCGATTTTGTAACCGATGTTTCCTGCCTCTAAGCTTGGGAAGATGAAGACGTTCGCATCGCCTTGAATGACAGAATCCGGTGCTTTCTTTTTCGCTACCGACGGCACAAACGCTGCATCGAACTGAAATTCCCCGTCGATGACTAAATCTGGCGCCATTTCTTTCGCAAGGCGCACCGCCTCGATCACTTTTTCTGTCTCTTGCGATTTTGCCGAACCTTTTGTCGAAAAGCTTAACATCGCCACGCGCGGTTCGATATCAAACATTTTTGCGGTATTGGCGCTTTCTACGGCAATTTCCGCTAAATCTTGGCTGTCTGGCGCAATATTAATCGCACAATCGGCAAACACATACTTTTCGTCGCCGCGCACCATAATAAAGACGCCTGACGTTTTGCGAATGCCCGGCTTCGTTTTAATAATTTGCAACGCCGGGCGCACCGTATCTGCCGTCGAATGAGCCGCACCGCTCACTAAGCCGTGTGCTTTATTCATATAGACGAGCATTGTTCCAAAATAATTTTCATCTAATAAAATGTTGCGCGCTTCTTCGTTCGATACTTTTCCTTTTCGGCGCTCGACAAACGCAGCGACAAGCTCGTCCATTGCTTCGTATTGTTTTGGGTCAATAATTTCAACGTTCGGAAGCGCTACGCCGAGCTCTGCTGCTTTTTGCTTCACTGCCTCTTCATTGCCAATCACAATTGGGATCAGCACTTGCTCACTCGCCAAACGGCTGACCGCTGTCAAAATCCGTTCGTCCAATCCTTCCGGAAAAACGAGCGTCACCTTTTTCCCTGCTACTTTTTGTTTTAAAATGGAAAATAAATCGCTCACCTGTTTTCCTCCTTCAAAAAATCATCCTACTTACTAGCATACTCTTATCATTTGGAAAAGCAACAAAAGTAACCCCTTACAAACAATAGTCTTTCTATTAAAATAATTCAGTTATTATTATCCCCCGTTTGCTTTTCCGATGCTTTTTCGGCAAACTATGGTATAGTAGAAATAAACAATACATAAGGAGTGAAAACGATGAGTGAAGCAGCATTGACCCTTGAAGGCTGGTATTGCCTGCACGATTTCCGTTCGGTCGATTGGGCGGCTTGGAAAACGCTCACAAACGACGAGCGACAAGCAGCTATTGATGAATTTTTAGCACTAGTAGAAACATGGGAAACAACCGAAGCGGGCAACGAAGGAAGCCACGCGATTTATACCGTCGTTGGCCAAAAAGCAGACATCATGCTCATGATTTTGCGGCCGACGATGGAAGAGTTGAACGAAATCGAAACAGCGTTCAATAAAACAAAATTGGCAGAGTATTTAGTGCCGGCGTATTCGTACGTATCGGTCGTTGAGCTAAGCAATTATTTACCGTCGGACGGAGGCGATCCGTACGAAAATCCAGAAGTTCGCCGCCGCCTGTTCCCGATTTTGCCAAAAACGAAACATATTTGCTTCTATCCAATGGATAAGCGCCGGCAAGGAAATGACAACTGGTATATGCTTCCGATGGAAGAGCGCCGCAACTTAATGCGCGCCCACGGAATGACCGGACGAAAATACGCTGGCAAAGTCGTGCAAATCATTACTGGCTCCGTCGGGTTTGACGATTACGAATGGGGCGTGACACTTTTCTCCGACGATGTACTGCAATTTAAAAAGCTCGTCTACGAAATGCGGTTTGACGAAGTGAGTGCACGCTATGGGGAATTCGGTTCGTTCTTCGTTGGAAACCGGTTGCCAAAAGAAAAAATAGGTTCATTTCTTCACGTATAACGTTTAGGGCGTCGAAAGGACGTCCTAATTTTTTTGTCATAGACCGTTCCTTTTCCCCATATGTATAAAATAAAATCGCTTTTTCTTGTCACCAATTTCCGTTTTTTCAATAGCCTATTATTGTCGAGAAAAAAGACGGGAAGAGGTGACGGAATGGCTGTTGTCGCTTGCAACGATGAAGAAGTAAAACTGCTAGCGAGGTTAATGCGTGCAGAAGCGGAAGGCGAAGGGCGGTTAGGGATGTTGATGGTCGGCAATGTCGGCGTCAATCGCGTCATCGCCAACTGCTTGGATTTTCGTGGACTTCGTTCGATTCGGCAAATGGTATTTCAAAGCCCTGGTGGTTTTGAAGCGACGCAAAAAGGCTATTTTTATCAGGCCGCAAGAGACCTTGATATTCAGTTAGCCCGCCAAGTTATTCGTGGTTGGCGTTACCATCCGGCGACGAATGCGCTTTGGTTTTTTAAACCGGAAGGCGAATGCCCACCGCAATGGTTTAATCAATGGAATGTCGGACGATTTAAGTCGCATTGCTTTTACGCGCCGTCGCCGGACAATTGCCCAAGAGTATATTAAGAGGAGGAGGTTCTCATATGACGTATGAAGAAGAACGCCCACAATATTCTTATGGATATTACCCGCCATACTACCCAACCGCTTATCCTTATTCTCAACAAATGACCCCGTATCAACCAACGACTACACCTGGTTTTAGCATGCAACCTATAGCAACACAACCGCCAACAACTAGTCCACCAAGCGCAGGGATGTTACCGCTTGAACAATCGTACATCGAAAACATTTTACGCCTAAACAAAGGAAAAATCGCGACAGTATATATGACGTTTGAAAATAACCGCGAGTGGAATGCGAAAATCTTTCGGGGAGCGATTGAAGCTGCTGGACGCGACCATTTAATTTTAAGCGACCCGCAAACAGGAAAGCGATACTTACTGCCAATGATTTACCTCAACTACGTGACGTTTGACGAAGAAATTGCTTATGAGTATCCATATGCTGGCGGCGCACCTGGAATGAGTTCGTACGCACCGCGCTAAGACAAAGAGGGCATCCTGCCCTCTTTATTGTTTGAACGCCACGTACGCAACGAGCGCCCACGCGATTAAAAACGCCACCCCACCGAACGGCGTAATTGCCCCGAGCGGTTTAATTTGCGTGACGCTTAACACATATAAACTTCCTGAAAACAAGATAATCCCTGCCACCATCATCCATCCGGCCGTAACAAGTGTGCTAGCGTTCGGCCATTTTGCTAATAAAAGCGCAATCACAAACAACCCAACCGCATGAAACATTTGATAATGTACCGCTGTTTTCCAAATGTCTAAATAGCGGTCGGGAATTTTCCCTTCCAATCCATGTGCGCCGAACGCGCCAAGCGCCACTGCTAAAAAAGAAGCGATTGCCCCAAGCAAAACGAATACTTTCACTCTTCATCTCTCCCTTGTTAAAAATCTAACAACGACGTGCCATTGGCATCGTCGCCGATGTCTAGCTTCTTCGGTAATGCGGTTTCCTGCACTACGGTTGTCGCCATTTTTTCTTCTAAAATAAGGTCGCAAAGCACACGAACAGCAGCGACATGTTCTCGCATTTGCCGTACGTCGCTTTGTTGCGCCTGCTCCACGAGCGCCGCCATTTTCGCTAAAATCACCGTTACCGATACGTCCAAAACGTTTTCACTCCCATCTTTCTTTTCACGCTGATTCAATGGTATTCTATATATGGGAACATTTCAAGCTGGACGCGCTTTCGACGGAGGGAAAAAACGATGAAGCGAGCATGGTGGAAAGAAGCAGTAGTATATCAAGTATATTGGCGCAGTTTTTACGACTCTAACGGAGACGGGTACGGCGACTTGCAAGGGGTCATTGAAAAGTTAGATTATATAAAGCACCTTGGCGTCAATGTCATTTGGCTTAATCCGTGCTATGAGTCGCCGGACAAAGACAACGGCTACGACATTGCCGACTACTATCGCATCATGGAGAAAGCCGGAACGATGAAAACGTGGGAAACGTTGCTTGACGAAGTGCATAAGCGCGACATGAAACTCATCATGGACCTTGTCGTCAACCATACGTCCGACAAACATCCGTGGTTTATCGAGTCGCGGTCATCGAAAGATAATCCGAAGCGCGACTGGTATATTTGGCGCGACAAGCCGAATAACTGGCGTTCGTACTTCACTCCGTCCGCATGGGAATATGACGAAGCGACCGGTCAATATTACTTTCATTCGTTCGCGGTGGAACAACCAGATTTAAACTGGAAAAACCGTGAAGTGCGCGAAGAAATTTATCAAATGATGCGCTTTTGGCTCGATAAAGGCATTGACGGATTCCGATTGGACGCAATTGCCCTTCTCGCCAAACCAGACGGGTTTCCTGACGCAGCTAATCCATACGACATTCGCTATTTAACAAACAATCCAGGGCTGCACGACTATTTGCGAGAAATGAATGAACAAGTATTCAAGCATTATGATATTTTTACCGTCGGCGAAGTCGCGTTCGTGTCGCCAGAAGAAGGGCTGAAATATGTCGCAGAAGATCGCCATGAATTGCATACGCTGTTTCATTTTGAAGTGTGTGATGAAATGCCGAGTTGGGATCCGCTTCGGTTTAAGCAAATTCAACAGCGTTGGTATGATGCGCTATGGGGAAAAGGCTGGAACTCGCAATTTTTAAACAACCACGACCATACGCGCCAAGTGACGCGCTATGGAAACGACAAACAGTACCGCGTTGAATCGGCGAAACTGCTCGGGACGATGGTGCATACGCTCCCTGGCACGCCGTACATTTACCAAGGCGAAGAAATCGGCATGACCGGCGTTCGCTTCCCTTCGATCGATGACTATAACGACATTGCGATGAAAAACAAATATGCGGAAGAAGTCGCGAAAGGGCGCGACCCAGAAGAAGTGCTTCAAAGCCTTCAGCCGTTAAGCCGCGACAATTCACGCACACCGATGCAATGGGATGACAGCGAAAATGCGGGCTTTACGACCGGAACGCCGTGGATAAAGGTGAATCCGAACTATAAAGAAATTAATGTGAAACAAGCGTTAGAAGATCCGAATTCCGTTTACCATTATTACCGAAAGCTCATTCAATTGCGCAAAACACATCCTGCAATGGTATACGGTACGTTCCATGACTTTACAGCAACAGAACCGTATATTTACGCGTATACGCGCGAACTAGATGACAACCGCCTGCTCATCGTGCTGAATCATTGCGACGAACCGAACGACTACGAACTTCCGTCGGCGTTATCTGCCTATGCGCGTGAACTTTTGCTTGGCAACTATGCGGATAGTCAAGAAACAGGCGCTATGTTGCATATGCGGCCGCACGAAGCGCGCATTTATCAACTCATCTAAACCAAAAGGTGTCCCGACCGTTATGGGGCACCTTTTTCTGAACTTGCTATTTCCTCAAAACGAACCAACTGCTCTTTTTTTCCAAATACAATGATTAAATCACCCGCTTGCAACACTTCGTCGGATGATGGGTTGCTAATGATTGCATTGCCGCGTTGAATGGCGACAACGGTGACGCCGTAGCGAGGGCGAATTTCACTTTCCCGTAACAATCGGTTTGCTAGCGGAGAATGTGGGGATAGACGAATTTCTTCCAATGCAAATTCTTCTTCATGGTCATGGAAAATCGTGTCGACATAATCAACGCTGACAGGCTTTAAAATCGTCATCGCCATGCGGCGACCGCTTAAAAAAGACGGATTAATCACTTTATCCGCACCGGCGCGCCGAAGCTTTTCTTCTGTCTCCGGCCGTTCCGCCCGCGCGACAATTTGGATGTTACGGTTTAATCCTTTCGCCGTTAGCGAAATAAACACATTATCCGCATCTGCCGGCAATGCGGCGACTAGTCCTGCGGCACGCTCAATTCCTGCTGCTACCAACACCTCATCTTCGGTCGCATCTCCTTCGATATAAAGGAGCGAGTCGTCTGCTTCTAGCCGTCCTACATTTTTCTCCACGACGACGACATGCGTCCCATTTTTCAACAATTCCCGCACGACTTGTTCCCCAACGCGACCAAATCCACATACGATAATATGATTGGACAACGAATCAATTTTTTTCCGCATTTTTCTCCTCCGCACCGTTTTGGAAAATTCCCCTTCCATCATCATCGAGGCGACTGCCCCTGTCGCATATGTGACGATGCTAATGCCAACCGGAATAATGAGTAGAGCAAACAGCTTTCCGTAAAACGTTTGCGGCACCGTATCGCCGTACCCGACCGTCAAAATGGTCACGACCGTCAGCCATAGTGCATCGAAAAACGAAAGATGTTCCGAAAGAATAAAGCCAATCGTCCCTGCACCAATCGCTAATCCCATCGCCAAAATAGATAAGAAAACAGGTTTGGATGACCGCATAACCATCTCCTTATGATTGCTTCGCTGCAAATTTTAAGCACGTGGTGCCAGAAGATTGTTTGACGACAACAGACGGCAACGCTGCGCTTTTAAAGTTATATGCACGACAGCCGCGCGGAAATTGCCGATCCCATGTAATATAAAAATGTTGACAGCGGCAACAGTTTACTCGCTGTTCACACGTTTTCGATTTGCCAGTCAATCGGCTCCCTCCCTGTTTGTGTTAAAAAGGCGTTCGTTTTCGAAAACGGGCGGCTGCCGAAAAAGCCGCGGGCAGCGGAAAACGGGCTTGGGTGCGGCGCTTCAATAATATAATGGCGCGAATTCGTAATGAGGTCTTTTTTCGCTTGCGCATGCCGTCCCCATAAAAGAAAGACGACCGGTTCTTCCTTTTCGTTTACTAATTGAATCACGCGGTCGGTAAAGTACTCCCATCCTTTTCCCTTATGTGAGTTTGCTTCCCCCCGCCTTACCGTTAAAACGGTGTTTAACAAAAGTACCCCTTGTTGCGCCCATTTCACTAAATAGCCGTTGTTCGGAATGTAACATCCGAGGTCATCATGCAGCTCTTTAAAAATATTAAGCAGCGAAGGCGGCAACGCCACCCCTGGCTTTACAGAAAAGCTTAATCCGTGCGCTTGATTCGGGCCGTGGTACGGGTCTTGTCCTAAAATGACGACTTTCACTTGTTCGTATGACGTATAATGAAGCGCATTAAAAATATCGTACATATCCGGATAAATCGTCCGCGTCCGGTACTCTTCTTTTAAAAATTCCCTTAGTTTTATGTAGTATGGTTTGGTGAATTCTTCTTGCAATAAAGGAGCCCAATCGTTTTTTAGCACGCTCATTGCTTCCACTCCTTTCTAACATAAAGGCTACCCTGCTTATAGGATAGCCTTTTCTTTCTTAAAATTGAATTTTTTCTTCTAAAAAGCTTTTTAATTCGGCAATCGGTACGCGCGTCTGTTCCATTGTGTCGCGGTCACGCACCGTCACCATCCCGTCTTGTTCGGAATCAAAGTCATACGTAATGCAAAACGGTGTGCCGATTTCGTCTTGGCGGCGGTAGCGTTTGCCGATCGAGCCGGACTCGTCGTAATCGACCATGAAATGTTTCGCCAAATCGGCAAACACTTGCCGTGCTCCTTCCGACAATTTTTTCGAGAGCGGGAATACGGCCGCTTTGTATGGTGCAAGCGCTGGATGCAAGCGCATGACGGTGCGCGTCGTTCCGTCTTCAAGCGCCTCTTCTTCATACGCGTCAATCATAAACGCTAACGTGACGCGATCTGCGCCAAGCGACGGTTCAATGCAATACGGGATGTAGCGTTCGTTCGTTTCTTGGTCGATATAGTGGAAGTCTTCGCCCGAATGTTCCATATGCTGTTTTAAGTCATAGTCGGTGCGAGACGCAATACCCCATAGTTCGCCCCAGCCGAATGGAAACTTATATTCAATGTCGGTCGTCGCGTTGCTATAGTGCGACAATTCTTCTTGCGAATGGTCGCGCAAACGAATGCTATCTTTTTTCATTCCTAACGATAACAACCATTGCTCACAAAACTGTTTCCAATAGTCAAACCATTGCAATTCTTCGCCTGGTTTGCAGAAAAACTCGAGTTCCATTTGTTCAAACTCGCGCGTCCGGAACGTAAAGTTGCCTGGCGTAATTTCGTTGCGGAAGCTTTTTCCGATTTGCGCAATTCCGAACGGAAGTTTTTTGCGCATCGTCCGCTGTACGTTTTTAAAGTTGACGAAAATGCCTTGCGCCGTTTCTGGACGTAAATAAATTTCGTTTGCGCTTGATTCGGTGACGCCTTGGAACGTTTTAAACATTAAATTAAACTGACGGATGTTCGTGAAATCTTGGCTGCCGCAATCTGGACAAGCGATGTTATGCTCTTTAATCAGCTCTTCCATTTTCGAAAATGGCAGTCCGTCGACGACCATTTCGATTCCTTTCGCCTCTAAAGCGTTCTCGATGAGCTTATCGGCGCGATGGCGCGCTTTACATTGTTTACAGTCGATCATCGGGTCGTTAAAGTTGCCTAAATGACCGGACGCTTCCCACGTTTTCGGGTTCATTAAAATCGCTGCATCTAAGCCGACATTGTACGGCGATTCTTGCACAAATTTTTTCCACCATGCACGTTTAATATTGTTTTTTAATTCTGTCCCTAACGGACCGTAATCCCACGTGTTCGCTAATCCACCGTAAATTTCCGAACCTGGAAAAACAAAGCCGCGATGTTTCGCGTGGGCAACAATTTGTTCCATTGTTACTGACATCTCTTTTCCTCCTTCAGCTTTTTTTCAAACAAAAACGCTCTCGTCCTTAGGCCGTTCGCCTAGGGACGAGAGCGTAACTCCCGCGGTTCCACCCTAGTTGATGCAACATGCATCCACTTTTCATGCGCAACTCTGGAGCGCCGTTTCATTGACCGTCTTCACCAGGCTTCCACCATCCCCGGCTCGCTTTCGAAGAGAGGGGCAACTACTATTCATCCGTCATCGTTGCAATATCATATTTTGCTATTTATCATAACAAACTCCAAAAACGCTCGTCAATGGCATCGTGAAATTTTTTACAGACGGTGCAACCGCGACACAATTGGTGTTCCGTCCCAAATGACCTTGCTTGGCGCTTTTCGCTTCGCCACCTCCGGATCTTCTAAAAGTAGCCAAAAATTTTTCGTTGGCAAATTACCAAGACCGTGCTTTTCAGAGAGTCGGTCTAAATACATTTTCCGCTTGTCATTCATCTGTCGCGACAAATGGTCTCCTTCGTTCGAAAAGGCGTATAAGACGCTAGCGACGGCGACGCGTTTGACGCGGAAGGACGCGGACACTCGCAAGAAAAAATCCCAGTCCCAATAGTTGTTGACGTATGGGTCAAAGTAACCGATTTTTTCATGAATTTCCCGGCGATAGACGCTGCCAGACGGGACGTACGTCGAAAATTGGCGCATCGCTTCTCGGTCATCGTCGTAAGCGAACAAAAACCGCTTCGTCGGGATGCGCTGATTGTTCTCGACGCGGTAATGGAAAATTTCAACATCAGAATAAACGAAATCGGCATCGGCTAGCTCTAACACCATCCGCTCTACATGGCAAGGAAGCAATAAGTCATCATCGTCACAAAGCATAATGACGTCGCCTTTTGCCGCTTTAACGCCAATGTTGCGCGCCTCAACGTGCCCGACATTTTCCGCACAATGAATCAGCTGAACGTCTAGTTCTGGATAGAGCGCGACAATGTCGTCGACCCGATCGCCGCCGTCGTTTACGATGATGATGTCCATCTTAGCATACGTTTGTCTACTTAACGATTCCAACAGCTCCGCCAACGGATACGGTCGGTTAAATGTTGGGATGACTATCGAAACGAACTGCACGTATCCCACCTACCCTGTCATTTGTTTGCGCGACGAAGAAAGAACGAGTTCTTCGAGCGCCCCTGACGCCAGCAAGACGCCGATGACGATGAAGAGAAAGCCGAACCATTGTACCAAATGAATCGTTTCTCCTAAAAATAATGCAGACGCAACGAGTGAAAAAAACGGCGATAAATTGATAAAAACAGCCGCTTCCGAAGCACCGAGACGTTGAATGGCACGGTTGTAAATCATTTGCCCTAGCCCGCTCGCCACAACAGCCGAGGCGAAAAAGACGAACCAGATTGACCCGCTGCCTTTCGTAAGCTGCAACAGACCGCCCTGTTCCGTCGCCACCCCAATCACAAACAACACGGTTGACCCCATCAGCAACATCCATGCCGTAAGAGCAACGACATCGACGGTTTGGGCAAGTTTCTTAATGAAAATAAAGCTCATCGCCTGCGTCAACACGGCGCCAACAATATATACATCGCCAATAGAAACCGCGCCGATTTTCGCCGAGCTGTGCGTCACGATAAAGACAACCCCTGTAAAGCCTAAAGCAATGCCGATGAGTTTCCACAGCCGCAGCCGGTCGCGCAATAAAACCGACGCAAACAGTGCGGTCACAAGCGGCGACATGCCTAAAATAATGCCGGCATTGGAGGCGGTCGTCTTCGTTAACCCGTTGGCTAAAAAATAATGGTGGCCGACGACGTTGCATAGCCCAACGAGAAAGACAGCCGCCATTTGCCGAGCGGTCAGCCGAAACGATTGCCGCATGACAGCCAGCACAACAAACACCGTCAGCGCCGCGCCAAACAGCCGAAGCGCCGTAATCGTAATCGGCGTAAACGCATTGACCAATAGTTTAATGGCGACGACATTGCCGCCCCAAATGATCATTACAAAGACAAGCGAAACATACGTCCATCCCTTACTCATCGAACCTACCTTCTTTGCAAAAAAATAAAGGGAAAGAGCAATAATAATAACCGTATCGCTCCTTCCCTTTTTTGTCAATGGTTATGCTTAAGCTACGCCAATTCTTGTTGCTTCGTTTCTTTTCCTAGCAGCCCAACCGCTAACACTCCAACGAAAATCGCCATGCAGAAAATCGCAAAAATCGTTGTGACTTCTGTTTTTTGTGCGGCGAGATAACCGACGAAAAGCGGTCCGAGAATCCCGCCAATTCGTCCGAACGCTGCTGCCATACCTGCGCCTGTAGAGCGAATGGAGGTCGGGTATTGCTCTGGCGTATATGCATAAAGCGCTCCCCACGCCCCGAGATTAAAGAACGATAACAAAATCCCAAACACCATTAGCCACGTAAGCGATTCGGCATTGCCGAAAAAGTAGGCGCTCACTGCTGTACCGATTAAGTAAGTAATCAAAACAAATTTTCGACCGGCACGTTCAATGAGCCAAGCGGCGCTAAAATAGCCTGGCAACTGCGCTAACGTCATCATGAGCACGTATTGAAAACTTTTAATTAAGCTGAACCCTTTCATGACCATGACGCTCGGCAGCCATAAAAACATGCCATAGTAGGAAAACACGACACAAAACCAAAGCACCCAAAGCATAATCGTTTCCCGCCGGTATGCAGAAGACCATACGTTTACGACGTTTGCCCAAACCGAGCTTTTTTTCGCCCCAGAAAAGCGCGGAGAGTCCGGCAAATTCCAACGCAAATAGACGGCATAAAGCGCCGGAACAGCGCCTAAAATTAGCGCCAGCTCCCACCCGTACGCCGGAATGACGAAATACGAGATCACTGCCGCTAAAAGCCAGCCAAACGCCCAAAAGCTTTCTAGCAGAACAACCGTTTTGCCGCGTTCGCTTGCTGGTACGCTTTCTGCGACTAATGTGGACGCGACCGGAAGCTCGCCGCCAAGCCCCATGCCGACAAAAAAGCGAAGCACTAAAAATGCCGCTAATGTCGCAGTAAACGCCGAAAGACCGCTGCCAAGCGAAAATAATAAAAGCGTTATAATAAAGACATGTTTTCGACCAATCCGATCCGCTAACAGCCCAAACAAAAGCGCGCCGACCGCCATTCCGATGGAGTTGACGCTGCCGATCCAACCCATTTGTTCCGCAGTTAAATTCCATTCTTTTTGCAGCGCCGCGATAATAAACGACAGCATCCCGACATCCATCGCATCAAACATCCAGCCAAACCCGGCAATGCCTAGCAACTTCCGCCGCGAAATCGCTTGTTGATTCATGACAAGCCTCCTCTTTTGACAAGTGTAAAGTCACTCCATGTTCTCATTATATTGGTATAATCACAGCGTTTCAAATAAAAAAACAAAGGAGGAACTCCCCTTTGTTATTTTGAAAATACTGCTTCCAACGTATACACAAGCCAGTCTTTGACGGTTTCAAAGGCAAACGGCACGTTTAGGCGTTCTGTCCATTGATGGGCGTCACGACCGACGGGGCCGACATTTAACACCGGGACGTTAAATTCCGCTAGCGCTTCAATCGGCAACGTATAGCCTTGGTTCCACATCGGCATATTGGCTGTTAAGACGCGCAAAGATGCTAGCGGCTGTTGCAGCCCGACATAGCTTAAATCAGAAATGCCGCCGAAATAGTGCTGCTGCACGAGCGTCACACCGTATGTTTCTTTCGCATATTGCTGCAAGCTCGACACAAGCCGCTGAATGAACGGTTCGTCGCTTGAATTGACAGCCGGATAATATGGCGGCGCATAAAATAGCACAATCATCGGCGCAAAATCTTTACAAAGAATGCCAAGTTGGTCAACAAACTCAATCGTCCGCTCGCGCTCGTCTTTTTTACTTCCCGCTATAAACACTTGCTTCTCTAGCTGCGCGACTTTTTCTTCACCAGCAATTTCCACCGATTTTTGCCGTAGTTCGGCAAACGTCCAGACGTTTACCGAAATGGACTTCGGCGTTGACTGTTCTAGTTGGGCAAAGCGGACCGCCTGCTCGTGATACCGTTTTTCAATGCGATCCGCCGCCCGTTTCGCCAGTCCAACGAGCGCTTCTGTTACGTTGTCGAGCGATTTTTTTTGCAAAAATAAATTAAATAACGTCACGGCCCGATGCGGAATTTGCACAGAATAATCTTCTTTTAAATCCGTCTGGAATAAGTTCGTCGGCGGCGGGCTTACTTCGCCGCCAAACACTTCGCAAAAATCAGTGTTTAATTCAAGTTCATTCATGATTTGCGACACCATCAAATTCGCATTCAACCCCGCTAACGGCTCGCCGACGTGCGTTTCTTTTCCATAACAATAAAAGCCCGGCAGCACTTTGCCGATCGAGCCGGTATAGATGTAATTCGTTTGATCTCCCGGATAGCGCGTAAACATCGGCTCCGAATTAAGCACCAACTGATATGCCAAATCATATTTTTTCGCCATTTCAACTAACGTCGGAACAGCCGCACGCATCCCGACCGAGTTCACTTCTTCATCCGGCACCGTCAAAAGCAGCAAATTTCCGTTAAACTGACCGTGGCACGCTTGCTCAATGAGCGACATATGGAGGGCAAGCCCGCATTTCATGTCCATTACGCCGCGGCCAAACAGCCATTCATCGTGTTGTAAATCGGCTTGCACATCAGCTGGAAGCTGCTCTTTCTGTTCATAAAAACGTTGCGTTAATGTTTCTGGCGAGAAAGCGAGCTCCTTCCATACCCCATAATCTTGCACATCGACAACGTCAAAATGGCTGACTAAAACGATCGTATCCCGCACTTGTTCCTCTTTTTTGACAAGTGCGGTAACGAAATAACGCCCATCCCCCGTCGGATGTAGCTGAACTAGTTCACGGTTAGCTTGAAAATAATCAAGCGTATGCAGCTGGTCGGCTATGTACTCTGACAAACGAACTTCTGCTTCCGACCCGCTTACGCTTGCATATTCCACTAAACGGCAAAGTAACTGTTTCAACTGCTGCCTCGTTTGCCACTTCATACTACATCACCCACTTTACATTCGCTCTTCTTTATTTTATCAAAAAAACGCCGCACATATGACAGGTGCAGCGTTACAAGTTCCATTTTGTAATGTCAAAAATACATTTCCCGTTAGCAGCAATGACGATGGAATGATTGCTTGGATACGGAAATAGACGCGCGGTAAATACTTCTTCGCCCCCATTCACAAACACTTCTATTGATGAAGTATCTAAAAAAATGTGCAATGAAAGGAGATGCTCCAAACGGCATTGCCTTTTTTCCGTTAAGCCGTTAACAAAACTTTTTCTCTCTAGCGTCAAAACGCGTTCATCATGGTGATAAATGAGCCGTGCATTATTGCGAATCTGCATTTCTATCATGCCTTCAAGTTGGTGAATATCGAATTTCAATTCGATGACATTACCGCTTATTCCTTCCAGCGAAATTTCCTCGTTCGCTACAGTTACATTCGTATAAGCAATTTCGTTTTTTCGCAGCTTTTGTAATTCCTCTACCGGCACTTGGTGTAGCTTGCCGTCAATAAGCCGAAGCTCGCGCGGCAATGTCAATGCGTGAATCCAACGCTGCTGAATGGTTGGATGTTTCTCCTCATCTTGGTCTGGCACTCCCATCCACGCAATCAAAAGCCGCCGACCTTTCGCATCCAGCGTCGTTTGCGGAGCATAAAACTCAAAGCCCCGATCTAACTCAGTAAACGATCCATGAACAAATTCCGCAGTTTCGTAATTCAGTCGGCCGACAAAATAACCGGCTTGATACACATTTTGATAATGCATCCCCTTCGCCTTCAAGCCTTGCGGACAGACAATCAGTACGTCTTGTCCATCCAATTCAAATAAATCGGGGCACTCCCACATGTAGCCAAACTCCCCTAATTGCTTCTGTTTTCCTCCGGCAATTGCACCAAGATACTCCCATTGCGTCAAATTTTTAGAACGAAATAGCACTGCCTTTCCATCTAAGCTCTCACTTTGAGCACCAACAATCATATACCAATCATCATCTTTTTTCCACACTTTCGGATCGCGAAAATGAGCCGTATATCCATCGGGAAGTGTAACAACAACTCCTTTTTTGACAAAATCGATCCCGTTCTCTGAAACGGCCATACATTGATACGTATGGCGGTTCCCATCTTCATCTTTTACGTTTCCAGTATAAAATAGCGTTAATAAACCATGATTATCAACGGCGCTTCCTGAATAGCACCCGTTTTTATCAAACCATTCACTCGGAGCTAATGCAACGGGCTCAAGCTTCCAATGGACTAAATCGCAAGAAGTATAATGTCCCCAAAATTTTGCACCATGGCCTGTTTTAAACGGCATCCATTGATAAAACACATGATATACGCCGTTCCAATGAATAAATCCATTCGGATCGTTCATTAATCCAACAGGCGGCATTAAGTGATACGAAAGCCGATATGGATCAGATTCGACAATTGATCGATATTTTTCAATTTCCATTTGAGCCAGCTGGATTTGTCGTTGTTCGATTGCTGATTTCATAAAAAACGCTCGGATACTCGTAACTCTCGAGCCATAAAACCTCCTTTCGCTTATTAAATCGACGATTAAGATTGGAAGCGCTCTTGCCCGCAGCCTGCGCTTTTGTTTCTGCCGCAAGCTGCTGGTAAAGAACTTTTATTTCATTCGTGAAGGCAATAAAAATTTTATTCTTCTTCTTTAAATCCTAATATCCATGTTGCGACAAATGCTGTGATCACAGCAATCGCAAAACCGATTAAATAGTTTATTAAGTTTGCCATCCCCATTGGCGCGACAATTGCAATCATCGGAATACCTGTTAGTCCATATGCGTTTGCTACAACGTTTGTAAAGACAACGTATGCACCGCCAACAGCTCCTCCAATCGCTGCGGCGATAAATGGTTTACGATATTTTAAGTTTATGCCAAAAATGACCGGCTCGGTAATGCCTAAAAATGCTGAAAAGGCTGCTGGCAATGCAATCTCTTTTGTTTTTGTACGCTTTGATTTGAAAAAGACAGCTAAGCCCGCACCGCCTTGAGCAATATTTGCCATCGACCAAATCGGTAATAAATAATTTTTTCCAATATCAGCTAATAATCCTGCTTCAATGGCGTGAAAGCTATGATGAACACCTGTGATAACGATCATTGAATATAACCCGCCAAAAATAAATCCAGCAAGTGCACCGCCTGTCTCATACACAAAATTTAATGTAGTCGTAATTCCTTTACCCACGATATTTCCGAGCGGACCAATCGCTAAAATCGCTGTAAACCCTGTCAAAATAACCGTCACAAATGGCGTAACAAGTAAATCAATCGAATGAGGAACAACTTTACGCAACGATTTCTCAATCTTGCTCATAACATATATTGCTAGTAGGATAGGAATAACCGTTCCTTGATAACCAATCATTGCAATATCAAAACCAAGGAAATGTAAATATTCTGGTTTTGCATTTGCTAATCCCCATGGATTTAATAAATTCGGATGCGTCATAATTCCGCCGATAACCGCGCCTAAAAATGGATTTCCGCCAAACTCTTTTGCCGCACTATAACCAATCAAAATCGGCAAAATGATAAACGCTGCACTTGAAAACATATCTAATAAAACGATCCACGCACTATCTGGGGCTACCCATTTGAACGCTTTCATCATGCCAAGCAATCCCATTAATAACCCGCTTGCAACAATTGCAGGAATAATTGGAACGAAAATATTCGATAATGTTTTAGCCAATCGCGCAATTGGATTCATTTTTTGTTTTATCGCTTCTTGATGAGTATCCGCACTAACGTTTTGCAAATTAGCTTCTTTTACAAACTGCTCGTATACTTTATTGACAACACCTGTTCCGAAAATAATTTGATACTGACCAGAACTTGCAAATGCTCCTTTTACCCCTTCTACGTTTTCAATCCCCTTTTGATCTACTTTTTTCTCATCGTGCAACACGAGGCGAAGACGGGTTGCACAATGAACCGCACTGATAATGTTTTCTTTTCCGCCTAACAACGGAATTAGCTGTTTTGCAATTTGCTCATAACTCATGATTTTTCCCTCCTGATCCTTATTTTTATAAAAATATAAAAAAGACCTAAAACGTACAAAAGATGAGATAAACATCTTTCATACATTTTAGGTCTTGCCTGCAACGTGCAGTCACAATCCCGCAATATTTACTATTTGTTTTCATTAATAGCACATTATACATAATAAGTCAACATTATACAAAAAAATTCAAGATTTTCTTATTAATCGTTGAATATGCAATGTAATGTATGCAAGTTCAGCATCAGGAAATTGAATGCCGTATTCCTCTTTTGCGTAGCGGGCCATGCTGATTGCACAAGCAAACTCTTTTTCATATTTCGTTTGAATGAGCCGCAGCATGTCCTCGTCTATCGTATGAAACAGTTCTCCAGTTTCAATCCGATTGAGCGCAAAACGCAAATGCGTAAGCAATCGTTGATACGAAATGCTTTCTTCGTCGACGTCAATATGCAATTGTTGTTTGATGAGTTCGATCATGTCACGAATAAGCGTCGTTTGTTGAAGCGTTTTATTCATGCTCGCGGCATCCATTTTGGCTGTATGAATGTGTAAAGCAATATGTCCAACTTCATCATCCGGAATCTCAACGCCAAGTCGCTCACGAATAAGCTGCTTTGCCCAAAGGCCAATTTGATACTCTTTTTTGTACAACACTTTAATTTCATTCAACAATTTATTTTGAATTTGGTACCCTTGTTGAATGCGCTCAATCGCAAAGGAAAGGTGATCCGTTAACGCAATATGAATATGGTTATTCAGAGGAGCCTGCAGTTCCCCCTCGGCATAACTAATAATTTCTTCAGCAATGGCAATATGTTCTTCAGGAAGCGTACGCAATAGTTCTTGAAACTTTTCGTTCTCCTCTTCCATAACAAAAATTTTTTCAATTTTTGTTCGGGGAATGATGTCATTTTTTCGCTTTTGAAATGCAATTCCCGGACCCATTACGATTTTTTCCTTACCTTCATCTAATACAACAACCGCATTATTGTTTAAAATTTTATGGATTCGTAACATCATTTTTCGTCCCCTCAACGAACAAAATTTTCACCACCATTATATCCTTTTCAGCAAAACGGGTAACAGGCTTGTTGATAACCCATACCATCGGTCTATTTATAGCTTTTATCCCCCATTTTAACTGACCACATAGGCTTATTGCCATGCTATTATGTTTTTATAAAATATAAATAATAA
>NZ_JAPSMC010000010.1 GCF_026847645.1 Anoxybacillus sp. J5B_2022
GAATTATTTTGTAGATTACATAGATGCGGGTGAATGACATGATGAAAGCACATGAGAGAGAAGCATATACCGCCTTTAAGGAAAAGTTTTTCGACTGGTTGTTAGCGTACGAAGATCACGATCATTTTTCGAAAACGATGCTGAGTTTGTTTTTATTGTTGAAACAAGAACTGATGATAAAAGAAGTCACATTGTTTTTATTCGACCCTTTCGAAAAAACGTTTTACCCAGAAGTGACAACAAAAGAAGACCTATTAGCTTGTGATGTTTTACCGAATGCCGAGTTTCAAACGGCCGATCCAAGACAACGTATACATATACATGAAAACGAGCAATGTATGATTGCGCAACTATTGCTTCAGCAATCCGAAGAATTTTCGGGTGTCTTGCAATTCGTCTATGACAACGGTCAGCGTCCTAGCCAAGTGTTTCTCGAGCAGATTGTCACCGACTTTTCGCGCTTATTTAGCAAAATGAAAAAAATTGCGCGCGGGTTGAGCGAAGAAAAACGATATGAACGGCTTCATCATTTTACAGCGAAAATTCATGCGTCGATGAAAATTGAAGATGTGTTGGAAGAAATTATTGATACGCTGCAAGAAGTATATCCTTCCTTTACGTACTACTTGTTTTTATCCGACGATCATCCGTATCACGAACGTTTGCCAATAAAAACACTTATGTTTGAACAGGCGGACGAAAATATGGCGGCAATGCAGGCGTTTTTGACGGGGAAAATTCAACTCGAAGACTCAATTGCGCTTCAACGTTCCATTTTATACGCCCCAATTAAAGGAGCCCAAGGGGTTTATGGGGTGATTGAAATTATCGCTTCGCACATTATGGAGTTTCCAAAAAGTGAAATCAATTTCATTTCTTTGTTGGCGAATACGGCAGGAAGCGCGTTAGAAAACGCGAAATTATATGAACAGTCGCGCCGACTTGTAGCGGATTTGCAGCTGATTAATGAAACGATGCACCGGTTGAATGCAAACTTGCGCCTGCAAGATGCGCTAGAGTTTATGGTCAGTCAAATTAAACGTTCATTTGGTGCCGAAGAAATCGGTTTTTTCATGTTTGACCGTGAAAAGAAAAGGTTGTTGCCTGGAAGCACGCCATTTTTTCAATCGCGGCAAGCGAAAAAATATATTGAATTTGTATCGAAACGAATTCGCACGGAACGGGATATGGTGTTTTTAGGCGATGCGAAAGTTGATGCCTCACCGTCTGCACCTATTTATCGTTCGTTAATGGCCGTGCCGATGGTGCAAAACGGTATGCTAAAAGGAATGGCCATTGTGTTGCATCGCGAGCCATATCACTTTACTTTTGAAATGTTTAAATTGTTGCAATCGCTCATTCACCATTCTACGCTGGCGTTTGCGAATGCAATGCTACGAGAGGAATTAGAAAACCTTGTGATTACGGACTATTTAACGAAGCTATATTCGCGTCATTACTTAGACGAACAGCTACAAAAATCGATGGAAGTCGATGCGTTTGGTACGTTTATTTTAATTGACATTGACAATTTCAAAAGCATTAACGACACGTACGGTCACCAGACAGGCGATGATATCATCGTGCAAGTGGCCAACATCATTAAGCAAAACATTCGCGAGCATGATATTGGGGCTCGTTGGGGAGGCGAAGAGCTGGCGATCTATTTGCCAAAAGTCCCATTAACAACCGGAGTAGCGATCGCTAATCGCTTGGCGGCAAAAGTGCGACAAGAAACAAACCCGCCGGTCACCGTTTCTTGCGGCGTTTCCTATTGGAAAAAAAATCGTCGCGAAGAAGCGACCGAGTTGTTTAAACGAGCCGATGAGGCGCTATATATGGCGAAACGGTCGGGGAAAAACTGCGTGTTTGTGAAAGATTACCAACACCAATACAAAGCGTAAAAAAGGAATCCGTTTTGCGGGATTCCTTTTTTCGCGAATCTTATAAGGAAGCAACTAAGACTTCGACAAATTTTTCTAAATAGTGTTGATCGATGTCGTCGAAACGGTTTTTCATCGGACTGTCGATATCTAATACCCCGATGACGTTCCCGTTTTTTATCATCGGTACGACAATTTCTGATTGCGAGGCAGCATCGCAGGCAATATGTCCAGGAAATAGATGTACATCGGGAACGAGTTCCGTTTTTTTGTTTTGCGCTGCTGTTCCGCATACGCCTTTTCCGAACGGAATGCGAACGCATGCTGGCAGCCCTTGAAACGGTCCCAATACTAACTCTTCCCCTTCGGCTAAGTAAAAGCCAACCCAATTGATATTATGTAAAAATTGGTTGAGAAGCGCAGCAGCATTGGCTAAATTGGCGATAAAATTCGTTTCTCCGGCAATCAGCGCTTGTAGCTGTTTAATGACAAGTTCGTAATTTTCTTCTCGTGTTCCATTATACTGGATGGCGTGAAACAAAGCGATCCTCTCCTTTTAAAAATGGATGTTAAAGCGTCGATTCCGAAAATGCCTCGCGAACCATTTGCTCTCTCCCTTGATGCAAATCGCGGGCACAATGGGCATCAGATCCGTACACGAGCGGGATGTTTCGCTTTAATGCTTCGTGAACGACCCAATGCGGCGGATACGGCTCTTTGCAAAGCGGTTTTTGGACACCGGCTCCGTTATAGTCCAGCTCATACTGCCGTGCCTTGATTTCATCGAGGATGTGAACAATCCGTTCTGCCATAGAAACAGGACAAGGAAATTGTTTTTGAAACTTATGAACGAGCGTTAGATGACCGATGCGCTTCGGTTTATATGCGCCGAGGTCAGCACGGACTGCCTGCAATACGGCATGATAATATGCTTCATGAGCGAGAGACACCGACCCGAACGCTTCGGTCATGGCTTGGAACATATCCGGGCTATAGTCTAAACAGAAATATTGGCCGTTCGCAGGAAGAAAATGTACCGACAAAATGCTATCATCTAATTCGGGACCGATTTCTTCAAGAAAGCGTGCGGTTTCTTCCTCATAGCCGATAATAAAATCGACTTCCAACCCGATGCGAATCGTAATATCGGTTTGATACTGTTTCTTTATGCGTTGCAGTGTTGAGATATAGGAGTCTAGCTGCTCCATAGCCATGGCGCTGTCTTGTTCGGGAGTTGGATCGACAAAAGCCGACGGAAGCGGTGCGTGTTCGGTAAATGAAATGTCTGTATATCCTAGCTCGATGGCTCGCTCGATATATTGCACGAACGAGTCGTTGCTTCCGTGTGGACAAAACGGTGTATGGATATGACCGTCGCGCAAACGAATCCCTCCTTTTATTACATAGTTGAAAAAATGAAGATTTTTGTAAAAAAAAATTAAAAATTTTGGTCAAAAAATGTCGTTAACATGGTATCATAAAAACATTAAAAGAACATTATGTCAATGTTTTTGCCTTCTCCATAATGTGACTAACTCGGATGCAAGGGGGCTTCTTATGGAAATTGCGATCACGATTTTACTCCTCGCTAGCGGAGGAATGATATATAACTATGTGTACCGAAAGAAGATGTATCGTGAAATTGATCGTTTAGAAGCATGGAAAATTGCGATTATGAATCGGCAAGTAACCGATGAACTTTCGAAAGTGAAGCAGCTGAACATGACGGGAGAAACGGAGGAGCTGTTCGAGCGCTGGCGCCAGCAATGGGACGACATTGTGACTGTAAGACTTCCGGAAGTAGAAGAAAAGCTGTTTGATGTGGAGGAATTTCTTGATAAATACCGCTATGCAAAAGCAAAAGGCGTGTTGCGGGAAATCGAACAAACGCTTCGGAAGATAGAAGAAGACATTCAAACCATTCTTCATGAACTCGATGAACTTGTAGGTAGTGAAGAACAAAACCGCGTGGAAATTGAGCAGTTAAAAGCGGTGTATCGCGATGCGAAAAAAATGCTGCTCGCCTATCGCCATACATTTGGGGTGGCGGAAGAAAATTTGACACTTAAATTGGACGACATTCACAACGCGTTTCAAAGATTCGAAGAGTTGACGAATGCCGGTAATTATTTAGCGGCACGAGAAATTGTCTTGTATTTGAAGCAAGAATTGATGGTTTTTTCTAAAATGCTTCAAGACATTCCAACGGTGCTTACCGAATGTCAAACAACAGTTCCAGCTCAGCTCGCGGAGTTAATCGAAGGATATCAAGAAATGAAAGAGGAAGGCTATATCCTTGACCATCTCGACATCCACCAAGAGGTATCGAAGCAGCAAGAAAAATTACAGCAATGTATCGACATGATTCGCCAGCTTCAACTAGAGGAAGCGAAGCAAATGCTCGAAGAGATCAAAGCAGATATCGATGCGCTCTACGATTTATTAGAAAAAGAAGCATTGGCGTACCAATACGTGAAAACAGAAATGGGACAAATTGAAGAGCAATTGTATCAGTTAAGCGAAGAGGCGAAGCAGACGGGAGCTGAAACGTTATTTGTGCAACAAAGCTATCGGTTAACTGCCCAAGATCTTGAAAAATACCGCAGTATGGAAAAACAAATTCAGCAATTAGCGAAGCGGTTTGCATTAATTCAAGAGCGCGCTCTGGAAGAACGGACGGCTCATTCGTTTATTAAAGAAGAACTAGAGTTGTTGTTCGGACAAATTCAACTGTTGAAAGAAGAGCACGAACAGTTTCGTGAAATGTTGCAAACGCTGCGAAAAGACGAATTGGCCGCTCGCGAAAAGCTTCGCGATATGCGTAAACAGTTGTCAGAAGCTGTTCGTTACGTGAAAAAGAGCCGATTGCCAGGACTTCCCGAAACCTATAAATTGCAGCTAGATGAAGCGAAGGAACTTTTGACAAACGTTTCATTGCGCCTCGATGAGAAGCCGCTCAACATGGAGGCGGTTAATCAAGCGCTGACGGAAGCAGCAGCGTTAGTGGAACGCGTCTGTGAACAGACGATGAGCATGGTGGAGCAAGCGGATCTTGTCGAAAAAGTGATTCAATATGGGAACCGTTATCGCCGCCGCTATCCATCGGTCAAAGAGGGATTAGAAGAAGCGGAAATGTTGTTTCGCCATTATGATTACGAACGGGCGCTAGAGCAGGCGGTGGCAACGGTGGAAAACGTTGAACCAGGTGCTTTTGAGCGTATTCGGCAACTTTTGCAAGAAGAAGTCGAGCCGAAAATATGACCGCGTGAAACCGATAAATACCTACCTATGTAGATATTTATCGGTTTTTTCGCGAATAATGTAAATAGGCGTTTTTGTTGCGGTTAGACGAATTTATTTTTATTATTTTCTTTGTGTTAAGCATGTATGCGGAGGATGGACGTGATGATTTATTTAGATAACAGTGCAACGACAAAGCCGTTTCCTGAAGTGGTCGATTCGTTTGTGACGGTCGCCACCAACTATTTTGGCAATCCTTCATCGCTTCATGAATTGGGCATGAAAGCGGAGCGGTTGCTCTCACAAGCGCGGGAGCAAGTGGCGGCGCTTCTTGCCGTCAAACCGAATGAAATCATTTTTACATCTGGAGGAACGGAAGCGAACAATCTGGCGATTAAAGGAGTTGCTTTTCAGTATCGGCAACGGGGCCATCATATTATTACGACTGCGATTGAACATCCATCGGTTGTTGAGCCGTGTCGACAGCTTGAAGAACTAGGGTTTGATGTTACATATTTACCTGTGGATAAACACGGGCTCGTTGACGTAGAAACGCTTGAGCAGGCGCTTCGCGATGATACGATTCTTGTGTCGATCATGCACGTCAATAACGAAGTCGGCTCGATTCAACCGATTGAACAAATCGGGCGAATGTTGCAGCGCTACCCAAAAGTAATTTTCCATGTTGATCATGTGCAAGGAGTCGGCAAAGTTCCGCTCGATGTAAAAAAAGCGCATATCGATCTATGTACGATGTCGGCACATAAGTTCCACAGTTTGCGAGGGGCGGGCGTTTTATATGTCCGAAACGGCATTCGCCTTTCGCCGCTACTAGCGGGGGGAGGACAAGAATGGCAGCTTCGTTCAGGAACGGAAAACGTCGCGGCTATTGTCGCGATGGCGAAAGCGCTTCGGCTCTCCATGGAAGCATATGAACGGCACTCGTCGCGCTTATGGGCGATGAAAGAGCAATGGTTAAAAGAGTTGAACAACATCGACGGCATCGAGGTTCATACGCCAGCGGATCATTCTGCGCCGCATATTATTAATTTTTCTTTAAACGGTTTAAAGTCGGAAGTATTTGTTCATGAATTGGCGAAACAGCAAATTTTTGTTTCGACGACATCGGCCTGTTCATCGAAAAAACGAGCGCCAAGCAAGACGTTGTTGGCGATGGGAGTCGATGCGAAGCGGGCGGAAAGCTCGATTCGAGTTAGTTTATCGTGGGAAAACACGTTAGAAGAAATTCCAGTTGCTATCCGTGCTATGAAAGCAGCGATTCAAAAACTACAAGACGTAGAGAGGTAGAGAGCATGCGCTATGATCGTATTTTAATTCGTTACGGAGAAATGTCGACAAAGGGAAAAAACCGCAACCGTTTCGTCGTGCGGTTGAAACGGAACATTCGAAAAAAATTAAAAGCTTTTCCGAACATAAACATTGAATATATGCGTGACCGAATGTACATTTTATTGAATGGTGAGCCGCACGAGGAAATTATGGAACAGTTAAAGACGGTGTTCGGCATTCAGTCGTTTAGTTTGGCAATGAAATGCGAGAACGACATCGAGCAAATTAAAGCAACGGCATTAGCGGCAGTGCAACGATTTTCGTACGAAGGTAAAACGTTTAAAGTGAGTGCGAAGCGGATTGACAAGCAATTCCCGATTGGAAGCAATGGCCTTAATTATGAGCTCGGCAGCCATATTTTACGGAATACGAATCATTTAACGGTGAACGTTCATGAACCGGATATTGATGTACGGGTGGAAGTGCGCAAAGACGGTACGTACGTAACGTGCCACGATATTCCAGGGGCAGGTGGTCTCCCTGTTGGCACAAGCGGAAAAGCGATGCTTATGTTGTCTGGTGGCATCGACAGTCCGGTCGCCGGATATTTAGCGATGAAACGCGGATTGGAAATTGAGGCAGTCCACTTTTTCAGCCCGCCATTTACAAGTGAACGGGCAAAGCAAAAAGTGATTGATTTAGTGAAGAAGCTGACGCGATTTGGAGGGAAAATTCGGCTTCATATCGTTCCGTTTACCGATATTCAACAGACGATTCACCAACAAGTTCCAGATGGATATTCACTCATTTCGTCGCGGCGAATGATGTTGAAAATTACTGATTTGTTGCGAAAAAAATATAACGGCTTGGCGATTGTCACCGGGGAGAGCCTCGGGCAAGTGGCGAGCCAGACGTTAGAAAGTATGTTTGTCATTAACGATGTCACGACGACGCCGGTTCTTCGTCCGCTCGTTTCGATGGATAAGACAGAAATTATTGCGATTGCGAAAAAAATTGATACGCATGACATTTCGATTCTTCCATATGAAGACTGCTGTACCATTTTTACTCCAAACGCGCCAAAAACAAGACCGAAACGGGAAAAAGTGGTTCATTATGAAAGTTTTATTGATTTAGAGCCACTGATTGAAGCAGCTGTTGCTAATACGGAAACGATTGTCATTGATGAAGAATTTACCGCAGAGAAAGCGTTTGAACAGTTGTTCTAATCTCAAAATTTACCAAAATCATAAATGAATGAATCCGTGTGTTTTCACACATTCTATAGCTACAAGGAGGTGAAAACACATGGCACGCAACAACTCTTTATTAGTGTCAGGTGCTCAACAAGCTCTTGACCAAATGAAATACGAAATTGCGCAAGAATTTGGTGTCACACTAGGTGCGGACACAACGGCACGCGCAAACGGTTCTGTCGGTGGAGAAATCACAAAACGCCTTGTTGCAATGGCGCAACAACAATTAGGCGGTTCCTATCCAAAACAATTTTAATTTCATATTCATGGCTACAAGGGCGGGAGAATTTCCCGCCTTTTATTATGTTAAAAAATTATTCAAAAAATTTTGATTGTTTTGTATAATGGTTGATGAAAAGAAAAAATGGGGGATGAGGATATGGAACGTGAAGATCTAATTGCACCGGAACAGTACAATTTAACAGCGGAAATGGAAAAGTACGCCCAACAAACTCCCGAACGAACGGCTTTAAAATGGGAGAGTGAGGACGGTCAGACAAAGGAAATCACGTACGGGGAGTTCGTGAAAAAAGCGAACCAAATTGGAAACGCTTTACTTCGTGCTGGATTGCAAAAAGGCGATAAAGTGCTCATTATGGTGCCGCGCCTAATTGAAGCGTACGAAGTATATTTCGCTTCTTTAAAGGCGGGACTTGTCGTCATTCCAAGCTCGGAGATGTTACGCACGAAAGATTTGCAATACCGCATTTCCCATGGGGAAGTGAAAGCGGTTATCGTATATGAACCGTATGTCGGTCAATTCCTCCCGATTGAAAATATGGATGCGATTTTGAAATTTGTCATTGGCGATCACGAGGTCGATGGTTGGACAAACCTAGGAAAAGCGAGCGAAGCAGAAAGCGATGAATTGAAAGCTGCAGATACGACTCGTGACGATATGGCGTTTTTATCGTACACATCAGGAACAACCGGTAATCCAAAAGGCGTTGTGCATACGCACGGTTGGGCATATGCACATTTGCGCACCGCAGCGAAAAACTGGCTTTGCATTGAAGAAGGGGATGTCGTATGGGCAACCGCTGGACCGGGGTGGCAAAAATGGATTTGGAGCCCGTTTTTATCGACGTTAGGGTCAGGAGCGACAGGCTTTGTTTACTTTGGGCGATTTGAGCCAGAAAAATATTTGCAACTTTTGAGCAAATATGAAGTAAATGTTCTTTGCTGCACGCCGACAGAGTATCGGTTAATGGCGAAAGTGCCGACGATCGGTCAATATCAGTTGCCGCATTTGCATAGTGCCGTATCGGCAGGAGAACCGTTAAACCGAGAAGTGATCGATACGTTTGAAAAATATTTTAACGTACAAGTTCGCGACGGATATGGGCAAACGGAAAATACGTTGCTTGTCGGCGTCTTGAAAGGAATGAAAATTAAGCCAGGTTCGATGGGAAAACCAACGCCAGGAAACCGCGTCGAAATCATTAACGAAAACGGCGAGCCTTGCGCTGTTGGCGAAGTGGGCGACATTGCCGTGCATGTGGAAACCCCAGCTTTATTTAAGCATTACTACAAAGACCCAGAGCGGACGGCGATGCAATTCCGCGGCGATTACTACATTACAGGGGATAAAGCGAAAAAAGATGAAGACGGCTATTTCTGGTTTGAAGGACGCGGGGACGATATTATTATTAGCTCTGGTTATACGATCGGCCCGTTCGAAGTTGAAGATGCGCTCGTGAAACATCCGGCGGTGAAAGAGTGCGCGGTTGTCGCAAGTCCGGACGAAGTGCGCGGCCACGTCGTAAAAGCGTTCATCGTGCTTCGCGAAGGCATTGATCCGACTGATCCGTCGCTCATCCCAGCGTTACAAGAGCATGTCAAACAATTAACAGCCCCGTATAAATATCCGCGCAAAATCGAATTTGTCGACGATCTACCAAAAACGACATCCGGCAAAATTCGCCGTGTCGAATTGCGCGAGCGGGAAATGCGCCTTTCCCAAAAAAAATAATCAACAAAATAGTGGATGTCCCAACAGTGTGACGGGACATCCTTTTTTTGAGTCTCTTTTCTTACAAAAACGTCCGCTTTACTTTTTCCCAGAACGAGTTGTCTTTTAAGCGCACGGTTTTGATGACACGGTCGCTTAAGGCGATGTCGATTTTTTCGATATGGCGGATGCTCAACGCTTCGTTATCCATGCCGATCAGCGGGTAGTGGTTGCCTTCTGGCGAAATTTTTAACGTTAGCTTTCGCTTTCCGCTTAAAATAAAAGACGAACCCAACGTCCGGTAGCGGTTGTTGTTCAGCGAAGCGAGTTCGCTCACTTGAATGCACGGAAGCAGCGGATCGACGACTGCGCCATTGACCGATTTATTGTAAGCGGTGCTTCCTGTTGGCGTAGCGACGATCATTCCATCGCCGCGGAACGTCTCAAAATGAAGATCATCAATAAATACGTCCATGACAAATGTTTTAATAATTCCGGAACGGATCGAGCATTCATTTAAGCAAAAAAACGAAGCGGTATCGTCGATCGTTACTTCAATGATCGGATAGCGCCGCACTTCAATTTGTTCGCTTGAGGCTGCTTGTACCATATGCTCGGTGTCTTCGATTTGAAAATCACAATAAAACCCGCGCGATGATAATGTAGAAATGCCAGCATATAAGCAATCATCGCGAAATCCTGTTTGTCGTACTGCCTGCAAAAAGGAACCATCATCCCCGATGCTGACGATGACGTTTGCTTTTGTGTGATCGTCCACGACGATAAATCCATGCTCTTTCGCTAGATTTACTAGCGGCTGGACGCGCTTCGTTAGTTCGTCATCATGCTTGTAAAAAAAATACATGCGATTTCGACGTTCTGGCATGGTAAAACCTCCATTGTCATATTTTAGTTAATATGTACTTATGGTAAAATAAATAAATCAACTATAGTTTACCATTTATCATGAAGAAACTGAAATGATTTCAAGGGGGAATCAACATGAATCGAAAGCGCTGGATTGCGCTTGCAGTAGCTATTGCACTATTTATCATTTCTTCGCTTGTCAGCGTCATTTCCTCACTAGTGACAAAAGATGCTGGGAAATGGTCAGAAGAATGGTTAGCGTTAATGGATCAAAGTTTTAGTGAAGAAGTGCTTAAAGACGGGGATCCTTCCAAAAAAATTGTTGTGCTTGAAGTAAATGGCGTCATCCAAGACACGGATGAAGCAAGTTCGCTCTTTTCCACAGAAGGGTATAATCACCGTAACTTTTTGCAAATGATTGAACAAGCAAAAAATGACGACACGGTGAAAGCAATCGTCTTACGCGTCAATTCACCGGGAGGAGGCGTCGTCGAAAGCGCAGAAATCCATGATCAATTAATAAAACTAAAAAAAGAAACGAAAAAGCCGATTTATGTGTCGATGGGTTCAATGGCAGCATCCGGTGGCTACTATATTTCGACCGCGGCCGATAAAATTTTTGCTAGCCCTGATACACTAACAGGCTCGCTCGGTGTCATTATGCAAAGCTTAAACTATGAAGGATTGGCGAAAAAGTACGGCGTGGAAATGGTGACAATTAAAAGCGGGCCGTATAAAGATATTATGAACCCAGCAAGAAAAATGACAGAAGAAGAGCGAAATATTTTACAATCGCTTATCCAAAACGCCTATGACGGCTTTGTGAAAGTTATTTCGGAAGGAAGACATTTGCCGGAGAGTGAAGTCCGGAAAATTGCCGATGGCCGCATTTATGACGGTCGTCAAGCAAAACAACTAAAGCTTATTGACGAATTCGGCTACTTAGATGATACGATTGCAGCGATGAAAAAAGAGCATCGCTTAGGAAAGGCACAAGTGGTCAAATATACGAACGACTTTGGATTCGGTTCGTTATTCCGCATGAAAGCACCATCTTTTATAGCAAATGATACGGAAGAAATGAAGCTAGTGAAATTATTTTCTACGCCAAAATCGCCGCGGCTCATGTATTTGTATGCCGAATAAGGGGGAATGCACATGGCAGAGGAAAATGTGTATGCGCTTGAAAACAACGTTGATGTGGCGACAAGTCAGCCGCCTCGCTACGCCGGCTTTTGGATGCGATTTTGGGCATATTTACTCGATTTGCTCGTCGTCGGCAGCATCGACCGTCTAATCGTTTATCCGCTCTTTCGTCTGTTCGATCTTTCCGTGGATAAAGCGACGATGTTCTCACCAATTGCGATTGCCACGGCATTCGTATTTTACGGCTATTTCGTGTTCATGACAAAATTTTTTCAGCAAACCGTTGGGAAAATGGTGTTTGGCTTAAAAGTCGTGACGATGAACGATGAACCATTCACGTGGGTTACAGTGTTGTTTCGCGAAGTCATCGGAAAATTTATTGCGAAGTTCATTTTATTTATCGGGTTTCTTTTTGTCGCTTTCTCCGAGAAAAAGCAAGGGTTGCACGATCAAATTGCTGATACAACTGTTATTCACGAATAAACCTGCAAACGCAGGTTTATTTTTTTTACAGATGGTGACAATGATATGTTGAAAGGAAGTGCAGACATTGAAAGTGATTGCTGTCATCCTCCCGATAGTATTGCTTTTGTTTCTTTGGCTGAAACTATCGATTACTATCTTTTTTCGACATGCCCAAGATGACGATGAGTGTCGCGTGACGTTTCGGGTATTGTTCGGGCTGATTCGCTATACGATTCGCATTCCTTTAATTAAAGTGGAGAAACAATCTCCTGGAATTGTGGTAGCGCATAAAACGACGCAAAACGTTTCCGAAAGCGAACCGAAACGAACGAAATATAGTCCACAAGAAATTATTCATAGTTTCCAAAAAGCAAAAGATTTTGCCGAGCATGTCGTGCATTTGCATGTGATTATCCGGAAATTTTGTTCGCATATCACCGTCACGACGTTTGAGTGGCAGTCGAAAATCGGAACCGGTGACGCTGCCCAAACAGGCGTGCTCGTCGGAATTGGCTGGTCTGTAAAGTATGGCGTTTTAGCGCTCATCAGCAAATATATGAGAATAAAAACAACCCCCGTTCTTTCGCTGATTCCATCTTTTCAGCAAGCAGCGTCGGAAACAAACTTTGTATGTATGATTCATTTTCGCATCGGGCATGCTATAGTAGCGGGAATACGAATAATGAAATATTGGCGCGGGAGCCGGTTGAAAAAAGAAACGTTCAACCGTCAAGCAAATGAAAGTTACTAGGAGGTTTCGCTATGAGCAATCATCCAATTCAAGGACTTATGACAACGGCAATGGAAAATTTAAAGCAAATGATTGATGTCAATACGATTATCGGCGACCCAGTGGAAACCCCGGACGGAAGTGTCATTTTGACCGTTTCCAAAGTAGGGTTCGGTTTTGCGGCAGGCGGAAGCGAGTTTATGTTGGACGGAAAACAAAATGGGCATGCGGTGAACGGACAAGCAAATGGCGAACATCCATTTGGCGGCGGTTCCGGCGGCGGAGTATCGATTACCCCGATTGCGTTTTTAGTTGTCAATTCTTCTGGCGTAAAACTGTTGCATTTGGATGAAAACACGCACCTATACGAAAAAATTTTAGATTTTGCCCCGCAAGTGGTTGAGAAAATTCAAGCGATGTTAAAGAAAAATAAAGAAGAACGGCCACATCCGAAAGATGATTTAGGGAATTTAATCTAAGGCAAAATCGTTGAAAATTTTTTTCATTCCCGTTATGATTACCCTATACATATTTTTTATGGGAGGAATTTTCAATGGCCAATGTAACGTTCAAAGGGAATCCAGTAACATTAGTCGGGAATGAAGTGAAAGTAGGCGACAAAGCGCCAGACTTTAAAGTATTGGCGAACGATTTATCAGAAGTGACGCTTGCAGATACGAAAGGCTTTGTTCGCCTAATTAGCGTCGTTCCATCGATCGATACAGGCGTATGCGATGCGCAAACGCGCCGTTTTAACGAAGAAGCAGCGAAGCTAGATAACGTGAAAGTGTTGACGGTTAGCGTTGATTTGCCGTTTGCGCAAAAACGTTGGTGCGGAGCAGCTGGAATTGAGAACGTGCAAATGCTTTCTGACCATCGCGATGTGTCGTTTGGGCAAGCGTATGGCGTGTTAATTAAAGAATTGCGCCTGCTTGCTCGTGCAGTGTTCGTCATCGACAGCAGCGACACAGTTACTTATGTCGAATACGTTCCAGAAGCAACGAACCATCCAAATTACGAAGCAGCGATTGAAGCGGCAAAAGCGGCGAAATAATAAAGGCGGAGATCAAAGCTAGACGATGAAAAGACCTCGATTAATTCGGGGTCTTTTCTTATTGAAAATCGCGGCGGAAGCCCATACAATAAAAGATTGGACACCCATACGAAAGGGGAAAAAAGATGACACCTATTGAACGATTATTTACGTTGTTTGACCAAACCGCGCTCATTTTACAAGAAGAACTGCACTGTACATATTTAGAAGCGGTGGCGGAAACAGGCGAGAACGTTTTTCATGGCGATGTGTTGCAAGAAGAAGTAAGTGAATTAAACCAAAGGCGGTTGAAACAAGAATACAAACAAATTCAGCTTGACGGTTTTACGAACGAAGAAATTCGCAAGGCGTTTCAGCTGGCTGTATTGAAAGGGATGAGGGAGCATACACAGCCGCACCATCAAATGACGCCCGATGCAGTTAGTTTATTTATAAGCTATTTAGTCGGTAAATTTACTGCGAACTATTTTGCGTTAACGATTCTCGATCCGGCGGTCGGTACGGCGAATTTATTGACGGCGGTGCTGAACCATTTGCAGAATAAACAAGTGAAAAGCTATGGAATCGATGTCGATGATTTGTTAATGAAAATTGCGTACGTGAATGCGAATTTACAAAAACACCCGGTTCATTTTTTTAACCAAGATAGCTTGCAGCCGCTGTTTGTCGACCATGCGGATGTCGTTATTTGCGATTTGCCAGTTGGCTATTATCCGAACGATGACAACGCGTCACGGTTTGTGCTAAAAGCGGAAACCGGGCATTCATACGCGCACCATTTGTTTATCGAGCAAAGCGTACATTATACAAAAGAAGGCGGCTACTTATTTTTCTTAATTCCGAATTCGCTATTTACAAGCGACCAAGCACCCAAGCTTCATGCGTTTTTAAAAGAACATACGGTCATTCAAGGATTGCTTCAACTCCCGCTTTCGATGTTTAAAAACGAACAGGCAGCAAAAAGCATTTTCATTTTGCAAAAGAAAGGTGTTCGCGTGAAAGCACCGAAAAAGGCGTTGCTCATCGAGCTTCCTAAGTTTTCAAACAAACAAGCAATGAAAGCGATGATGCATAAAATTGACGAATGGTTCGTAACGGAAAAGAAAGGGCTCTGAGAAAGGGCTCTTTTTGCTATTTGTTAGCTCCGAATTTTGTGAATATAAAAACATATTACATGCAATCGGTTACAATTTGGTGAAATGCTTGAAAACACGATAAAATCATGCGTAAAATGAAAAAGGATTATGACGATTTGGAATACTAGAGAATAATGGAGAAGCGTCTTAAAGGAGTTGTTTTTTATATGTCAAAAATTATGGCGATTAACGCAGGCAGCTCGTCGCTGAAATTTCAGCTGTTTGAGATGCCAAGCGAAGCAGTATTAACGAAAGGAATTGTCGAGCGGATCGGATTTGAAGATGCAATTTTCACGATTGTCGTTAATGGCGAAAAAGTGCAGGAAGTAACAGCGATTCCGGACCATGCGGTTGCGGTGAAAATGCTGCTAGATAAATTAATTCGTTTTGGCATTATTCAGTCGTTTGCAGAAATCGACGGAATCGGTCACCGCGTCGTTCATGGCGGCGAGAAGTTTAGTGATTCCGTTCTGATCACCGATGAGGTGCTAAAAGAGATTGAAGAATTATCGGAACTTGCACCGTTACACAATCCAGCGAACATTGTCGGCATTAAAGCGTTTAAAGAAGTGTTGCCAAACGTGCCGGCTGTTGCGGTGTTTGATACAGCGTTCCATCAGACGATGCCAGAACAGTCATTTTTATACAGCCTTCCGTATGAATATTACACAAAATTTGGCATTCGGAAATACGGCTTCCACGGGACATCGCATAAATACGTAACGCAGCGCGCCGCAGAGTTGCTAGGGCGGCCGATTGAGCAATTGCGCCTTATTTCGTGCCATCTTGGGAATGGAGCGAGCATTGCGGCAGTAGAAGGCGGAAAATCGATCGATACGTCGATGGGCTTTACGCCATTAGCAGGGGTAGCGATGGGAACGCGTTCCGGTAATATCGACCCGGCGCTAATCCCATACATTATGGAGAAAACGGGAAAAACAGCGGAAGAAGTGATTGATGTTTTGAATAAGAAAAGCGGTATGCTTGGCATTTCCGGTTTTTCGAGCGATTTGCGTGACATTGAAAAAGCAGCATCGGAAGGAAACGAACGGGCGGAATTAGCGCTCGAAGTGTTTGCCAACCGTATTCATAAATATATCGGTTCATATGCGGCGCGCATGTGTGGGGTCGACGCGATTATTTTCACAGCGGGAATTGGCGAAAATAGTGACGTTGTGCGGGCGAAAGTATTGCGTGGCCTCGAATTTATGGGCGTCTACTGGGACCCAGCATTAAACAAAGTGCGCGGCAAAGAAGCGTTCATCAGTTACCCACATTCACCGGTTAAAGTATTAGTCATCCCAACGAATGAAGAAGTCATGATCGCCCGCGATACAGTCAGATTGGCAGAATTAGTATAAAGAAGAAAAGCTAGACATCGTGTTATGTCTAGCTTTTTGTATAATAAAAATGAAACTATGACGAAAGGTAGATGATAATGAGCGTAAATGAACATAAAAAGGAAGCGCTGTGCGTTATTCGCTGCAAAGTGGTAACGGTAAGCGATACAAGAACGGAAGAAACAGATAAAAGCGGTCAATTAATGATGCAGCTGTTGCAAGAAGCAGGGCATGAAATCGTCGATTACGAAATCGTGAAAGATGAAAAAGAACACATTCGCGCTGCGGTTCTCCGTGGTTGTGAACATGCAGAAATCGATGTGGTGCTGACAAACGGCGGCACTGGAATTGCCAAACGGGACGTGACGATTGAAACGGTTAAAGAAATCATCGAAAAAGAAATTGTTGGGTTTGGCGAGCTATTTCGCATGATTAGCTATACCGAAGATATCGGCTCGGCGGCGATGTTATCGCGGGCGATTGCTGGCGTCGCAAATAGCACAGCGATTTTTTCGACGCCTGGCTCGACCGGAGCGGTACGGTTGGCGATGACAAAACTCATTTTGCCGGAACTGCGCCATGTCGTTCGCGAAATTCGCAAAGATTTGTAAAAGGCGGCTAGTTGCTCAAGCCGCCTTTATTGATGCAATTTGGCAGATACGGTTTGATTCAGCCGGTACCAAATCCATAAATCATTAATGATCGAAGCAAGTTCTGCAATTTCGGCATTTAACCGGCATGAGCGAGCAAAATCGCTTTCGTCGCTCAATTCCGCTTGCTTTTGATTGATCGTTTGCTCGAGTTCGGCGATCCTGTCGGGAATTGCTCCGCGGATTTTTTCCCACTCTAACAAAATATCGTACTGTTCCTTCTCGCTATATTCTTCCCACGCTCTTTCAAGCGCCGGCAATCGAATCCCAAGCCGCTCATCATACGCAAACACTGTTTCCCCCTCACTTTCTTACTGTTTATTTTACAAAAAAATAAGGAAAAGACCAACGAATTCAAATAGTATTTTTATACTTTTTGATGAATAACTATTGAAAAAGGCAATAAAAGCTGATAAAGTGATATTGTAATAAATGAATAATTATTTAGTTTCAAGTATATTTATGTGAAAGGGAAGGGGAAAACATATGGCCAATCCAAAAATTGTGTTAGCCTATTCAGGCGGTTTAGATACATCTGTTGCGATTAAGTGGTTACAAGAACGAGGATACGATGTCGTGGCGTGTTGCTTAGATGTCGGCGAAGGAAAAGATCTTGATTTTGTAAAAGAAAAAGCGTTGACTGTCGGTGCGATTAAGTCATATGTCATCGATGCAAAAGAAGAATTTGCGAATGAATACGCGCTTGTTGCATTGCAGGCGCATACCCTTTATGAAGGAAAATATCCGCTCGTTTCGGCGCTTTCTCGGCCGCTGATTGCGAAAAAACTAGTAGAAATTGCCGAGTTGGAAGGGGCTGTAGCGGTTGCGCACGGCTGCACAGGAAAAGGAAACGACCAAGTTCGTTTTGAAGTATCGATTAACGCGTTAAATCCGAATCTGGAAGTCGTGGCGCCAGTGCGGGAGTGGAGCTGGTCACGTGAAGAAGAAATCGAATATGCGAAAAAGCACAACATCCCGATTCCGATTGACTTGGACAGCCCGTTCTCGATTGACCAAAACTTATGGGGAAGAAGCAACGAGTGCGGCATTTTAGAAGATCCGTGGGCAGCTCCTCCAGAAGAAGCGTACGAATTAACAGCGGCGCTTGAAAATACGCCGGATGTGCCGGACATCATTGAAATCGGCTTTGAGCAAGGAGTACCAAAAACGTTAAACGGCAAAGAATATTCGTTGGCGTCGCTCATTCTTGAGCTTAATGCGCTTGCCGGCAAACACGGGGTTGGCCGCATCGACCACGTCGAAAACCGTCTCGTCGGCATTAAATCGCGCGAAGTGTACGAATGCCCAGGAGCGATTACGCTCATTAAAGCGCATAAAGAATTAGAAGATTTAACACTCGTCAAAGAAGTCGCGCACTTTAAGCCGCTTATCGAGCAAAAATTGGCGGAAGTCATTTATAACGGCTTATGGTTCTCGCCATTAAAAGACGCACTTCTCGCTTTCTTAAAAGAAACGCAAAAAAATGTCACGGGTGTGGTGCGCGTGAAGCTATTCAAAGGCCATGCAATTATCGAAGGACGGAAGTCAGAGTTTTCATTATATGACGAAAAACTCGCCACATACACAGCAGAAGACGAGTTCGATCATCAGGCGGCAGTCGGCTTTATTTCTTTATTCGGCTTGCCGACAAAAGTGTACAGCATCGTGAACAATCAAAAGAAGGTGACCGTGTGAAAAAACTTTGGGGCGGACGGTTTACAAAAACAGCGGAAGAATGGGTCGATGAGTTTGGTGCATCGATCCCATTCGACCAAGAATTAGTGGAAGAAGACATCGAAGGAAGCATCGCCCATGTGACGATGCTCGGAAAATGCGGCATTTTGCCAAACGAAGATGTCGAAAAAATTAGAGCCGGTTTGCTGTCGCTTTTGGAAAAAGCGAAGCAAGGGAAACTCGAATTTTCCGTTGCCTATGAAGATATTCATTTAAACATCGAAAAAATGTTGATTGACGAAACTGGTCCTGTTGGTGGAAAACTGCATACGGGTCGGAGCCGCAATGACCAAGTAGCGACCGATATGCACTTATATTTGCGCAAGCGCGTTCATGAAATTATTGAATTGATTCGGGAATTACAACAAGTGTTGGTGGAAAAAGCAGAAGCGCACGTCGAAACGCTCATTCCAGGATATACGCATTTGCAACGGGCGCAGCCTGTGTCATTTGCCCACCATTTGCTCGCTTATTTTTGGATGTTAGAGCGCGATCGGGAGCGGTTTACGGAATCGCTAAAGCGCATTAACAAATCGCCGCTTGGCGCTGGAGCGCTTGCCGGCACGACGTTTCCGATCGACCGCCAATACACCGCCGAGCTGCTCGGTTTTGACGGCATTTACGAAAACAGCATCGATGCGGTTAGCGATCGTGATTTTATTCTCGAATTTTTAAGCAACAGTTCGCTTTTGATGATGCATTTGTCGCGTTTTTGCGAAGAGCTAATTCTTTGGTCAAGCCAAGAATTTCAATTCATCGAAATCGACGATGCGTTTGCGACAGGCAGCAGCATTATGCCGCAAAAGAAAAATCCGGACATGGCCGAGCTTATTCGCGGAAAAACCGGGCGGGTGTACGGAAACTTAGTTGGCTTGTTAACAGTCATGAAAGGGACTCCGCTTGCCTACAATAAAGATATGCAGGAAGATAAAGAAGGCATGTTTGATACAGTGAAGACGATAACCGGTTCGTTAAAAATTTTTGCGGGCATGATCGCGACGATGGGAGTTCGTACCGAAGTGATGAAAAAGGCGGTCAAGCAAGATTTTTCAAACGCAACAGAATTGGCGGACTATTTAGCGAAAAAAGGTGTTCCGTTCCGCGAAGCGCATGAAATCGTCGGTAAACTTGTGTTAACATGCATTGAAAAAGGCATCTTTTTAGCGGATTTGCCGCTTTCGGAGTATAAGGAAGCTTCTCCTTTGTTTGAGGAAGACATTTACGAAGCGCTCGACCCGTATACTGCAGTGAACCGCCGCAATAGTGCAGGAGGAACCGGCTTTGCGGAAGTGCGGAAGGCGATCGAAAAGGCGAAGAAAACAATGAACACTCCGTAAACGTGTTACGGAGTGTTTTATTATTTTATTTGGCTTTGAGAGCTAATCAGTTGCCTCCGCTTTTCTTAAATTTCTAATTCTTTTTCTGTCCGAACGACTAATACGTCGCATTTTGCATAGCGGGTAATATGTTCGGAAACGCTTCCAATTAAAAGCCGTTCTACTGCATTTAATCCGGTAGCGCCGCAAACGATTAAATCGGCATGATGTTTTGGAGCGATATCTTTGGCAATTTTGACTTTTGGCGAACCGAATTCGATCTCCACATTAACTTCTTTTACTCCTGCTTCTACTGCTTGTTTTTGATAGTTTTCTAGCAATTCTTTTGCATACTGCTCCGAGCGTTCGATGACGGCCCGATCATGCATTTCTACAGCTGCGAGTGCGCGTACATCAATGATATGGGTTAAAATGAGCGCAGCGTCATTACGTTTCGCGATTTCAATCGCTTTTTTAAACGCCCACTCTGCTTCTTTTGAGCCATCGACGGCTACTACAATCGTTTTGTACGTCATTGCCATGTTTCCCACTCCCTTTTGGATAGAAATGCTAACTTCAATATAAGTATATCATATGGAAGACAAGGAAGACTATCGATATCCTAACATTTTTATGGCTCTTCACCAAAAGTTGTACTTGATTTTTTCACAACATGCCCCACTTACGCTTGTGAGGAAAAATCAGTAAATCAATGATTTTTGCACATCATTGTTCAGGAGAACGTATCGCTTATCAAGTACATGTTGTGGTGATGAACCATTTTTATGAAAAAGGAGTGACTATTTGATGAAGAAAGAGCGCGATGTTAGAGAGTCGTTTTACGATGAAGCAGCCGCACAGACAATCAGTGAGCAAATTATGAACGCGTACCAAAGCGGCGTCATCGATCAAGAAGAAGGGTATTATCACCCGCGAAGAGAAGCAGGGGAATAACAAAAGACCATCATGGCGCATGGACGTCATGATGGTTTTTAATTAATAAAGATAGGAAAGTATAAAATTTCGGTACAGAGGGATGTCTAGCTCCAAGCGCCATCGGCTCGAATCGCTCCGTCCCACACTGCGGCGGCGACAGCCTCCTCGGTGGGACTCGTGCGCTCTTCGCCGATAGGCGGGCGCTTTGCGCTTTTCTTATTAGATCATAAACATCGCACGTGTTTTTTCCCTCTCATTTGTAGTAAAGTAAAAATAGAGATTGTTTATGGGGAGGAGTTTTTGTGCGGCATGCCCTCATAACAGCAGGAGCGAAAGGATTAGGCCGAAAAGTGACAGAAATGTTGCTTGAAAAAGGATATTCAGTAACTGTAAACTACCGAAGCGACGAGGTCGCTGTCCGGTCGCTGCAAGAAAAATATGCCCATCTTTCCACAAGGCTACAATTTGTTAAAGGAGATGTCACGAAAAAGGAAGATTTGCATCATCTTGTCGATCAAGCGCTAGACCGGTTCGGCCGCATTGATTTTTTAATTAATAACGCGGGGCCGTACATTTTTGAACGAAAAAAATTAGCTGACTACGATGAAGCGGAATGGTATGAAATGATTGAAGGAAATTTAAGCGCGGTGTTTCATCTGTTTAAAAAAACAATTCCGATCATGAGAAGACAGCGATTCGGCCGCATTATTACATACGGATTTCAAGGGGCGGCAAGCGCGCCGGGCTGGCTGCATCGCGCAGCATTCAGCGCCGCGAAAGTCGGACTTGTGTCATTAACGAAGACGATCGCGGTAGAAGAAGCGGAATACGGGATTACGGCCAATATGATTTGTCCTGGCAATATTTTAGGGGAGATGAAAGAAGCGACGATTGCTCAATCAAGAAAGAAAAAGGACGAGATGACGCCGATCGGACGCTCTGGAACAGGGGAAGATATTGCGCGAGTGATCGCGTTTTTATGTGACGAAAACTCGGACATGATCACCGGCTCTGTCATTGACATTACCGGTGGATTAGACGTGATTCACCGGTACCGGTAAAAAAAAGCAAGTGGCATCCCCGCCGCTTGCTTATAAAATGATAAGTTCTTTTGGATAGTTCGTCAACACTTCGACGCCGGTATCGGTAATGAGTACATCGTCTTCAATGCGCACGCCGCCGACGGAAGGGACGTAAATGCCCGGCTCGATTGTAAACACCATTCCTTGCGCCAGTGGCATTGGATTTGTAGCGTTCATGGACGGATATTCGTGAATTTCGATGCCTAACCCGTGTCCGACACGGTGAGTAAAATACGACCCGTACCCGGCTTCCTCAATCATTTGTCTTGCGGCTTTGTCGATTGCGCCGACGATTGCTCCAGGTTTTGCGGCGGCAATGGCCGCTTGCTGTGCAGCTAACACCGTTTCATATATCCGTTTTTGTTCTTCTGTCGGCTTTCCGAAGCAGACGGTTCTCGTAATGTCTGAACAATAGCCATCGAGCACGACGCCTAAGTCGAATAAGACGAAATCGCCTTGCTGAATAGCGGTTAAGTCCGGTACACCATGCGGGGCAGCCGTTTTTTCACCTGTTAATACCATCGTCGCAAACGACATTTCTCGAACGCCTTTTTTCTTCAATTCATGCTCGATCGTCGCGATGATGTCTAATTCCGTTTTTCCTTCGGCAATTGTTTGCACGCCGACTTCTACACCAAAATCAGCGAGCGCGGCCGCTTGACGCAAAATGGCGATTTCTTTTTCATCTTTGATCATTCGAAGCTGGCGCAATTTTTCTTCGGCATTAAGAACAGAGCGTGCAGTGAAATATGCATGTAGCTGTTCATACCGTTCGAGAGAAAGATGGCTTTTTTCGACAGCCACTTTTTCGATTGGGAGCGCAAGTTTTTTTAGATAGTTGGCAATCAGCTCCCACGGATGGTCGGTGTCGCTATAGCCAATGAGCGAATACGCCCAGCCAGAATGTTTTGCTTGTTCGACTTCCATTTGCGGACAAACTATCACCGGCTCTTCATTTGGAAAGACGAGCAACGCTAGCAATCGTTCGTGTGGATCGCTGTAAAATCCGCTTAAATAAAATACATTTGGTGTTGACGTAATAAGAGCAAATGAAATATGTTGTTCTTGAAGCCATTGTGAAAAAGAGTGCAGTCGTTGATTCATCGTATCCCCTTCTTTTTGATCAAATTCTATTTTGAGGGTACCAACAATTCAACAAGATGTAAACAAAAAAGGAAATCGAAAAAGAATTGCGAAATACATACTTAAAAAGAAATGAGAGAAAGGAGCAGATTATGATGAAACTTACGTACCACGGACATTCGGTTGTTGAAATCAAAACGAACGGGACAACGATTTTCATCGATCCGTTCATTACGGGGAACGAAACGACTGACTTAAAAGTAGAGGAAGTGCAAGTCGACGTCATTTTACTAACGCACGGGCACGGCGACCATGTTGGCGATACGGTGCCGCTCGCGTTGCGCAACAACGCTCTCGTCGTTGCGCCGTTTGAGCTGGCGACGTATTTGAGCTGGCAAGGGGTCAATGTACATCCAATGCACATTGGTGGGGCGCATCAGTTTGATTTCGGAAAGGTGAAATTAACTCAGGCGTTCCACGGCTCAAGTTATATCGATGAAAATAAACAAATCATTTATACAGGCATGCCGTGTGGAATTTTATTCACCGCAGAAGGAAAAACGATTTACCATGCAGGAGATACAGCGCTATTTTCCGATATGAAGCTGATCGGGGAGCGAAATGTGATCGATGTCGCCTTTTTGCCGATTGGCGATAATTTTACGATGGGACCGGAAGATGCAGCGCTTGCGGCAGAATGGTTGCGGGCAAAAACGGTCGTACCGATTCACTATAATACGTTCCCGGTCATTAAGCAAGATCCGGAGCAGTTTGTTTCGATGTTGAAAGATGGCGTCGGAAAAGTATTGCGTCCGGGCGAAAGCATCGAACTATAAAAGAGCCTTCGAGGCTCTTTTTTCTTGTCGGAAGCGAACGGGGCACATTGAATCGTCATTCGTTCACTCGTATAATAGAAAGTAGACATTGGACAAAGGGTGAAGACATTTGGCGACAAAACACGAACAAATTTTGCAATATATTGATAGCCTGCCGGTTGGCGAAAAAATTTCCGTTCGGCAAATCGCGAAAGAGATGGGCGTGAGCGAAGGAACGGCATATCGAGCGATTAAAGATGCGGAAAATAAAGGATATGTGAGCACGATCGAGCGCGTCGGTACGATTCGCATTGAACGGAAAAAGAAAGAAAATATTGAAAAGCTGACGTATGCCGAAGTCGTCAACATTGTTGACGGACAAGTGTTAGGCGGACGTGAAGGGCTATATAAAACGCTCAATCGCTTTGTCATCGGAGCGATGCAGCTTGAAGCAATGATGCGCTATACTGGAGCAGGCGATTTATTAATTGTCGGCAACCGGACGAAAGCGCACCAGCTCGCGCTAGAGGCAGGGGCAGCCGTCTTAATTACCGGCGGTTTTGATACGGCGGATCATGTAAAAAAATTAGCGGATGAATTACAATTACCGATTATTTCAACGAGCTACGATACGTTTACTGTCGCCACGATGATTAATCGGGCGATTTACGACCAATTGATCAAAAAAGAAATCGTGCTCGTGGAGGACATTTTAATTCCGTTAGAAAAGACAGTGTATTTACAAACGACAGATGTAGTGGAAAAGTGGTATCAGTTGAATCGCGAAACGAAACATAGCCGCTTCCCAGTCGTCGATCAGCAATTGAAAGTGCAAGGAATGGTCACATCGAAAGACGTGTTAGATTGCGACCGAATGCTGCCGATTGAGAAAGTGATGACAAAGCACCCGATCACGGTGAATGGCAAAATATCGGTCGCTTCTGCTTCGCATATGATGGTATGGGAAGGAATTGAGTTGTTGCCGGTCGTCGATGAACATAACCGTTTGCAAGGGATTATTAGCCGCCAAGATGTATTAAAAGCATTGCAAATGATTCAGCGGCAGCCGCAAGTCGGTGAAACGATTGACGACATTATTACAAGCCAATTCCGTGAAGTAGATCCGCATTCGAAAACGGAAAACGTCTTTCGCTACACGGTTACACCGCAAATGACGAATTATTTAGGGACGCTGTCGTACGGTGTATTCACCACGATTGTAACGGAAGCAGCAACGCGGGCATTGCGCCTTTATAAACGCGGAGATTTAGTGATGGAAAATATTACAATTTATTTTATTAAGCCGGTACAAATCGATAGCACGATCGATATTAAAGCTAGGCTGCTCGAAATTGGTCGGAAGTTCGGGAAGGTCGATGTGGAAGTGTATCACGAAGGGGCGGTCGTCGGCAAAGCAATGATGATGTGCCAGTTGATGGATCGATAGGCGAAACGGGGGATTATCCCCCGTTTTTTGCTAGTTGTTCAGCCTCTTCGATGACAAGCGGCAAATAATATTTATAGGCACGGTAGCCAGCCCATGCACTTCCGCCGCCGATCAACAAAAAAATCGTGCCGACGAGATATGTTACGGTCGAGGAATAAAGAAAAAATTGGTTTACGCCAAAGAAAAGGACGAATGAGCCGAGCGCCATGCTCGCTTTTGCAGAAATCCAGCGGCGTTCTGCGGGACGACGGCTTCGAAAATATTTAATTTTATAATAAACATAAAACGACAGCGAAAAAACAATAAGAATAACGAATACTGGCATAACGTTCCCTCCATCTTTTCTTTCTCTACCATTGTACATGGTTTTCCCTTATAATGAAAGAAAACTATCGTAATTAAAGAGGAGAAGTTGCGATGAAAGAACAGGCACTTGCTATTTTAGAGATGATCCGGCAATTTGATACGGTCATCATTCACCGCCATGTGCGTCCCGATCCGGATGCATACGGTTCACAAGGAGGACTAGCAGAAATTTTAAAAGCTTCGTTTCCGGAGAAAAAGATTTATACTGTCGGGAAAGAAGAACCAACGCTGCATTTTTTAAGACGGCTAGATCAAATTGACGACGCTGTTTACGAACAGGCGCTCGTCATCGTATGCGATACAGCGAACGAAGAACGAATTTGCGATGGGCGTTATCGCCTTGGCCAAAAGCTCATTAAAATTGACCATCATCCAAACGAAGATCCGTACGGGGATATCGTATGGGTGGATACAAATGCCAGCTCGACAAGCGAAATGATTTATGAGTTTTATTTAGCTGGAAAAGACCAAGGGTTAGTGATGACGAAAGAAGCAGCGCGCCTCATTTACGCCGGCATTGTTGGCGATACAGGTCGTTTCCTTTTCTCAAGAACAAGCGCTAAAACGTTTCAATATGCAAGCGAGCTTATTCAATACAGCTTCTCGATGACAGAGTTATACGACCACTTGTATCGTACTCCAGTGAATGTCGCTCATTTAAGCGGGTATGTGCTACAAAACTTCGAACTTTCCGAATCAGGGGTAGCGTTTGTGAAAATGCCAAAAGCGTTGCTGGTTGAGTATGATGTGACGCCTTCCGAAGCGTCGCAGCTTGTTAGCCTTTTAGGCAATATTGATGGCATTTGCGCATGGGTATTTTTTATCGAAGAAGAAAAAGAAATTCGTGTTCGTCTTCGTTCAAAAGGAGTTATTGTCAATGAAGTAGCGAAAAAATATCGCGGGGGCGGCCATCCGTTTGCGGCTGGTGCAACGATTTACTCATGGGACGAAGCGGACCGTGTCATCGCTGATTTAGAAGCGGCGTGTGGCGTGAAATAACAAAAAAGGTGTTCCGGTTGGAACACCTTTACTTATGGACAGGTCTCAATTTCAGTTCAACCGATAAAGTTGTAAATAAAAAAAGTTCTGTAATTTCCAGCCGATACGTTTGCTCATTCATCGTATACGTTTTATTTTCGATTGCTTTCTTTAACAGCTCTTTACTTTGGTAGACCGTTTCAATATCTTTAGCGATTAAATGCGAAATATCTTCTTTCACGCTTTCTTCAATATGAAACGTTGTATAAGAATCAAGTTTATATTGGTCGGCATTGGCAAGACGAACACGGATTTCTTGAACAGTGAGCTTCTTTTTGTTTGCTTTGTTTAGTTCTACGTAATCTTCCTGCCAAATGCGAATATCATTTTTTAAATCGACAATTTGGTCTTGTAATTCTGCAATTCGACGAGTTTGTCGCTCTTGCAGTGCACCGAATAAATAGAGAAACACGATCCAGCTAATCACCGCACCGATGGCGGCACCAGCGAAAAAACGTTGCCACGCTCGATCTTGATAATAAGGCGGAATTCTCATGTGGAAATGTGCTCCTGTGCAAGCCACGTAATGATTGTTACCCCTGTTTGGGCACCACCGATCGCTGTAAGGATGAGAAAAATTTGTTTCACTAGATCGCGTGTTTCCCCGGAAAATAAGCCACGGTCAACTGTATAAAACGTATCAAACGTCCCTCCGATCGCCGAAACGACCGCCCAAATTTTTAAATCAAGCGCAAACCGATACATGGAAGTGAGCGGCGGTTGCCCCATTAAAAAGGCCCCGATTCCCCCAATGATCGCTCCACCTAACAGCACCCCAAGAGCGAGAAAATAACTTTGAACTAATGCCGGGAAAAATGCTAGTTTTATCTCCATCGTTGCCCCATTCCTTTCGTTCACTCATTCTCTTTTTCCATATATATGGACAAACGAAACGAAGTATGTTTTGCGTTGCAAAAGTTTTGTCGACTATAATAAGGAAAAAGGAGGGAAAGGCATTGGCGTTTGTTCATCTTCATGTACGGAGCGGTTACAGTTTATTAAATAGTACAGCAAAAATAAGTGATTTAGTGAAAAAAGCAAGCGAACTTCAATTCGATGCTTTAGCGTTGACGGATGAAAACGTGCTGTATGGAGCCATTCCGTTTTATCTAGAGTGCCAAAAATACGGCATTAAGCCGATTATTGGCATGATTGCCCGTGTGAAATTGGAAGGGGAAGCGGGATATCCGGTTGTGTTATTAGCGAAAAACAACAGCGGCTACCGTCATTTAATGAAAATAAGCAGTGCGATTCAAACGAAAGCGCCGGACGGAATTCCGGAGAAATGGCTAAGGCATTACTGCGGTGGACTGATTGCCCTAACACCGGGAAATGACGGACATATTGAAACATTGCTTGCGCAGAACGAATGGGAGAAAGCAAGAGAAATAGCCGCTATATACCAACAGTTGTTCAACGGCGATTTTTATTTAGCGATCCAACGGCATGGCGTAGAAGAAACGTGGCAACAAGAACTCGTTCGCTTAAGCAAGGAAGCAAGCATTCCGCTAGTAGCGACGAATAATGTCCATTATCTCGAAAAAGAAGACGCTTTTGTGCACGACTGCCTTTTAGCGATTCAACAAGGTGTAAAACTTGATGAGAATGGAAGGAAAAAGTTACGTAGTGACGAATACTATTTAAAACCAACAGAAGAAATAGCTGCTTTGTTTGCGGATATGCCGGAGGCGATTGCCAACACGGAAAAAATCGCTGCCCAATGTTATATCGACATCCGATTCGGTGAGATGAAGCTGCCGAAGTACCCAGTGCCTGGCAATGAAAATGCGCACGATTATTTGCGGAAGCTTTGTTTCGAAGGACTGCGGGAGCGAATCCCGTCGCCAGCGCTTGCGTATGTCGAGCGCCTCGAGTACGAGCTAGCGATTATTAAGGAAATGAATTTCAGCGACTATTTTTTAATTGTCTGGGATTTTATGAAATTTGCTCGCCAGCAAGGAATGATGACAGGCCCAGGGCGCGGTTCAGCCGCTGGTTCGCTCGTCGCATATGTTCTTTATATTACCAATGTGGATCCTATCCATTACGGGTTATTGTTTGAGCGGTTTTTAAATCCTGAGCGCATTTCGATGCCTGATATCGACATTGACTTTCCGGATGACCGGCGCGATGAAGTTATTCAGTACGTTTCCCATAAGTACGGAGAACAGCATGTTGCACAAATTATTACGTTCGGTACGTTCGGAGCGAGAGCCGCGCTTCGCGATGTGGCAAGAGTGATGGGGGCGACGGCAGGAGAGGTGGACCTGCTTGTGAAACATCTCCCGAACAAATTAGGGGTGACGCTGCAAGAAGCATACGAGCAGGTGCCCGCATTTCGCAAGGCGGTGCATGCTTCGGAACGATCGCACAAAATTTTTACGACCGCTTTGCGAATCGAAGGACTTCCGCGCCATACGTCTACCCATGCGGCAGGAGTCGTCATTAGCGAACAGCCGCTTTCTGACATCGTTCCTTTGCAACAAGGGCACGGGGATATTTATTTAACGCAATACGCGATGGACGTACTAGAGCAGCTCGGCTTACTGAAAATGGATTTTCTCGGGTTGCGCACATTAACGTTTATCGGAAATATTCGGAAACTCATTCACGAAAAAACGAAAGAAGTCGTCGATTTAGCAAATATTCCATTAGATGACCAAAAGACGTACGAGCTGTTAAGCAATGGCGATACGAATGGTATTTTTCAGCTAGAATCGGAAGGAATGAAACAAGTTCTCCGAAAACTAAAGCCGTCGCAATTTGAAGACATTGTCGCCGTTAACGCGTTATATCGACCAGGGCCGATGGAATTTATTTCAGTATACATTCGCCGCAAACACGGCGAAGAAGCAGTGACGTATTTGCATCCAGATCTCGAACCGATTTTACGGCCCACTTACGGCGTGCTCATTTACCAAGAGCAAATTATGCAAATTGCTGCCAAAATGGCGGGTTTTTCATTAGGTCAAGCGGATTTACTGCGACGAGCGGTCGGAAAAAAGAAAAAAGAGATTCTCGACCAAGAGCGAACTCACTTTGTCAAAGGTTGTATCGAAAAAGGATACAGTGAAGCGCTTGCCCACGAAGTATACGATGTCATCGTTCGTTTTGCCAACTATGGATTTAACCGGAGCCATGCGGTCGCTTATAGCATGCTTGCCTACCAATTGGCATATTTAAAAGCGCATTATCCGTTTTATTTTTACGCGGCACTGCTAACGAGCGTCATTGGCGACGAAGAGAAACTAGCCGACCATATTCAAGAGATGCGCAAAAAACAAATTCGCCTTCTTCCGCCTTCGATTAATCGCAGCTATTATTCATTTTCCATCGAAGATGAACACATTCGTTTTAGCCTTGCCTGCATTAAACATGTCGGAGCGATGGCGGTAAAAGCGATCGTGGAAGAACGAAAAAAACGGCCGTTTTCCGATTTGTTCGATTTTTGCGTTCGCCTATCGAAAAAAGCAGTCAATCGAAAAACGATCGAATCGCTTATTTTAGCCGGGTGCTTTGATGAGTTTGGCATCGAGCGGTCGGTGTTGCTCGCTACGATGGATGCTGCGCTTGAGCATGCAGAATTAATGGGGCCATATGTTGGGGAAGATGGGGATTTGTTCGCGAGCGAGTTCTCTTTTAAGCCAAAATATGCCGAGGCTCCACCATTCACGCTCGAAGAAAAGCTCGCATACGAAAAAGAACTGCTTGGCGTGTATCTTTCTCCACACCCTATTTCTTCCAAAATAGAGCGTTTGCAAGCAGCAGGGGCGATACATATTGCTGATGCTATGAAAGAAACAAGCGGTCGAACCGTCCGGATCGGGGCTTACATTGTTGGCGAGCGAAAAACGCGAACAAAAAAAGGAGAAGAAATGGCGTTTTTCACCGTTAGCGACGAAAGCGAAGAAATGGAAGCGGTAGCCTTTCCAGAGGCGTATCGCCGCTATCAGCCGCTGTTAAAAACGGGAGAAATTGTGCTGCTAGAAGGAAAAATCGAAACGCGTGGAACGAACGTGAAGGTGATCATAAAAAATGTGGTTGCCCTTAGTGAAGAAGTGCTCTTTATCAAAATTTGTCCACATCATATCCGTGACGGAAAGCTGGCTCCGTTGAAACAATTTTTGCAACAATACCGTGGACCGATTCCGGTTGTTCTCTACTATGAACAAGAGCGAAAAACAGTGAAGCTGTCACCGGATTATTATGTGAACGCTTCGAACGAATGTCTAGCACAATTAAAAATGTTGTTGGGAGAGTCGTATGTGGTGTTGCGGTAATCTTTTCTTTACTATTTCATTGTTTTATTATATTGTATTAGCGTTAGGTGGTCAGACCAGCTTGATTTAGGCATGCTCAAAGGGATGAATTATACTATCATTTTTTAGGAAATCCAAGCTTCATAAAGCCGACCAAAAAGCAAAAAATTGTTGTTATTATGTTAAGGTAGGGAAGGCAGCCGGGATGACATCAAAAGTATACATGGAGATTTTGCAGCAACTTTATCGCATTATTGAAGAAGATGGATTAAGCGCAGGCGATAAAATCCCTTCCGAGCGGGAACTGTCCGAACGGTTGAAAGCAGGGCGCTCTTCTGTTCGCGAAGCGCTCCGTTCTCTTGAATTTCTTGGAATTATAGAAACGAGAAGAGGCGAAGGAACGTATTTAAAAGAGTTCGGGGAACATCAACTGATCGGACTGCTCGGGATGTTCATTCTGCAAGAAAAGAAAGCGAAAGAAGATTTAGCAGAAACGAAATGGTTGATAGAAGAAATTGGCTTAACGTTAGCTTGCGAACGGCGAACGGAAGTGCATTTAAGAGAGCTACAGATGCTTCTTAAGCAGCCGCTTGACTATGAAACGTTTTTTCACTGGGTGCTAAAAGCCGGAAATAACTATTTATTAGAGCGAATTTGGCGGGTATTAAACGATTTTTACCAATGGCAGCACGGAACGATCTCCTTACCACACTCTTTTTATGAGCAAATGCACCAATCGTTAGAAGAGAGCGATCTAGAAAAAATTCGCGCGCTGTTTGCGGAGCACGTAAAACACAGTCGATAAACTAGCAAAGGAGGAAACGCCTCTTGCTTAAAGAGTTGTTTACCAAAAAGAAAAAATATGCTTCGATTCCTTCGGAGCAAATGAAACAAGATGTTCCGGAAGGGATTATGACAAAATGCCCGAAATGCAAAAAAATTATGTATACAAAAGAGCTCGTGAAAAATTTACGCGTTTGCATCAGCTGCCATTACCACCATCCGATGCCGTCGCGTGAACGAATCGCAAGCCTTTTAGACGAGGGGAGTTTCCGTGAATACGATGCGGAGATGATCTCGGAAAATCCGCTTCAGTTTCCGGACTATCTTGAAAAGCTTGAGGCGGATCGCCGTAAATCGAACCTTAACGAAGCGGTGGTGACAGGCGAAGGAACGTTAAATGGCCATCCGCTTGTGATTGCGGTGATGGATTCTGCTTTTCGCATGGGAAGCATGGGTTCGGTCGTCGGCGAAAAAATTACGCGTGCGGTTGAAAAAGCGCGGGAATTAGGCGTTCCGTTTCTTATTTTCACCGCTTCCGGTGGGGCGCGCATGCAAGAAGGGGTGCTAAGTCTCATGCAAATGGCGAAAACGAGCGCAGCGCTGAAATTGTTCAGCGATGAGGGTGGTCTCATCATTTCCGTCATGACACATCCAACGACCGGAGGCGTATCGGCAAGCTTTGCATCTCTTGGCGACTACAACTTTGCCGAACCAGGTGCGCTCATCGGCTTTGCTGGCCGTCGCGTCATTGAACAAACGGTGCGTGAAGAACTTCCGGAAGATTTTCAAACAGCGGAGTTTCTATTAAAACATGGACAACTCGATGCGGTTATTCACCGGCACGAGTTAAAAGAAACGTTAACGAACGTATTAGATATCCATCAAGCAAGGGGGGATGGCGGATGGTGGGAGAATTAGAGTTTGAAAAGCCGCTCATCGAATTGCGAAAAAAGATTAGTGAATTAAAAGAATTTACGAAAACAGCGGACGTCGATTTATCGGCGGAAATTGAAAAATTAGAGGCGCGATTGGAAAAGCTAGAAAACGAAACGTACGCGAACTTAACGCCGTGGGATCGCGTACAAATTGCAAGACATCCAAGCCGTCCGACAACGCTCGATTATATTCAGCGGCTATTTACGAACTTTTTCGAGTGTCACGGTGACCGCTTATTCGGAGATGATGAAGCAATCGTCGGTGGCATTGCGAAATATGATGGGCTTCCTGTGACGGTCATCGGACATCAGCGCGGAAAAGATACGAAAGAAAACATCCGCCGTAATTTCGGCATGCCGCACCCAGAAGGCTACCGTAAAGCGCTGCGATTGATGAAGCAGGCGGAAAAATTTCACCGCCCGATCATTTGTTTTATCGACACGAAAGGGGCGTATCCAGGAAAAGCGGCAGAAGAACGCGGTCAAAGCGAAGCAATTGCCCGCAATTTGTTTGAAATGGCGGGGCTCACTGTTCCGATTGTCTGCATCGTGATCGGCGAAGGAGGCAGCGGTGGTGCGCTCGCGCTTGGCGTAGGGAACCATATTCATATGCTCGAAAACTCCACTTATTCCGTCATTTCTCCAGAAGGGGCGGCTGCGATTTTGTGGAAGGACGCTTCGTTAGCGCGACGAGCGGCGGAAACAATGAAAATTACCGCACCTGATTTAAAAGCGCTTGGCGTCATTGATGAAATTATTCCGGAAGTGCGCGGTGGGGCGCATCGTAATGTTGATGAGCAGGCAAAAGCGATTGACCATGTATTGAAGCAATCACTAAAAGAGTTGCTAGCATTAGATGGCAACGCACTCGTCGAACAGCGATATCAGAAGTTTAAACAGATGGGGAAATTTACGGTTTCTCGCGATTATCTTGGGATAAAATAATGAAGCTGTCTCTTTTTATGAGGCAGCTTTTTCCCTAATCGAATTTCGAAAGAAAAATAAACATTTTTGAAAACAGCGGTTTGTCTATTGTGTTCGAGTATGCTTCATGGTATTTTATACAATGTATGAGGTCGGACTTCTGAGGGGTATGAAACAAGAACACGAGGTGAGCAAAATGAAGAGAATTGGTGTATTGACAAGCGGCGGCGATTCTCCAGGCATGAATGCGGCGATTCGGGCAGTCGTACGCAAAGCGATTTATCATGGAGTAGAAGTGTTCGGTATTTATCATGGGTATGCAGGGTTGATTGCAGGGCAAATTAAAAAATTGGAGATCGGTGATGTCGGCGATATTATTCATCGTGGGGGAACGATGTTATATACGGCACGCTGTCCCGAATTTAAAACGTTAGAAGGCCAGCTAAAAGGAATTGAACAGCTCAAAAAACATGGGATTGAAGGGCTAGTCGTGATTGGCGGAGATGGCTCGTACCAAGGGGCGAAAAAATTGACAGAACACGGCTATCCTTGTGTCGGTGTGCCAGGAACGATCGATAATGATATCCCAGGAACGGATTTTACGATTGGCTTTGATACAGCTTTAAATACAGTCATTGATGCCATTGACAAAATTCGTGATACGGCAACTTCCCATGAACGTACATACGTTATTGAGGTCATGGGGCGTCATGCTGGCGATATCGCACTTTGGGCAGGTTTAGCAGGCGGAGCGGAATCCATTTTAATTCCAGAAGCGGACTACGATATGGACGATATTATTGTTCGTTTAAAACGAGGGCACGAGCGTGGGAAAAAGCATAGTATCATCATCGTTGCAGAAGGCGTTGGAAGCGGCGTAGAGTTCGGAAGAAAAATTCAAGAAGCAACAGGCTTCGAAACACGCGTCACTGTATTAGGCCATGTGCAACGTGGTGGTTCTCCGACAGCATTTGACCGCGTTCTCGCAAGTCGTCTCGGTGCACGTGCGGTGGAATTGTTGCTCGAAGGAAAGGGTGGACGGTGCGTCGGTATTCAAAACAACCAACTTGTCGATCACGACATTATCGAAGCATTAGCACAAAAACATACAGTGGACCAAAAGATGTATCAGTTGTCAAAAGAGCTTTCGATCTAAAAAAACATGGTATCGTTACCAGAGGACAGATGGAAAGGAAGAATGGAGAACATGCGGAAAACGAAAATTGTTTGTACGATTGGTCCTGCAAGCGAAAGCGTCGAAAAGCTCGTTGAATTAATCGAAGCGGGAATGAACGTAGCGCGCTTAAATTTCTCACACGGTGACTATGTGGAACATGGTCAACGTATTCAAAACATTCGCGAAGCAGCGAAGCGGACAGGAAAAACAATCGCAATCCTCCTTGATACGAAGGGGCCGGAAATTCGTACCCATAACATGGAAAATGGTGCGATCGAGCTAAAAGAAGGGGCACAAGTGATTGTCAGCGTGAACGAAGTGCTCGGAACGCCGGAAAAATTTTCGGTTACGTACGAAGGATTAATTGATGATGTGAATCCGGGAGATAAAATCCTCCTTGATGACGGTTTAATCGGCTTAGAGGTGGTATCTGTCAATCAACAGGCGCGGGAAATCGTCACGAAAGTGTTAAATAGTGGTGTGTTGAAAAATAAAAAAGGAGTCAACGTACCAGGTGTCCGCGTGAACTTGCCGGGCATTACCGAAAAAGATTGCCAAGATATTTTATTTGGCATTCGGCAAGGCGTTGACTTCATTGCTGCTTCGTTCGTTCGTCGTGCGTCTGACGTATTAGAAATTCGTGAATTGTTAGAAGCGAACGATGCGCTCGATATTAAAATTATCCCAAAAATTGAAAATCAAGAAGGTGTCGACCATATCGACGAAATTTTAGAAGTAGCGGACGGATTGATGGTGGCACGCGGCGATTTAGGGGTTGAAATTCCGGCGGAAGAAGTGCCGCTCGTGCAAAAAGAGCTCATTAAAAAATGCAATGCGCTCGGTAAACCGGTCATTACCGCAACACAAATGCTTGATTCGATGCAGCGCAATCCGCGTCCAACGAGAGCGGAAGCAAGCGATGTCGCCAACGCGATTTTTGATGGAACAGATGCGATTATGCTTTCCGGAGAAACAGCAGCGGGACTTTACCCAGTCGAAGCAGTGAAAACGATGCATCGAATTGCGTTGCGCACCGAACAAGCGCTGCAATACCGTGATTTGTTAGCACAACGCACGAAACAGAGCGGAACAACGATTACGGATGCGATCGGCCAATCGGTTGCCCATACGGCGTTAAATCTTGACGTTGCCGCGATTGTTACGCCGACCGTTAGCGGCCAAACGGCGCGCATGATTTCGAAATACCGTCCGAAAGCGCCGATTGTCGCTGTGACTTCAAGCGATGCCGTATCGCGGAAATTAGCGCTCGTATGGGGCGTTTATCCGCAAGTCGCTCCGCAAGTGAACACGACCGATGAGATGCTTGATATTGCCGTCGAAGCGGCAGTGAAATCAGGCATTGTGAAACACGGGGATTTAGTTGTCATTACAGCGGGTGTTCCAGTCGGTGAAACAGGGTCGACGAACTTAATGAAAGTCCATGTGATCGGCGATATGATTGCGAGAGGACAAGGAATTGGCCGCAAATCGGCGTTTGGCAAAGTTGTCGTCGCGAAAACGGCTGAAGAAGCGCTTCACAAAATGGTAGAAGGCGGTATTCTTGTGACATACAGCACGGATGCGGATATGGTAAAAGCGTTAGAAAAAGCAGCGGCGATCATTACGGAAGAAGGCGGATTGACAAGCCATGCAGCCGTTGTCGGATTAAGCCTTGGCATCCCGGTCGTTGTCGGCGTGCAAAATGCGACAACCATTTTAAAAGATGGACAAGAGATCACCGTTGATGCAGGATTTGGCGCGATTTATCAAGGACATGCCAGCGTATTGTAAGCTATAATAAAACAGAGAAGTGTACCTTCTCTGTTTTATTTTTTGGGAGGGAAGAAGCATGAGGTGGATGGTAGCGTTTTTTATTATTGTCCCAGCATTGGAAATTGCGCTGTTTGTTCTTTCTGGCCAGCTGATCGGTGTTTGGCCGACTGTTGCTCTCATCGTTTTAACGGGCGTTTTAGGAGCGTGGCTCGCAAAGCGGCAAGGGGTAGCGGTCATTGAAGCGGCAAAGCGCGATATGATGTATGGTCGCCTTCCAAGCGGTGCTGTGCTGGATGGAGTTTGTGTATTAGCTGGTGGGCTTTTATTGTTAACCCCTGGCTTTTTCACGGATATTATCGGTCTTTTTTTGCTGCTTCCGGTGACACGAATGTTTGTTAAACCGTTGATTGCACGCTGGCTAAAGTCGTTGTTTGAAGCAAACGTGTTTTTCTATACAAAAAAATAAGCCCTTCGCGCATGAAGGGCTTAGCCTTTAATAAATCGCCAAAGATCATGAAAAACGTTGGCGCTATGCAATGCTCGAATGACGACAAGCAAAACCGGACCGGCGATTAAACCGAGGAAACCGAGCAGCTTAAACCCAACAAAAAGCGCAATTAACGTAGCTAGCGGGTCAAGGCCGATGGAGGACGACAAAATTTTTGGCTCCATAATTTGTCGCTGAACGAGTACGACGATGTACAAAACGCCTAGCCCGATTGCAAATGGTACGTTCCCGCTGACGGCGGCGTATATAATCCATGGGATGAAGACAATCCCTGTACCTAAATACGGCAAAATATCGACAATTCCGATAATAAGCGCAATCGTAATCGCATAATCGACGCGCAAAATCAACAATCCGATTAAGACGATGACGGTTGTAATCGAAATAAGCGTTGCCTGAGCTTTAATAAAGCCAAACAATGCCTGTTTTAAGTTCATGAACACCGTTCGTCCGCTCGTTTGTGCTTTTGTTGGTAAAAAACGGTGCACGGTTCTGCTCAACCGATACCAGTCTTTGCTGATGAAAAAGGTTGCCAATAGCGAAAAAATGATAACCGTTGCCGCGTTCGGCAGCCAGCCGAGCAATTTTGGAATATTTTGCAATATCCCTTGAATAAATTGGCCAACTGTTGTCGCTACTTTCGTTCCGACCGACTGAATGTTGCTCATAATGGTATCTTGTTGGCTCACATCTAAATTTTTAAATAAAGCAGCCCAATCGTTGTAAAGTGGAATGATTTGGCTTGCAATAACGTCTTCGATATAGACGACAAGCGTTTGGAAATGGCTCGGCACTACTTCCGCCAAATATTGCGTACCAGATACAATTTCCACGACCAAAAGCGTCACTAATCCCGCGAAAACGGTCAATAGGGCGGCTAAAGAAACGATCACAGCAAGCGCCCGCGGCATTTTCGCTTTTTTTTCTAAATAATTCACGAACGGATTGATCATAAAGGCAAGCAAAAATGCGATAATAAACGGGTATGTAACCGTAGCGGTATAATAAATGGCGATTACACCAAGTAAAACCGCAGCAATGACGACGAGAAAACGAAAGATGCGCTGTAAATATTGTGGGGACAAAGTTCCACCTCCTAATTTTTTCCGTATACATAGTATTATACTGTATTATACGTCGATGAAAAGCGAAAAGTTTCATTTTAGAAGAAAGGACGACGAAATGTGAATGAGCCGATTATATTTTTGCTCCTTTTGTTGATCATCGGGATTGTGGCGAAAAACGAATCGTTAATGATAGCTGTTTCGTTTTTGTTAGCGATTAAGCTTATCGGGTTAGAAGCGAAATGGTTACCGCCGATTCAGGCGAAAGGGATTCAATGGGGCGTCACGATCATTACGATCGCGGTGTTAGCACCGATTGCGACTGGCGAAATCGGGTTTAAGCAACTGATGGCGTCCCTTCATTCGCTTTCAGCTTGGATTGCGCTTTTGTCTGGCGTGTTTGTCTCCTTAGTCGCAAAAGGCGGCATTACACTATTGTCGACAGATCCTCATATCACCGCTGCGCTTGTGCTCGGTACGATTATTGCGGTTTCGCTTTTTAACGGAGTTGCAGTCGGCCCGTTGATTGGCGCGGGCATTGCGTATATGGTTATGAAGGTGATAGAATATTTATGAAAATCGTTTTTTTATGATAATATTGACGAAGAATAAGCAGTTTTGATTCACAAAAATCAGATAATTGTTTATAATATAGACAAGCGCCCTTTTCTTTGTCTGTACGATGTTTGTGGATATTCTTATTGTCGCGTGTCAACGAATGGGCGGCAATATGAATACAATATAAAATGTAAGCATTTTCTTTTTGGTTTTTGTTTTATCATTTCGAGCAAGCGCTCGCTCTTGCATCATGAAACGCATAATGGGAGAAGGGGAATTTTTTAGAGAAAAGGAGAGGTGTGTATGACAGTAACACGCGGTCTTGAAGGGGTTGTTGCAACGACTTCCAGCATTAGTTCCATCATTGATGACACATTAACGTACGTCGGCTATGATATTGATGATTTAGCTGAAAATGCTACATTTGAAGAGGTTGTTTATTTGCTTTGGCATCGCGAGTTGCCGACAAAGGAACAGCTTGAAGAATTAAGAAAGCAATTGGCGGAAAACGCAGCGATTCCGAATGAAATCATCGAGCATTTCAAATTATATCCGATTGATAAAGTGCATCCGATGGCGGCGCTGCGGACAGCAATTTCGTTTTTAGGGTTGTACGATGAAGAAGCAGATGTAATGACTCCAGAAGCCAATTATCGGAAAGCGATTCGCTTGCAAGCGAAAATCCCTACAATTGTGACGGCATTTTCGCGCATTCGCAAAGGTTTAGAACCAATTGCGCCGCGCCAAGATTTGACGTTTGCCGCAAACTTCTTGTACATGTTAACAGGAGCAGAACCGAATGAGATTGCGGTAGAAGCGTTTGACAAAGCGCTCGTATTGCACGCTGACCACGAGCTAAACGCCTCGACATTTACAGCACGCGTCTGTGTGGCGACATTGTCCGATATTTACTCCGGCATTACGGCAGCAATCGGTGCCCTTAAAGGTCCGCTTCATGGTGGGGCAAACGAAGCAGTTATGAAAATGCTTACAGAAATCGGCACTGTCGAAAACGTCGAACCTTACGTTCGTCAAAAGCTTGAAAATAAAGAAAAAATCATGGGCTTCGGTCACCGGGTATACCGCAAAGGTGATCCGCGGGCGAAACATTTGAAAAAAATGTCGGAAAAATTAACGAAACTTGTTGGCGAGCCGCATTGGTATGAGATGTCGACGAAAATTGAAGACATCGTCACGTCAACGAAAGCGTTGCCGCCAAATGTTGATTTTTATTCCGCGTCTGTGTACCATTGTTTAAGAATCGATCACGATTTATTTACACCAATTTTTGCGGTAAGCCGCATGTCTGGATGGCTTGCGCACATTTTAGAGCAATATGAAAACAACCGCCTCATTCGTCCGCGCGCTGAGTATACAGGACCAGCAAAACGGGCGTATGTGCCGATCGAGCAGAGAGGTTAAGACAGCAAAGGGAACAAAGGGCGGGGAATTAACACGTTCTCGCCCTTCACATTAAATACATTGGAGGTTGTTACAAGTGGTTCAAGGTGAAAAAATTACAGTCACAAACGGCGTGTTAAACGTGCCAAACAATCCGATTATTCCTTTCATTGAAGGAGACGGAACAGGACCGGATATTTGGGCAGCAGCATCCCGGGTGTTAGAAGCAGCAGTCGAAAAAGCGTACAAAGGCGAAAAGAAAATTGTGTGGAAAGAAGTTCTTGCTGGTGAAAAAGCTTACAAACTGACAGGAGAATGGTTGCCGCAAGAAACGCTTGATGTCATTCGTGAATACATAATTGCGATTAAAGGACCGCTTACAACGCCAGTAGGCGGCGGAATTCGCTCGTTAAACGTCGCACTTCGCCAAGAATTAGATTTATTTGTTTGCTTGCGCCCAGTTCGTTATTTTAAAGGCGTACCTTCTCCAGTAAAGCGCCCTGAAGATACGGATATGGTCATTTTCCGCGAAAACACAGAAGACATTTATGCCGGCATCGAATATGCAAAGGGGACACCAGAAGTTAAGAAAGTGATTGATTTCTTACAAAATGAAATGGGCGTCCGCAAAATCCGCTTCCCAGAAACATCGGGGATCGGCATTAAACCTATTTCGGAGGAAGGAACGAAACGCCTCGTGCGGGCAGCGATTAATTATGCGATCGAGCATGGCCGCAAATCTGTCACGCTCGTGCATAAAGGAAACATTATGAAATTTACGGAAGGCGCGTTCAAAAACTGGGGCTATGAATTAGCGGAACAAGAATTTGGCGATAAAGTGTTCACATGGGCAGAATATGACCGCATTGTCGAAACAGAAGGAAAAGAAGCAGCGAACAAAGCGCAAGCGGAAGCAGAAGCAGCTGGAAAAATCATCATTAAAGATGCGATTGCCGATATTTTCTTACAACAAATTTTAACTCGTCCGCGTGAGTTCGATGTGGTAGCAACGATGAACTTGAACGGCGACTACATCTCGGATGCTTTAGCAGCGCAAGTGGGCGGTATCGGCATTGCGCCTGGCGCGAACATTAACTATGAAACAGGGCATGCGATTTTTGAAGCAACGCACGGTACGGCGCCGAAATATGCTGGATTAGATAAAGTGAATCCATCATCCGTTATTTTGTCAGGCGTCATGATGTTTGAACATCTTGGGTGGAACGAAGCAGCGAAATTGATCATTGATTCGATGGAAAAAACGATTGCGTCGAAAGTGGTTACGTATGACTTTGCTCGTCTCATGGAAGGCGCAACAGAAGTGAAATGTTCGGAGTTTGCTGATGCGTTAATTCGCAATATGGAAGCATAATGAATCAATAGGGGGATGGGGAAGGTGACAATGAAACGCAAAAAAATATCGGTCATTGGCGCAGGGTTTACTGGGGCGACAACAGCATTTATTTTAGCGCAAAAAGAACTGGGGGACGTCGTATTAGTTGATATCCCGCAATTAGAAAACCCGACGAAAGGAAAAGCGCTCGATATGCTAGAATCAAGCCCTGTATTAGGGTTTGATGCGAACATTATCGGCACGTCTGATTATGCGGATACAGCGGATTCTGACATCGTTGTCATCACTGCTGGAATCGCGCGCAAACCAGGGATGAGCCGTGACGATTTAGTGACAACGAACCAAAAAATTATGAAGGCCGTCACAAAAGAAATTGTTAAATATTCGCCGAATTGCTATATTATCGTGTTGACAAACCCAGTTGATGCGATGACGTACACCGTTTACAAAGAATCTGGATTCCCGAAAAACCGCGTCATCGGTCAATCAGGCGTACTTGATACTGCACGTTTCCGCACGTTTGTTGCGCAAGAATTAAATCTTTCGGTAAAAGACATTACTGGCTTTGTATTAGGTGGACATGGCGACGATATGGTTCCGCTCGTCCGCTACTCTTACGCAGGCGGTATCCCGCTTGAAACATTAATTCCGAAAGAGCGCTTAGATGCGATTGTGGAACGTACGCGCAAAGGCGGCGGCGAAATCGTGAACTTGCTTGGCAACGGCAGCGCTTACTATGCGCCAGCAGCTTCGCTTGTCGAAATGGTTGAAGCGATCATTAAAGACCAACGCCGCGTACTCCCAGCGATTGCATATCTTGAAGGCGAATACGGATATGAAGGCATTTACTTAGGCGTACCGACAATTTTAGGCGGCAACGGTATCGAAAAAGTAATCGAGCTTGAACTTACGGAAGAAGAAAAAGCGGCGCTTGCGAAATCCGTCGAATCCGTAAAAAATGTCATGAAAGTATTAGAATAAAGCGTGGACAAACATTCGGGGCATTCCCGAATGTTTGTTTCTATACATAATGAAAACGCTTTCTAAACAAAGGGGTGTAAGCGATGTTAAAAAAGCGAAAACTTGGGAGAAATATATCGGAAATCACGGTCGGGGAAAAATTAGTCATTAACACGAAAATTGAAGATAAAGACTTATTGCTGTATCTCGGATTAACCGATGATGCGAATCCGCTATACATCCAGCACGACTACGCTTCACAAACACCGTTGAAAAAGCCGATCGTCCCAGCGATTATGTTGACAGGAATGATCACGTCCGCCATTTCGAAATATTTGCCGGGCCCGGGAAGCCATATTAAAAGGCATGATATTCATTTTCTCAAGCCTGTCTATCATTATGAACAGCTGCAATTTTGGTTTGAAGTCAAAGGGGTAGATATAGAAGATCATTCGATTACGATTGCGGTTGAAGCGCTGCGTGACGAAAAAGAAAAAGTGCTCGAAGGGATGTTGGCCGTTTGTCCGCCATATGCGTTATCATTGCTCGATAGCCACGTGTTAGAAAACTTTTAGTATATTAAGGCTGCCTTTTGAAAGAGGCGGTCTTTTTTTTATTATGTGATATAATAAAATTAACAATCTTTTTAAACAGGAGGAGAGTATGAGTAAAAAAGTATTAGTTGTAGACGATGAACCGTCCATCGTGACGCTTTTGCAATACAACTTAGAGCAAGCGGGGTTTGAGGTTATCACGGCGAGTGATGGCGAAGAAGGCATGCAAAAAGCAATTCGCGAACAGCCGGATTTAATGATTCTCGATTTAATGCTTCCGAAAATGGATGGAATCGAAGTATGTAAACAATTGCGCCAACAAAAAATGATGCTCCCGATTTTAATGCTGACAGCAAAAGATGACGAGTTCGATAAAGTGCTCGGGCTAGAACTTGGCGCCGATGATTATATGACAAAGCCATTTAGTCCGCGTGAAGTAGTAGCCCGTATGAAAGCGATTTTGCGGCGCATCCAGCCACAGGCTATACAAACAGAAGAAGAAACGGACAAAATGGTCATTGGGGATTTAACGATTTTCCCAGATCGTTATGAAGCATATTTTAACAGCGCGGCGTTAGAGTTAACACCGAAAGAATTTGAACTTCTTTTATATTTAGCGAAGCATAAAGGACGGGTATTAACGCGGGATCAATTGTTAAGTGCGGTATGGAACTACGATTTTTCCGGAGATACGCGCATCGTCGATGTCCACATTAGCCATTTGCGGGAAAAAATCGAACAAAATACGAAAAAACCTTTATACATTAAAACGATTCGCGGCTTAGGCTACAAGCTAGAGGAGCCAAAAAACGATGACTAACTTTCGATCTCGCCTTTTATTTGCGCTCGTTTCGCTCATTGTAACGGTGCTGATTTGCCTCGGTATTTTATTAGGGCAATTGTTCAAAGATTTTTATTTAGAAACGATGAATAAACGCATTGAAAAAGAGGCGAAAATGATCGCGCTTTTGCTCGGAAGTGAAACAATCGAAGCGGCTCGTCCGCAAGTGCAAAATATGAGTAAAACACTGTCTGCGCGCATTACCGTTCTCGATGAAAAAGAGAGGACACTGCTTGATACAGGGCGGATCGCTAATATTAGCGATGACGATCATGAGCAAATCGTCCGTGATATTTTACACAGCAAAAGTGAAAAAAATCTGTCGATTATGGAAGAAAAACAAAACGTGTATTATTACATCGTTCCGTTTTCTCGCGCTGGAAAAGAGGCGGGATATGTTATTTTAAGCACGCCCGTCAGTTCGTTGAAAAAAATTAACCAGCAAATTTGGGGCGTGCTCATTAGCAGTTTAGGCATGGCGCTTATTGTGATTATTTTATTAGGGCTTAAAATTGCGAACCAATATATGAAACCGATTGAGGCGGCAACAAAAGTTGCGTTTGAACTAGCCCGTGGAAACTATAAAGCGAGAGTATACGAAACACATAACGATGAAACGGGGATGCTCACACATTCGATTAACATTTTAGCTCGCAATTTGCAAGAAATGAGCAAAATTCAAGAGATGCAAACGGACCGGCTGCATACGCTCATTGAAAATGTCGGCAGCGGTTTAATTTTAATTGACAGCCGCGGTTACATTAACTTAGTGAACCGGGCATATAAAGAAATTTTCCATATCCGTCCGGTCGATTATTTACATCGGCTGTACACAGAGGTGTTCGCTCATAAAGAAATCATCAAACTTGTGGATGAAATTTTTATGAAAGAAACGAAAATTCGCAAACAGCTCGTCTTAACAGTCGATATTGACAGGAAATATTTTGAAGTATATGGGGCGCCGATTATCGGTACGAACGATGAATGGAAAGGGATCGTGCTTGTGTTCCATGACATTACGGAGCTGAAAAAACTGGAGCAAATGCGCAAAGACTTTGTCGCCAACGTATCGCACGAATTAAAAACGCCCATTACATCGATCAAAGGGTTTGCTGAAACGTTATTGGACGGGGCGATGAAAGACGAGCGGGCGTTGGAACACTTTTTATCAATTATTTTGAAAGAAAGCGAACGGTTGCAAAGTTTAATTCAAGATTTGCTTGATTTATCGAAAATCGAACAGCACGGATTTCAACTGCGTATTGAACAAGTAAATCTCACTCAATTACTTACCGAATTGATCGTTATGTTTTACGGAAAAGCGGAGGAGAAAAATATTCATTTGCATTTGAGCGCTGCTAGTCCGATCTATGTGGCGGGCGACAGCGACCGGCTAAAGCAAATTTTTATTAATTTAATTACGAACGCGCTGACGTATACACCAAAAGACGGACGCGTCGAAGTCCGAGTGGAGGAGCAACTCGATGAAGTGCTTGTTCACGTCGAAGATACAGGCATCGGCATTGAAGAAAACGAAATTCCGCGCATTTTTGAGAGATTTTATCGTGTCGATAAAGCGAGAAGTCGCAATTCTGGCGGGACAGGACTAGGGCTTGCGATCGTCAAACATCTCGTCGAAGCCCATCACGGCTATATTACTGTCAAAAGCCGGATCGGCCAAGGAACGATTTTTACTGTTCATTTTCCGAAAGAAGCATAGATTTACAAAATGTTAACATCTTTTTTACTCTTTATTCATAAACGTTTGTTACGATAAACACGAAAACCCCTTCATCCAGGGAGCCAACCCTTGAAGACGAGAACGAAAAAATGTTCTCGTCTTTTTTTTCATTATGTCCCCAATCATGCTACAATAAAAGCAACTGAGTTGGAGGAGGGACAATGTTTGAAGAAAAAGTTAGTATTGATTGACGGCAATAGCATTGCGTACCGGGCGTTTTTCGCTTTGCCGCTTTTACATAACGATAAAGGAATTCATACGAATGCAATTTACGGATTTACGATGATGCTCATGAAAATTTTAGCGGAAGAAAAGCCGACCCATCTGTTAGTGGCATTTGATGCTGGGAAGACGACGTTTCGCCATGAAACGTTTGAAGCGTATAAAGGCGGCAGACAAAAAACTCCACCGGAGCTATCGGAACAGTTTCCGCTCTTGCGCAAGCTGCTAGAGGCGTATCAAATCCGTTCGTATGAACTGGATAATTATGAAGCGGACGATATTATCGGTACACTATGCGCTCAAGCAGAAAAAGAAGGATTTGACGTCAAAGTCATTTCGGGGGACCGAGATTTAACGCAGTTAGCGTCCGAACATGTAACGGTCGAGATCACGAAAAAAGGCATTACCGATGTTGAGTCGTATACGCCGGAAACGATTAAAGAAAAATATGGGCTCACGCCGGAACAAATTATTGATTTAAAAGGATTGATGGGCGATGCGTCCGATAACATTCCAGGCGTGCCGGGTGTTGGGGAAAAAACGGCGCTTAAGCTATTAAAAGAGTTCGGGACAGTCGAGCAATTGCTCGCCTCGCTTGAGCGAGTGAGCGGAAAAAAAGTGAAAGAAAGCCTCGAACAACATCGCGATGTTGCGCTCATGAGCAAACAGTTAGCAACGATTTTGCGCGATGCCCCGCTTGATATTACGCTCGAAGATACAAAATACGAAGGATACGATTTAGACAAAGTAACCGCGTTATTTAAAGAGCTTGGCTTTAACTCGTTGCTCGCAAAAATCGCGCCAAAACAGCAAGAAGAGCCGGTGCATTTAACAGCGGTTTCCTATACGGTTATCCGAGACATTACAGGAGAAATATTAACAGACGAAGCGTCTGTCGTTGTCGAAGTGTTGGAAGAAAACTATCATAAAGCACCGATTCTTGGTTTTGCCATTGCCAATGAAAAAGGGAACTTTTTTATTCCAACGAAGGTCGCGTTGTCGTCTCCTTCTTTTAAACAATGGCTTGAAGACGAAAAGGTGAAAAAAAGCGTATTTGATGCGAAACGGGCAATCGTTGCCTTAAGATGGCAAGGCATTGACATGCGCGGAGTGGATTTTGATCTGCTCATTGCGTCGTACCTTTTAAATCCGTCGCAATCGACGGAGGATGTCGCTTCGGTAGCAAAGGCAAAACAGTATACGGACGTGCAACAAGACGAAGTCGTGTACGGCAAAGGCGCAAAACAAAAAGTGCCGGATGAATCGACATTGGCGGAGCATCTCGTTCGAAAGGCAGCGGCCATCCGCGCGTTAAAAGAAACATTCATCGTCGATTTAAAAGAAAATGAACAATATTCGCTGTTTACGGAATTAGAATTGCCACTGACGATGATTTTAGCCGATATGGAATTTTTAGGGATTACGATCAACGTCGAGCGGCTAAAAGAGATGGGCGATGAGCTTCAAGAACAGTTGCAAGCGCTTGAGCAGGAAATTTACCAACTCGCCGGACAAGCGTTTAACATTAACTCGCCGAAACAGCTTGGCGTCATTTTATTTGAAAAATTGCAATTGCCGGCGCTGAAAAAAACGAAAACTGGTTATTCGACATCGGCGGATGTGTTAGAGAAGCTTGCCTCGCAACATGAGATTGTCGAGAAAATTTTGCACTATCGCCAGCTCGGCAAACTGCAATCGACGTATATTGAAGGGCTATTAAAAGTTGTCCATCCAGACACGAGCAAAGTGCATACGATTTTTAACCAAGCGTTAACGCAAACAGGGCGGCTAAGCTCGACAGAACCGAATTTGCAAAACATTCCGATTCGCTTGGAAGAAGGCCGGAAAATTCGTCAAGCGTTCGTTCCATCGGAGCCGGATTGGGTCATTTTTGCGGCCGATTATTCACAAATTGAATTGCGCGTGCTAGCGCACATTGCCAATGACGAAAACTTAATTGCAGCGTTCCAACATGATTGGGACATTCATACGAAAACGGCGATGGATATTTTCCACGTCAGCGCAGAAGAAGTAACGCCGCAAATGCGCCGTCATGCAAAAGCGGTGAACTTCGGTATCGTGTATGGCATTAGCGATTACGGCTTATCGCAAAACTTGAACATTTCCCGCAAAGAAGCAGCGCAATTTATTGAACGATACTTTGTGAGCTTCCCAGGGGTAAAACGGTATATGGAGGAAATCGTGCAACAAGCGAAGCAAACGGGGTACGTAACGACGCTTTTGCATCGCCGCCGTTATCTTCCGGACATTACAAGCCGCAATTTCAATTTGCGAAGCTTTGCGGAGCGAACGGCGATGAATACGCCGATTCAAGGAAGCGCGGCAGATATTATTAAAAAGGCGATGATCGATTTAGCAGAGCGGTTACAAAAAGAGGGGATGCAAGCGCGGATTTTATTGCAAGTGCATGACGAATTGATTTTAGAAGCGCCGAAAGCGGAAATTGAGCGGCTCACAAAGATCGTTCCAGAAGTGATGGAAAATGCCATCGAGCTGCGCGTGCCGCTCAAAGTGGATTATCACTATGGACCAACTTGGTATGATGCGAAGTAAAGGAAGGGATTTGCAATGCCGGAATTGCCAGAGGTCGAAACAGTTAAACGCACACTCATTCCGTTAACCGTCGGTAAAACGATTCAACATGTCCAAGTGTTTTGGCCGAATATCATCAAAAAACCGGATGTCGTAACGTTTGCTGAAATGCTGCAAGGCCAAACGATTCAAAGCGTCGAGCGCCGCGGGAAGTTTTTGAAATTTTTGCTAGATGAACTTGTGCTCGTTTCCCATTTGCGCATGGAAGGGCGCTACCTTTTGCAGCCATCTACCGCACCGATCGAGCCGCATACACACGTCATTTTTCAATTTACAGATGGGACCGAATTAAGGTATCGTGATGTGCGAAAATTTGGGACGATGCATTTGTTCAAAGCGGGAGAAGAAGAAGCGCAGCCGCCGCTATCGTTGTTAGGGCCGGAGCCGTTTTCGCCGGCATTTACGCCAGAGTTTCTAATGAATAAGCTGCAAAAAACGAGCCGAAACATAAAAAGCGTGCTGTTAGATCAAACGGTTGTCGTTGGGCTCGGCAACATTTATGTGGACGAAACGTTATTCCGCTCGCGTCTCCATCCGGAGCGAACCGCTTCTTCGTTGACAGCGGAAGAAATCGAACGTCTTTACCGCGAAATAGTGGCAACGTTGCACGAAGCGATTGAGCATGGGGGAAGCACTGTTCGAACATACGTCAATACGCAAGGAGTGTCCGGAACATTTCAATTACAATTGTTTGTCTATGGCCGCAAAGGAGAGCCATGCAAACAATGCGGGCATCCTGTGCGAAAAATAACGGTTGCCGGGCGTGGCACTCATTATTGCGAACGGTGCCAACAATAAAAGAGGGGGGAGAAAATGGCGCTAACGATCGGTTTAACGGGTGGAATTTCCAGCGGCAAAAGTACGGTAGCGCACATGCTAAAAGAGTTGAACATTCCAGTCATTGATGCGGACATCATCGCTCGGGAAGTAGTGAACGTTGGAGAAGAAGCGTACGTTCGCATTGTGGAAACGTTCGGGAATGACATTCTCGAAGCGAACGGTGAAATTGACCGAGCGAAGTTAGGAGCGATCGTGTTTCATGATGAAGAAAAGCGGAAGCAGCTAAACGCGATCGTTCACCCGGCTGTTCGAAAAAAAATGCTTGCCGAACGAGAAGCGTATATCCGCCGCGGCGAGCCGGTAGTTGTGCTTGATATTCCGCTTTTGTTTGAAAGCAAGCTAACTCATTTCGTAGATAAAATTATTGTCGTTTATGTAGATGAAGCGACCCAGCTGGAGCGGCTGATGAAGCGGAACGGGTTTTCTCAAGAAGAGGCGCTCGCCCGCATTCGTTCGCAAATGCCGCTTAGCGAAAAAAAAGCGCATGCGGATGCGGTCATTGATAACAACGGAACGGTCGATAAAACGCGAGAACAGCTTTTATATATTTTAAACAAATGGGATGTCCTGTAAAAAATAGGACGTCTTTTTTTATTTTTTTGTACGATTTACTCTACACAAATCATAAAAATATGTTATACTAATTATGCGAATAGGAGATAATTAGTATAACATATATTTGAGAGGAGAAAACTTAATGAAAGCGAAAGTAGCGATTAATGGGTTTGGACGAATTGGGCGAATGGTATTTCGCAATGCCATTGCTGCTGAAAACTTAGATATCGTTGCGATTAATGCGAGCTATCCAGCAGAAACATTAGCTCATTTAATAAAATATGACTCCACTCATGGAAAATTTGCAGGGGAAGTAATTGCACTTGAAGATGGCTTATTAGTGAACGGAAAAAAAGTGCTGCTGCTCAATTCGCGCGACCCGCAGCAACTTCCATGGAAAGAGCTAGACATTGATATCGTCATCGAAGCGACGGGGAAATTTAATGCTAAAGAAAAAGCAAGCCTTCATTTAGAAGCAGGAGCGAAACGTGTGATTTTAACAGCGCCGGGAAAAAACGAAGATGTGACGATCGTGGTGGGCGTGAATGAAAAGATGCTCGATATTGACGAACATTTCATTATTTCGAACGCTTCGTGCACAACGAACTGTTTGGCACCGGTTGTGAAAGTGCTTGATGAAGCGTTTGGCATTGAAAACGGGCTAATGACGACCGTGCACGCGTATACAAACGACCAGAAAAACATTGACAACCCGCATAAAGATTTGCGTCGCGCTCGTTCTTGCGCACAATCGATCATTCCGACGACGACAGGTGCGGCGAAAGCGCTAGCGCTCGTCTTGCCGCATTTAAAAGGGAAGTTACATGGCATGGCGCTTCGCGTTCCGACGCCAAACGTTTCACTCGTCGATTTGGTCGTGGACTTGAAGCGGGACGTAACCGTCGACGAAGTGAATGAGGCGTTTATTCGTGCGGCGAACGGTTCGTTAAAAGGCATTCTTGATTTTACAACCGAGCCGCTCGTGTCGATCGATTTCAACACAAACCCACATTCGGCGATTGTCGATGGGCTGTCAACAATGGTGATGGAAGGACGGAAAGTGAAAGTGCTCGCTTGGTACGACAACGAATGGGGCTACTCTTGCCGCGTGGTAGACTTAGCGAATTTAGTCGCCAACAAAATGATGGAAAAATTAAAAGTGAACGCATAAAAGCGCTGGCCTCGGTCAGCGCTTTTCCCATTTTCGAAAAAAATCAAAAAGTGTATTGCAAAAAAAAAATAAACAAAGTATACTATGTTTCGTGAACTTCTTAAACGCACGGTAATGTGACTACTTAAAGGGTTAGGACCTCTTTGGACTAACTTTCCCCCGTGGTAGTTATACATGCCATTATGCAAAAGAATTTCATGTTTATTTTTTGGAAAATAAGTTAAAGGGGGATTTTTTGATGGACACAATGGGTCGTCACGTTATCTCAGAATTATGGGGATGCGATTTTGATAAGCTGAATGACATCGAATTTATTGAAAAAACATTTGTTGATGCAGCATTGAAATCTGGCGCAGAAATTCGGGAAGTAGCATTCCATAAGTTCGCGCCACAAGGAGTAAGCGGAGTCGTCATTATTTCGGAATCGCACTTAACGATTCACAGCTTCCCAGAGCATGGGTATGCGAGCATTGACGTGTATACATGTGGAAACCTTGATCCGACGATTGCTGCAGACTACATCGCGGAAGCGCTAGGGGCGCAAACGCGCGAAACGATCGAACTTCCGCGCGGAATGGGTCCAATCGAATTGAAAAACGTGAAAGCATTGTAAATAACGAAAACAAAAAGAGGTGGCAAACGCACCTCTTTTTTTGTATTGTACATATACCTAGCACTAGTGGTATCATAATAATAAAGAATTGCACAAGGAGCGGCAGAAATGAGCATTTGGAACAAACTAAAGTATGCCTTTACGAATCATTGCGAAACGAAAGAAACCCATGAAGACGAACAGTTGCGAAGCCGTTATTATAAGGTGACGAACGCTCATGCGATAAAAGCGGTGAAAGAACTGCTTGAGTCTTCTTCGGAATATGAGCTTCTTTCTGTATCGGAAGAGCGGGGGGAATTTAGCGCTGCGACTCGCCGTGGCAAAAAAGCGTTTATCGTCATTACGGTCATTTCCGTTCGTCCATTTGAAACTGCGATTGATTTTTCCGTAACGACTAATACAAACGTATTACCGTTCGATTTTGGTTGGAGCCGTCGCGTCATTCTTGATTTGTACGAAAAACTGGACCAGCGCTTGCCGTATATCGGCTCTGGAATCAACGGATGAAACTAAACAAAACGGAGTGGTTCTTGTGAAGTGCCCAACTTGCCATCATAACGGAACAAGGGTGCTTGATTCGCGTCCAGTTGATGAAGGGCGTTCAATTCGCCGCAGACGGGAATGCGAACAGTGCCATTATCGATTCACTACATTTGAAAAAGTGGAAGAAATGCCATTAATTGTCGTCAAAAAAGAAGGAACGCGCGAGGAGTTCAGTCAAGAGAAAATATTGCGCGGGTTGATTAAAGCGTGTGAAAAACGGCCGGTCGCGCTCGAGCAGCTAGAGCAAATCACACAAGAAATTGAAAGGGAATTGCGCAACCGTGGAGTCGCGGAAGTGAAAAGCGAAACAATCGGCGAAATGGTCATGGAACGGCTGTCGAAAGTCGACGAAGTAGCATACGTCCGCTTCGCCTCTGTTTACCGGCAATTTAAAGATTTAAACGTCTTTATTGACGAACTGAAAGAACTGATCAAAAAAGAACAACAGTAAAGGGCTTACGCGGTAACTCGGACAAGCCCTTTTTTTAATCTATTAAGGAAGGTCGATAGTATGGAACATCATTGGAAAGAACTGATTCCCGTCGATCGGTATGTTGTGCGTAGCAACGGAATTTTGCATGAGTTTGACCGCAAAGTGGTCACGCTATTATACCAGCCGCTAATTGGCTCTCGCGCATTCAGCTTATATATGACGCTATGGGGTGAGCTTGATCAACAATTTCTCAGCGCGGAAACGACGCATCATAGCTTAATGGCGATTATGCAATGTAGCCTAAAAGACATTTACGATGAACGGCTGAAACTTGAAGGAATTGGACTGTTGAAAACATATGTCAACCACGCGCAAGATCCGAAGCAGTTTATTTACGAGTTGCAGCCGCCGCTTTCGCCGGAACAATTTTTCAACGACGGCGTGCTGAACGTGTTTCTTTATAGCCGTGTCGGTCGGACGAAATTTCATAAATTAAAACAATTTTTTTCTGTGCCGGCAATTGATACAAGCGGCTTTTCCCCGATCACAAGGTCGTTTAATGAAATTTTTACTTCGGTTCATCCAGAGCAAATGGTCGCTACGATGAATGAGGAAACGAAACAAGATTTATCTCTCTCCGATGAACGAAAATATTTCGATCGGAGCGAAGAAACGTATGTGCTTGAGGAAGACGTGTTTGACTTTGACTTATTTTTTGCCGGACTTTCCAAGCAGATCGTTCCGAAGCGGGCGGTGAACGCGAAAGTGCGGGAAGCGATCAAAAAGCTCGCTTTTTTATACGGAATTAGTCCGTTAGATATGCAAAAAATTGTCATAGGCGTGATCGATCCGGCGGAACATATTGATATTGAAGCGCTCCGAAAGGCCGCACGTGACTGGTATCAATTTGAGCGGGGGGATGATGAACTGCCGCATTTAAGCACGCGCGTGCAGCCGCTCTCGTATCGAACGATGATGGACGTCGAGCCGAAAACGAAAGAAGAACAACTCATCAAGCAGCTCGAGACGATTTCCCCGCGCCAGCTGTTAATCGAGATTTCAGGCGGTGCGGAACCTTCGATGAGCGATTTACAACTTATTGAAGACATAATGTTCCAGCAAAAACTGTTGCCTGGCGTGGTGAATGTATTGATTTATTATGTGATGTTACGGACCGATATGAAGCTGTCGAAAGCATACGTCGAAAAAATTGCTAGCCATTGGGCGCGCAAAAAAATTCGCACCGTCAAAGAAGCGATGGAACTCGCGAAAAAAGAAGCGAAAAAATACCAAAGCTGGGCGAGCGAAAAAGAGAAAAAACCTGCTCGTAAAACCGTGCGCAAAGAAATGTTGCCGGATTGGCTCAACATGGATTATAGTCAAAAAGAAAGCGAACAAACGGAAGCGAGCGATCTGGAAATGAAACGCCGCGAACTAGAAGAGCGGCTGAAAAAATATCGAAATGAGTAATAGGATGTGGGAACATGGAACATATGAACCAGCTGCTCAGCCGCCTGCTTCATCGGAAAGATTTTCGCCAGCGCTATGAACAACTGAAACAAGAAGTGCTGTCCCACCGCGAAGTCCAAGCGTTTTTGCGCGAGCATGAAGGGAAAATTACAGCGGAAGTACTAGACCGTAGCCTCGTCAAGCTGTACGAGTTCATTCAGCAAACGAAAAACTGCAAGCGGTGCCCGAGTTTAGACACATGCAAAAACCTGCTAAAAGGGTATCATCCACGCCTTGTTTGGCAAGGAAATGCCATTGACGTCCGATACGACCGTTGCCCAACAAAAATCAAGCACGATGAGCGGAAGCGGCAAGAAGCGTTAATTCAAAGCTTATTTGTACCGCGGGAAATTTTGCAAGCCTCTTTATCGGATGTAGACCTCACCGACGAAGGGCGGATGAAGGCGATTGAACTGGCGGAACAGTTCGTTTCGAATTACGAACCGGGGAAAAAGATGAAAGGATTGTACTTATACGGTTCGTTTGGTGTCGGAAAAACATACATCCTTGGTGCGATTGCCAATGCGTTGGCGAAAAAAAATATTGCTTCTCTTATTGTGTATGTGCCAGAGTTTTTTCGTGAGTTAAAAAGCTCACTCCATGATCAAACGATCAACGAGAAGCTAGAATACGTCAAAAAAGTGCCTGTTTTAATGCTTGACGATATCGGGGCAGAATCGATGTCGAGCTGGGTGCGCGACGATTTATTAGGGCCGGTTTTGCAATACCGGATGCTAGAAAATTTACCGACTTTTTTCACGTCGAATTTTGATTTGCAGCAGCTTGCCCATCATTTAACGTATTCGCAACGCGGCGAGGAAGAGCAAGTGAAAGCAGCGCGCATTATGGAGCGCATCCGCTATTTAGCGCAACCAGTCGAGATTAAAGGACGAAACCGCCGTTTCGAGGCATAGGCAAATCAGCCCTGTCGAAAGGGCTTTCCGATGCTTTTTCTGATTCTAAATGAGTTTGTCCTCCCATATATATAGAACAAGCATTCACTGATAAAGGGGGGACAACATTGATCAAAATTTATTTTGAACAGAGCAACGATGTAGAAAAATTTGCCCGTCTCTTCGAAGCAATCGCTGATCCGCTCTTTAGCTGTGAGCATGACGGCGATCGAGTAGTCACCATTCACATAGATGAACGCGCGGATGGGATGATATCGGCTGGCATCGCACGAGCGATTGCTCAATTTATTCTTCGGTTTGTCGAAGATCGGCTATTATTATCGATTATTTCAGGGACGTTTTATTTTAAAGCGGAGGAAGAACAGCAACAAATTTTACAGCTCGCCCATTCGTTTTTGGAGGGAGAAAGGCATGATTATCGGAGTGGAAAGCAGCCGATGGATTCGCGAGAAACGCTCATTATGAACGCATTATTGCCATTTTTAAAAGATGGGCTTTCTTTTTCGATGGCGTCGTTTATCACCTTTCGTTTAAAACGGTACATCGGGCTGCTTCATTATTATGTGGAGTTAGCTATTGACGAGTACAAATTAGAGCAAGAGTATCAAAATTTTGTGCAAATGTTGCGCGACTACGTAGCTGAGCGAGAAGCGAAATGGCCGGTTGTCCATCTTGTTCATCGTTCGCCAGAGTTTCTTTTTTTTGACGAGCAGTTTCGCCACGTGGCCAAGCCGGAACTAAAGCAATGGATCGACCGGAATTTGACGGTCAATCAACCGATGTATATCGACTCTTCGGTGTTGGCGCCGCTTGTTTCGCTCGCTCCGCAGACGATTTATGTATATACGGACGAGCCGGACGACGGCATGATTCAAACGATTCAAAACGTATTTCAAGAGCGGCTTCGTTTTTGTCCCGTTCACGCTTTTGTTCGTCCGATATGGACAAACGACGGATCGACTTGATTTTTCCACGCTCTCATTTTATAATTACGTACATAATCAATCGATGAAAAAAGTGATGATGAGGACACGAGTGTATTTTTACGGTTTCCAGAGAGGGAAGGCTAGGCTGGAACCTTCCTAACACGAAAAATGCACTTACCACCTCGGAACTTCAGCTGTGAAAGACGGTCGATCCCCCGTTGAGTAATGGCTGACGGAGAAGGCACCGTTATGCTATTCGAGCCATCGCGTTCCGACCATTGGTCGTTTTAGCGATGGGAAGAAGGGTGGAACCACGAAACGAACTCGTCCCTTAGTTAGGGATGAGTTTTTTATTTTACAGCAAAAAGGAGTGAAGGACCATGTCAGATGTAGTGAAAATTACGTTTCCTGATGGAGCGATGAAGGAGTTTCCGAAAGGAATCACAACAGAAGAAATCGCTGCTTCGATCAGCCCAGGGTTAAAGAAAAAAGCGATTGCAGGAAAACTAAACGATCGGTTGCTCGATTTGCGTACCCCGATTACCGAAGATGGGGCGATTTCGATTATTACGCCGGACATGCCGGAAGCGTTAGAAATTTTGCGGCATAGTACCGCTCATTTAATGGCGCAAGCGATTAAGCGCCTGTATAAACATGTGAAACTTGGTGTCGGACCGGTGATTGAAAACGGCTTTTACTATGACATTGACATGGAGGAGTCGCTAACGCCGGAAGACCTTCCAAAAATCGAACAAGAAATGCGGAAAATTGTGAAAGAAAACTTAGAAATTGTCCGGAAAGAAGTAAGCCGCGAAGAAGCAATTCGCCGTTACGAAGAAATCGGCGATCACTTAAAAATTGAGTTGATTCATGATATTCCGGACGGCGAAGTCGTTTCGATTTATGAGCAAGGGGAGTTTTTTGACCTTTGCCGCGGTGTTCACGTTCCATCGACAGGAAAAATTAAAGAGTTTAAGCTGCTAAACATTGCTGGGGCGTACTGGCGTGGTGACAGCAACAACAAAATGTTGCAGCGCATTTACGGCACAGCGTTTTTTACAAAAGAAGAGCTTGACGAATACCTCCGTCTATTGCAAGAAGCGAAAGAACGCGACCATCGCAAGCTAGGAAAAGAATTAGAGCTATTTACGACATCGCAAAAAGTTGGACAAGGGTTGCCGCTTTGGCTACCGAAAGGAGCGACGATCCGCCGCACGATCGAGCGCTACATCGTCGACAAAGAATTGGAGCTTGGCTATCAACACGTATACACGCCGGTGCTAGGTAGCGTGGAATTATATAAAACGTCCGGCCACTGGGATCATTATAAAGACGGCATGTTCCCACCGATGGAAATGGATAACGAGCAACTTGTGCTTCGTCCGATGAACTGCCCGCACCATATGATGATTTACAAAAACAAAATTCATAGCTACCGTGAGCTACCGATTCGTATTGCCGAGCTTGGAACGATGCACCGCTATGAAATGTCAGGCGCGTTGACAGGCTTACAACGTGTGCGCGGAATGACATTGAACGACGCTCATATTTTCGTCCGTCCGGACCAAATTAAAGATGAGTTTAAGCGCGTCGTCAACTTAATTCTTGAAGTGTATAAAGATTTCGGCTTAGACGAATATTCGTTTCGTCTTTCTTATCGCGACCCGCACGATAAAGAAAAGTATTATGACGATGACGCGATGTGGGAAAAAGCGCAAACGATGTTGCGCGAAGCGATGGATGAGCTAGGGCTTGACTATTATGAAGCGGAAGGCGAAGCGGCATTTTACGGTCCGAAATTAGATGTGCAAGTGCGTACGGCGCTCGGAAAAGATGAAACGCTCTCGACTGTCCAGCTCGATTTCTTATTGCCGGAACGCTTTGACTTGACATATATCGGCGAAGATGGAAAGCCGCATCGTCCGGTCGTCATTCACCGCGGCGTTGTATCGACGATGGAGCGATTTGTCGCGTTCTTAATTGAAGAGTATAAAGGAGCGTTCCCGACATGGCTTGCGCCGGTACAAGTGGAAGTCATTCCTGTTTCACCGGCTGTTCATGCCGACTATGCATACAAAATAAAAGAAGCGCTTCAAGCGCAAGGATTCCGTGTCGAAGTCGATGAGCGCGATGAGAAAATCGGCTACAAAATCCGGGAAGCGCAAATGCAAAAAATTCCTTATATGCTCGTTGTCGGTGACAATGAAGTGAAAGAAGGAACAGTCAACGTCCGCAAATACGGGGAACAAAAAAGCGAAACGATGGCGCTTGACGACTTTATTGCAACAATAAAAGCAGAAGTGCGCCGTTAAACAGCACTGCGGAGGAAAACTCCGCAGTATTTTTTTGAAAAAAGTTGTTGCCAAACATCGCAACATTAGCTATAATGAAAAATGTTGTGCCGAAGTAAGCAATAAGCAAATATTGACATGCCGCTTCCAACATGGTATACTACATAAGTCGAATAGAATACTTGTTTGTGACATAAGCAGAAGCACCCGCTTCTCACCTGGCTGACGCGTTAGTTGCTGTTGGCAGGTTGTTACGGTTCGGTTTTATAAAATTCGGGCGTAATAGCGTGGGTGTCGTATGCATCCACGCTTTTTATTTAGAAAAGCGGAGGCTCTAGCTGCTCCCGCTTTTCAAAAGGGTGCGAAAAACAAACAAGTCATTCGGAAAAAACCTTGGAGGTGGCTAGTTATTAGCAAAGATTTTATCATTAACGAAGGCATTCGTGCACGCGAAGTTCGTTTAATCGATCCAAACGGCGAACAATTAGGCATTAAATCGAAACAAGAAGCGCTCGAAATCGCGGCAAGACTCAATCTCGATTTAGTGATGGTGGCACCAAACGCAAAACCGCCAGTATGCCGCATTATGGATTACGGCAAATTCCGTTTCGAGCAGCAAAAGAAAGAAAAAGAAGCGCGTAAAAAGCAAAAAGTGATTAACGTAAAAGAAGTTCGTTTAAGCCCAACGATCGAAGAACATGACTTCAACACGAAATTGCGCAACGCGCGGAAGTTCCTTGAAAAAGGAGATAAAGTGAAAGCAACGATTCGTTTTAAAGGGCGGGCAATTACGCATAAAGAAATCGGTCAACGTGTATTAGACCGTTTTTCTGAGGCGTGCGCCGATATTAGTGTCATTGAATCGGCACCAAAAATGGACGGCCGGAGCATGTTTTTAGTGTTAGCGCCGAAAAACGATAAATAATCGAACGAGGAGGATACACCTTATGCCAAAAATGAAAACACATAAAGGCTCTGCAAAGCGTTTTAAAAAGACGGGCACTGGGAAATTGAAACGTTCTCATGCATTTACTAGCCATTTATTCGCAAACAAAACGCAAAAACAAAAACGCAAACTTCGTAAAGCAACGCTTGTATCTTCTGGCGACTTCAAACGCATTCGTCAATTGCTTGACAACGTAAAATAATTCGGAATCATTCGTAGGAGGGAATACAAATGCCACGTGTAAAAGGCGGAACAGTCACACGCAGACGTCGTAAAAAAATTCTTAAACTTGCAAAAGGCTATTTCGGTTCTAAACATCGTTTATATAGAGTCGCGAACCAACAAGTAATGAAATCATTAATGTACGCATATCGCGACCGTCGTCAACGGAAACGCGATTTCCGTAAACTTTGGATTACGCGTATTAACGCAGCAGCGCGCATGAACGGTCTTTCTTACAGCCGTTTAATGCACGGCTTAAAGCTTGCGGGCGTAGAAGTGAACCGTAAAATGCTTGCAGATTTAGCAGTAAACGATGCCGCAGCATTCACACAACTAGCAAACATCGCAAAAGAAAACTTAAATAAATAAGTAATGAATGGCCATTCTCTTAAGAGAATGGTCATTTTTTAAAGGGGGAAAGTAGATGGATATTCAACGTCTATACACGATGCAGCGGCAGCTAGATGAGCGAATTGAAACCGAGCGCGGGCTAGAAGGAGAAAATCTCGTCGAGCGCAAACTGTTGGCGCTTTTAGTCGAAGTGGGAGAACTCGCAAACGAAACGCGCTGTTTTAAATTTTGGAGCTCGAAACCGCCTGCTTCTTTCGAAACAATATTAGAAGAATACGTCGATGGGTTGCATTTTATTTTATCGCTCGGGTTAGATCTTCAGTTGGCAGCGCGCGTAGAGTGGCCGAACGTTGAAGAAAGCAAACCGCTCGTTGCCCAGTTTTTAGCCGTTTTTCAAGCCATTCATTTGTTTGAGCAGTCGCTAACTTTCGAAACGTACGAAGCGTTGTTGCGATCGTATGCGGCACTTGGACATGCGCTGCAATTTACGTCGGAACAAATTGAACAAGCATACATGGCAAAAAATGAAGTAAACCATGAACGGCAAACACAAAATTATTAACCAATTTTTGTACATAGTCGATTGTTTTCGGTATAATGGGGAAGAGACGGTGAAAGGGGTTTGAAGATGACAAAGTTAGATCCGACGTTGCAAATGTTAAAAGAATTAACGGACGCAAAAGGTGTCCCGGGCAATGAACGGGAAGCTCGGGAAGTGATGAAAAAACATATCGCTCCTTACGCGGACGAAGTAACGACTGACGGTCTTGGCAGCTTAATCGCGAAAAAGGTAGGGAACGAAAAAGGCCCTAAAATTATGGTCGCAGGCCATTTGGACGAAGTTGGGTTTATGGTGACGCAAATTGATGAAAAAGGCTTTATTCGCTTTCAAACGCTTGGCGGTTGGTGGGGACAAGTGATGCTTGCCCAGCGCGTGACGATCGTGACGAAAAAAGGCGATATTACCGGCGTCATCGGCTCGAAGCCGCCGCACATTTTGCCGCCGGAAGCGCGCAAAAAACCAGTCGAAATCAAAGATATGTTTATTGACATCGGCGCCTCCAGCCGTGACGAAGCGCTGGAGTGGGGAGTGCGCCCAGGCGATTCGATCGTTCCGTATTTTGAGTTTACTGTCATGAACAACGAAAAAATGTTGCTCGCAAAAGCATGGGATAACCGCATCGGTTGTGCGATTGCGATTGATGTGCTTAAGCAGCTGAAAGACGTGGAGCATCCGAACGTTGTATACGGTGTTGGCACCGTGCAAGAAGAAGTCGGATTGCGCGGGGCGAAAACAGCAGCGCACACGATTCAACCAGACATTGCCTTTGCGGTTGATGTCGGCATCGCTGGCGACACCCCAGGCGTGTCGGAAAAAGAAGCAATGGGCAAACTTGGTGCGGGTCCGCATATCGTGTTATATGATGCAACGCTTGTGTCGCATAAAGGGTTGCGCGAATTCGTCCTCGATGTCGCGGAAGAACTGAACATTCCGTACCATTTCGACGCGATGCCGGGCGGAGGAACAGATGCTGGTGCGATTCACCTAACTGCAAGCGGTGTTCCAGCGCTCACCATTTCCATCCCAACGCGCTACATTCACTCTCACGCTGCCCTTCTTCACCGCGATGACTACGAACAAACAGTAAAACTACTAGTCGAAGTCATTAAGCGTCTCGATGAAGAAAAAGTGAAAGAAATTACGTTTGATTAAGAGAAGTCGACTCGAATAGGGTCGACTTTTTACTTTTTTTTAGAAAATTTTTATTGACTTAAGTTAAATAATTTACTAAAATTTTTATTAACAGAAGTAAGCGCTTACTAAAATAAAACTTATTTCTAGGGGGAGATAACAATGAATAAGAAAAGGTTATTTAATTTCTGATTATTTAGGTAACTAGTATTAAAATAAATTTAAGCAAAGTGGTGTTCTAGAATGATTGAACATTTAAAAAATGAATATATAAAAGTATTTCAGGGGGGATATGGAAGATCATCTGTCTTCTTCGCCCCCGGCCGTGTCAATTTAATTGGAGAACATACAGATTATAACGGCGGGTATGTGCTCCCTTGCTCATTGCATATCGGAAAATATGCGGTCGCTCGGTTGAATGATGATGGGATGATTCGGCTCTATTCAAAAAACTTTCATGAAGATGGAATTGTCTCTGTGACAAAAGATGAACTTGCATATGACGAACGTCATGGATGGGCGAATTATCCGAAAGGAATGATTCGTGCGCTCATGCCAAAAGATGTACAAAGCGGGATTGACGTCTTATACTATGGCAATATTCCGAATGGGGCTGGATTATCTTCGTCTGCGTCGATTGAGCTCGTTACGGCCGTCATGTTGAACTATTTGTTTGAATTAAATATCGAGATGTTGGAATTAGTGAAGATTAGCCAACAAGTAGAAAACGAATATATCGGTGTGAATTGTGGCATTATGGATCAATTTGCGGTTGGAATGGGAAAAGCAGGTCATGCGCTACTGCTCGATTGCCAAACGCTTCAATACGAATATTTGCCCCTGTCTTTGGAAGATTGCTCGATCGTCATTGCCAATACGAATAAAAAGAGGGGATTAGCTGATTCAGCATATAACGAGCGCCGTGCGACATGCGAGCAGGCGTTGACGAAATTACAACAATATGTACGCATCAACTCGCTTGGAGATATGACGATGGAACAGTTTAATCAATATGCACATGTATTGTCTCCGATCGAACAAAAAAGGGTGCGACATGTCGTTTCAGAGAATGAGCGGACAAAGCAAGCGGCTTTTGTTTTACGCCAAGGAGATTTGCATACATTTGGACAATTGATGCGTCAATCACATGAATCATTGCGTGATGATTATGAAGTGACGGGAAAAGAGTTAGATACGCTTGTTGAAGCGGCATGGAAACATGAAGGTACAATAGGAGCACGTATGACGGGGGCAGGCTTTGGTGGTTGTACTGTAAATATTGTAAAGGACGATCATATTCCATCGTTTATTGAGCAAGTCGGTCAAATGTATGAAATGGAGATTGGTTATGCCCCAAGTTTTTATGTAGCTAAAATTGGCGATGGAGCAAAACAGCTTACAAAAGAAGGAGAGAGCATACGATGATTCTCGTTTGCGGTGGGGCTGGATACATTGGAAGTCATGCAGTGTATCGTTTAATCGAAAAAGGAGAAAGAGTTGCTGTCGTGGATAATTTACAAACAGGACATCGAAAAGCTGTTCATCCAGAGGCGATATTTTATGAAGGTGATATTCGTGATCGCCACTTTTTAAGCAACGTATTTAAAAATCATGAAATCGATACAGTGATCCATTTTGCAGCACATTCTCTTGTTGGAGAAAGTGTGAAACAGCCGTTAGCTTATTACAACAACAACGTTTATGGAACAGAAGTGTTGCTTGATGTGATGAATGAATATGGCGTCAAACAAATTGTTTTCTCCTCAACGGCTGCGGTGTATGGGGAACCAAAACAAATTCCGATTCAAGAGGCAGATGAAACAAATCCTGAAAGTCCGTATGGAGAAACAAAACTAGCGATGGAAAAAATGATGAAATGGGTGAACGTTGCACACGGTATTCGTTACATTTCTTTACGATATTTTAATGTTGCTGGAGCGTATGGAACGATGCTTGGTGAAGATCATCGTCCGGAGACCCATTTAATTCCACTTATTTTGCAAGTGCCGCTACGGAAACGAGAAGAGATTCATATTTTTGGAGATGATTACGACACGCCTGATGGCACGTGCATTCGTGACTACATTCATGTGCTAGATTTAGTCGATGCTCATCTATTAGCGGTAGAAAAACTAAGAAACGGTGGGGAAAGCAACATATACAATTTAGGAAATGGCAACGGTTTTTCTGTAAAAGAAGTCATTGAGGCTGCACGACGCGTGACGGGACATCCGATTCCTGAAAAAGTTGTGCCGAGACGACCTGGAGATCCTGCGCGTTTAGTTGCTTCATCGGAAAAAGCAAAACGTGAACTTGGCTGGAAACCGTTATACACAACGATTGAAGAAATTGTTGCTTCAGCATGGGAGTGGCACGAGGCGAATCCGAACGGATATGAAGAGGTGTAACTCATGGTGAACATTTACGAAGAAATTGAAACACTCATTCAATATGCGCTCCATCATCGCCTAATTGAACGAGAAGATGTCATTTATACACGCAATCGAATATTAGCGTTGTTGAAATTAGACGAATGGCAACAAGTTGACGTGATGCCTTCCTCGGATCGCCCACTTGTTTCCATCTTACAACGGATGATCCATTGGGCTGAAGAACATGGACGGCTTGTTGGAAAGACAGTTACTGATCGCGATTTATTTGATACAGAGATTATGAATTGTTTTGTAGCGCGTCCGTCAACGATCATTCAAACGTTTTATGAGAAATATAAGCGAAACAAACAAGAGGCGACAACTTGGTTTTATGAGCTTAGTCAAGCATCCAATTACATTCGCGTAGACCGAGTGATGAAAAATAGACGATGGAAAGCGCGTACGAAATATGGGGATATGGATATCACGATTAACTTATCCAAACCCGAGAAAGATCCTCGAGATATTGCGCGCATGAAGGACGTAAAGGAACAACGTTATCCTACTTGCTTGTTATGTATTGAAAATGAAGGGTATGCAGGAACGATTCGTCATCCTGCACGAGCGAACCATCGTATCATTCCGATTGAACTATGCAGTGAACGTTGGTTTTTCCAATATTCCCCTTACGTTTATTACAATGAACATTGCATCGTATTACGCGATAAACATATGCCGATGAAAATGGAAAGAAAAACGTTTGAACGGTTGCTTGATTTTGTCGATCAATTTCCACATTATTTTATCGGCTCTAATGCTGATTTACCAATTGTAGGAGGATCTATTTTATCGCACGATCATTTTCAAGGTGGAAAATATACGTTTGCGATTGAAAAAGCTCCATCTGATTTTTCGTTTACATTGCCAGCTTATCCTCACGTACAAATGAGCATTGTTCGTTGGCCGATGTCAGTTATACGTATACGTGGAGCAAAGAATGATGTATTACAAGTGAGTGATTTGATTTATAAAGAATGGAAAAAATATAGCGATCCTCAAGTGGATATATATGCACAAACAAACGATGTGCCGCACAATACAGTCACGCCAATTGCTCGTCGACGTGGGGAGTTGTACGAGATGGACATCGTGTTAAGAAACAATCGCACATCAGAACAATATCCATACGGTATTTTTCATCCACATGAGGAATTGCACCATATTAAAAAGGAAAATATCGGTTTAATTGAAGTCATGGGATTAGCGGTATTGCCTAGTCGATTGGCGGATGAGCTAGACCATATCGCACGATATATGAAAAATCAAACGCCAAAAGAGCAATGGGAACCGTCGTTATTGAAACATTGGGAATGGGTGCAAGACATAATGGAAAGACACTATGTTTTTGATGATGTACATGAATTATTAAAAGAAGAAGTAGGAAAACGATTTGAACAAGTACTCGAACATGCGGGAGTGTTTAAGCGGACGGAAGAAGGAAAGCGAGCGTTTCATCGCTTTATTCAGCACCTTCAGGAACGAAATGAATAAAGATGGGGAAAAAAATGTATATCGGTGTAGACTATTATCCAGAATACTGGCCAAAAGAAATGATTGAAGAAGATATTCGAAGAATGGGTGTGAAAACGGTCAGAAGATGGGGGCAAATGGCTATTGGAGCTGTTTGTACCGTCAACATGCGATATGGATGGAAAATGTTTTCAAGGAGGTGAATGGAGGATTCAGGGGGTTGATGTAGCAGTGTTAAGAGAGCATGATGAAGCCGTGAAGGTTTAGAGAAGTCTCGTTCCGACAGTTGGCAACATAATATGCATAAGATGATAATGTCTATAAACATTGGATCTTACGCACTTAGTGAAAAGGCTCATTTCATTAAGACAACAACTGAAAAATGTATGTTTTTCGGCTGTATATTCTTAATTAGACTCCTTTTTCACCAAAAGTTCATAAGAATTAAAAAAACAGGAGGGATTTCCTTTGAAAAAGATTTTGACACTATTTTTAGTAAGTATTCTTCTATTAACTGCTTGTTCTTCAGAAACGAAAACCGGGGGAGCTACAGATGGTACAAAAAGTACGAATGAAATAACAGTGTGGACGTGGGATCCAAATTTTAACGTAAAAGCGATGAAAATTGCAGAAGAGTTTTATAAGAAAGAGAATCCT
>NZ_JAPSMC010000100.1 GCF_026847645.1 Anoxybacillus sp. J5B_2022
ATTCCCAAAGGCGTTTGCCAATGGGATAGAGGGTGTGGGGTTACACCCAATCAGAGTACATGTCGCTTAAACGACATGGACTGATAAACAATTTTATTAAAATCTTTGTCGTTATTTTATGATTTTAATAAAATTGATAACCTAGTAGAGCTTGAGCAACGAAACATTCCGCACCTTATTTTTCAGCCGCATTCCTTAGAAGATATTGCTGCCGATTTGCTTCGGTTAGGCGAAGCGCTCGGTCAAAAAGAACGCACCAAAGCAGTAGTCGATCGATATCGTGAAGTCATCGCTCAATATACGCAACTGGCCAAAAAAATAGAACAACCGCCAACGATTTATTGGGAGTGGTGGCCGAAGCCGGTCTTTACGCCTGGGAAAACGAACTGGCTCAGCGAAATTAGCGAATTAGCCGGTGGACGCAACTTGTTTATCGATATCGAACAAGCAAACGTCCAAACCGACTGGGAAGATGTGAAACAGAGAAACCCAGACCATATTGCGCTCGCTTGGGTTGGGGTGCGAAGCGAAAAAATCGACCCGGCGATCGTGAAAAAACGGCCGGGGTGGAACGAGCTCCAAGCCGTCCAATCGAACCGCATTTACGTACTCGAAGAGGCGCTGTTTTGCCGCCCTTCTCCACGGCTATTACTTGGCTTGAAGAAACTTGCTTCCTTGCTTCATCCCGATCTCTTTCCTGCTTACGACGGAATCGATCCGCTGCTTTCAGAAGCAGAAGCGACAGAGGCTTGACAATGGCCACAAAACAAAAAAAGGGCGAGAATTGTCCGCCCTTCTCTTTTTCTAGCTTTTCGATTTTAAATATTGTTGCCGGAATACTTGCATCGTTTCATCTTCGTTCAGCTTTTTCAGTTCGTCTTCTGATAGCTGACCATTTCCTTTTTTCACGACATATACTTCGACTGTCTTTTTGCCCCAATATTTATAGACGTCTTCCACTGTATCATAGTATAAATCGATGCGGTGCCCTTTAATCGCTCCTCCTTTGTCCGCGACAACGCCATATCCGTATCCAGGAATAAACAAAATCGTGCCGATCGGAAACACATTTAAATCAGCGGCAATCGTCGAATATAAATCACGCTTCACGCGCACCCCAGAATACGTAATGCCGTATGCCGGATGATTCGGAGACTTCCCTGTCGATTCCACTCCTGCTGTATAGCCGGTGGCAACAACCGTCGTCGACGGATATTGGGACCAGTCAAACGCTTCTTCTAAACTTACCGAATCATTTTCCGTTAGTTCTGATGAAATTTGCGGCTGTGCCCGTTCCTCATAATAAATCCATTGGTCATCAGCTGCTGCGTAGTCTATACCAAAATAATTAGCAAAATAATAGCTGCGATGAAAAAGAGAAAACGGTGAGTCATCCATCCAATCCACAATGGTACGCGCCTCTACCCCAGAAATCGATTGAAACGTAGTAAACAGCGCGCAAACAAATAAGATGGTCATACATATCCTTCTTACAAAATTCATTTTCTCACTCCTCCCACGGCTCTATTTATTTCCAAAAAAAGAAACAAATATTCACCGCGAAAGGATGAGAAATAAGAAAAGCGCAAAGCGCCCGCCTATCGGCGAAGATCGCACAAGCCCCACCGAGGAGGCTGTTGCCGCCACAGCGTGGGGCGGAGCGACTCGAGCCGATGGCGCTTGGAGCTAGACAGCTCCCCAGACCCGAAATTTTATGCTTTCTTATCATTATAAAAAGACTCCCGCCTAAATAGCGAAAGCCTTAAAACATTTGATATCCTTTAGCTCTTAACACCCGAATGGCAACACCGGACAAAATCGCGCCGACTAGTCCACTGCTGAGAATCATGACATCAGCGGGCGCTAGCGACATTATTTTATGCTTCAACGCTGCAAATGAAGCGCTCGGTGCAGTAAAATAAGCAAAAAACCTAACATCATCGATAATGAAAATAAAAACAATCGGGCTTAAAATAGCCGGAAGCCATGTCATCCGCAAAATCATATTTAATAAAAAACCGATGCCAAAAAATAAAACAAAAAATAGCAACATCGATATGAGCAAAACAGGAACGCTCATTTCCATCCCCATCACCTCCAGTACATCCTTCTTAAGTGTACTGAATGGAGGACAGGCAGTCAACGAAAGTCATTCGTTATTTTTTTGTTTCTGTTCCTTTTCCTGAACAGCAATAGCACGTTTCCGAACCGCCTAATAAAAGCTGCACATAGCCGTTCCCCGAACAATATGGACATACCGTTTGTTCTGCATGTTTCATTTCTCATCCCTCTCTCTTTTCTTAATTTTCTGATAATATATCAAATAAAGCGCATGAAAGAAAAGAGGGATTTCCGCCGATTTACGCTCATGTAAACGGATACATCGAACAAATACTCTTTTTTTCTTCAGTTTTCTTAATTTTTCGAATTTTTAATTATAGTAAAAAGGGACAACCGTCTGTTGCCCCTTCCCGCTTAGAAAATATTGAATTTTCCTTTTTTCATCACAAGCGATGGACCACCGATTAAGTAAAGCGCACGATTGTCAACCATTTTTTTCATGAAGCTTGCTTTAGAGCCCCACATTTTCTTCCCGAAGACGACGCCGATCGCATCATCGTGACCGAGCGAACATACCGTTCCTTTAATATCCGGTTTAAATGGCTGTAACTCTCCTTGCTGGCGAATTAACACAGCAAGGTTTTTCGCGCACAATTCGCCTTGCTGCATCGCGATTTGCGCCGTCGGCGGATACGGACGGTTCGTTTCTTCGTTAATCATAAGCGAGCAGTCACCGATAATAAACACGTTATCGTAACCAGGAGCGCGCAAGAACGGATCCACTTTCACGCGGCCACGCATTGCTTCAAAACCGGACTCATCGATGACGTAGCTTCCGCGCACACCTGCTGCCCATACAACTGTACCTGCTTTAATTTCTTCTGTTTCATCGCCTTTTGCGACAATAATTCCTTCTGGCGTACATTCTTTAATCGCCGTTCCGATGCGAAACTCGACCCCTTTACGCTCAAGCAGCCCAACCGCATATTCCACTAGCTCTGGATCAAAGCCAGGAAGCGCAGTTGGTGCGGCTTCGACACAGATGATGCGCACCTTTTTCGGATCGATATCGTATTCACGGCAAAGCTCTGGCACGCGGTTCGCTAACTCGCCAAGAAATTCAATCCCCGTAAATCCAGCGCCGCCAACGACGATCGTTAAGCGCTCATCACGTTTTTCTACTTCTGTATTGTACGTCGCAAATTGATATTCAATATGCTCACGAATTTGGCGAGCCGCGTTGATATTCGCAATCGAGAAGGCGTACTCTTTTAGTCCTTTAATGCCGAATGTTTCGGACTCAAAACCGAGCGCGACCACTAAATAATCGTACGAAAGCTCCCCATTTTCCAAAATGACACGTTGTTCTTGTGGCACGATTTTCACTACCGTGTCTTGTACAAACTGCACTTTGTTACGATCGATTACATCGGTGATCGGATAACGTACGCGGTCATGATGGAGCGTTCCCGCCGACGCCTCATGAAGCCACGTTGTTTCGTAGTGGTAATCGTTTTTGTTCACTAACGTAATATTCGCTTCGTTTACACCAATCAATTTTTGCAAACGAACCGTTGTCATTAACCCCCCATAACCTGCACCTAAAATTACAACATTTGGCTTTTTCAAATGAATCACTTCCACCCTTTTATTTTTTTGTGATGATCTACAACTAGCGTTTGCCGCCTTGTTGCATTTTATCGAAAAAAAGTTTGTGAATAAATTCACGATAATGGACAAAAAAATGTCGAACAATTGTCAAAAAATCTTAACAATCCCTCCAAAAACATATTATGCTTTTTTTTTGTTGTTTTCAAGTGATTTTTTTCTTTTTTCTAAAGGAATTATGTATGTTATGATGTAAGTGTCTGTATTTTTTGATATTGAGGGGGAAGGGATTATGAAAGAAGACCAAAAAGTGTACGACATTACCATTATCGGCGGTGGACCAGTTGGATTGTTTACCGCATTTTATGGGGGGATGCGCCAAGCAAGCGTAAAAATTATTGAAAGCCTTCCGCAGCTCGGCGGTCAGCTGTCTGCTCTTTATCCAGAAAAATACATATATGATGTAGCCGGATTCCCGAAAATCCGCGCCCAAGAGTTGATTAATAATTTAAAGGAACAAATGGCGAAATTTAACCCGACTGTTTGTCTCGAGCAATCGGTAGAAAAACTTGAAAAGCAGGATAACGGTATTTTTAAGCTGACAACGAATAAAGAAGTGCACTATTCGAAAACCGTGATCATCACTGCTGGAAATGGAGCGTTCCAACCTCGCCGTCTCGAGCTAGACAGCGCAGCGCAGTATGAAGGAAAAAATCTCCATTACTTCGTGGACGATCTAAATAAATTTGCTGGTCAAAAAGTGCTAGTTTGCGGTGGTGGCGATTCGGCCGTAGATTGGGCGCTAATGCTCGAGCCGATTGCAGAAAAAGTGACGATTGTGCATCGTCGCGATAAATTCCGCGCCCATGAGCATAGCGTAGAAAACTTAATGAAGTCGAAAGTCGATATTAAAACTCCATTTATACCGGTTGAATTGATTGGTGACGAAAACGGCATTCGCCAAGTCGTGCTCGAAAGTGCAAAAGACGGCGCGCGCGAAACGGTTGATGTCGATGCGGTCATCGTTAACTACGGATTTGTCTCCTCGCTTGGCCCGATTAAAGAATGGGGGCTCGAAATCGAGAAAAACTCGATTAAAGTCAACTCGAAAATGGAAACAAACATTCCTGGTGTGTATGCAGCCGGGGATATTTGCACGTACGAAGGAAAAGTGAAGTTAATTGCTTGCGGCTTCGGGGAAGCGCCAACGGCAGTCAACAACGCCAAAGCATATATTGACCCAAGCGCAAAAGTGCAACCGCTTCATTCGTCATCAATGTTCTAACTTATGTAAGGTGAAGAAGGGATGGCTAGCGACAAGACATCCCTTCTTCATTATTTTTCACTATCCACTTCCACATTGTTCATTTTTCCTAATGCATCCACTTTTTCCTGTAGTTCTTTCTTTTCTTTTGATAATGATTTCACTTGACGCTGTAATTGAAATATACGAAAAAAGCCGAACGAGGCCACAATAATTCCTCCCATCGCTGTCGAGCCTAAAATGATTAAAATTAGTGGCCATTCCGTTTTTCCAAACAAATAATTGACAGAAACAGCATTCACATTAGCTACAGCAAAAATAGACACAATTAACGCAAATAACATCGCGAATAATAAGTTCCACTGCATTTTCATATTAACTCTCCTCCCCTGTTAAATATAGTTTACACTGCTATTTATAGCTACTCAATTAATTTGTACGTCACTATTCCACTTTTCTTCCCATTTGCCACAACGATTCCCACCATTACTTTCGCCAACAAAGCAAACACTAAACGTGTAAACCCATTTTACATGTCTTAGG
>NZ_JAPSMC010000101.1 GCF_026847645.1 Anoxybacillus sp. J5B_2022
GTCTATCAGAAATGGAGAGAGGCAAGATAACGAACGAATGTTCGAGCACTGATGTCCAACGTCACTCCCTGGGCTTTTTTGTCTATTTTTTTGGTTCGTATACCTAAAAAAGAGATTTGTTCCATTTTCGGAAATAGAGATGACATAGGTCATAAGCATAAAAAGGGTTTTATGGATTATCAATCCATCAAAATTACAAAATATAAAATATATGGTAAAATGAAGATGATAATTGGACAATGAATAATAAAGAATGGTGGGAGGTATATGTCGCATAACTTTCGCTTTTTAGAAGAAAAGTGGGGAGTACTTGCAAAAGTTGGGGAAACGGCAGAACGGAACGTATATGAAAACCCAAACGTAACAATCAGCGAACTGCGGAAATTTGCCGAAACGATGACGAAGTATATTTTAGCATTGGAAGAAATTCGCGAAGAAAAAGGAACGGATCAGCAAGAACGACTTAAAGTGCTTTTTTATGACCAAATCATCCCAAAAGAAATATACGACTTATTTACGGCCATTCGTTTAAAAGGGAATTTAGCGGTACATAACCCAAGCTATGGGGAAGTAGAGGAAGCAAAAGCGTTATTACATATGGCGTTTCGCATCGCTGTCTGGTTTATGGAAGTGTACGGCGATTGGTCATTTCAACCACCAGCATACGCCGATCCAGTACCACGTGCCAACATGCACGAAGAAGAACTACAGCGCTTGATTCAGTCTTATGAACAAAAACTTTCCCAGCTAGAAACGGAGCTTGAGAAAATCCGCAAAGAACAACTCTATGTCCCAAGCGAAGAGAAACAAAAACGGCGTGAACTTTCACAACGAGCAGTTAGCCATATGGAATTGACCGAAGCGGAGACACGCATTCTTATTGACCAACAGCTACAGGAAGCAGGCTGGGATGCCGATTCGGAGAATTTGCGATTTTCGAAAGGTGCTCGTCCACAAAAAGGACGGAACATGGCGATCGCTGAGTGGCCGTTACAAAATGGCTACGCGGACTATGCTTTATTTGTTGGACTGGAATTGGTCGGGATTATTGAAGCAAAACGAGCAAGCAAAGATATTCCATCCGATATTGAACAAGCAAAAAAATACGCGAAGTCGATTGTTCGCCACGGCAATGAAATCATTCACGAACCGTGGGGCGATTATTTTGTCCCATTTCTTTTCGCGACAAACGGCCGTTCTTATTTAAAACAATTAGAACAAAAATCAGGCATTTGGTTTTTAGATGCGCGAAAATCAACGAACCATCCGCGCCCGCTACAAGGGTGGTATACGCCGCAAGGATTAAAAGAGCTGCTTGCTCAAGATATTGAACGTTCCGAGCAGCTGTTGCGTGATGAAAAGTTCGACTATTTAAAATTGCGCCCTTATCAAGTAAAAGCGATTCAAGCGGTTGAAAAAGCGCTCGAAGAGAAAAAACGCAACATTTTAATCGCGATGGCGACGGGAACAGGGAAAACGAGAATGGCGATCGGGTTAGTTTACCGACTAATTAAAGCAAACCGCTTCCGCCGCATTTTATTTCTTGTGGATAGAAAAGCGTTAGGCGAACAAGCCGAAGGGGCATTTAAAGAAAGCAAGCTTGAAAACTTCTTAACGTTTACGGAAATTTATCATTTGCAGTCGTTGTACGACCAAAAACCAGACAACGAAACGAAAGTGCACATTGCGACGGTGCAAGGAATGTTAAAACGCATTTTTTATAACGATCGGTCAGAAGACGTTCCGCCAATTGACCAATACGACTGCATTATTGTCGATGAAGCCCATCGTGGATATACGTTAGATAAAGAAATGGATGAAGTGGAACTGCAATTCCGTGACCATCAAGATTATGTAAGCAAATACCGCAAAGTGCTCGACTATTTTGACGCCGTTCGCATTGGGTTAACAGCGACGCCAGCATTGCATACGACCGAAATTTTCGGTCCGCCTGTGTTCACGTATTCGTATCGGGAAGCGGTCATCGACGGGTATTTAGTCGATCATGAGCCCCCTTACCAATTTGAGACGGTGCTAAAAAAAGAAGGGATTACGTGGACAAAAGGGGAAACGGTCGATGTGTACGACACGGTGTCAGGAACGATTTCACAAGAGTATTTAGAAGACGAAGTGAATATCGACGTGGCGCAGTTTAATACAAAAGTCATTACCGAAAGCTTTAACCGTGTCATTATTCGTGAATTGACGAAATACATTTCCCCTGACGATGAAGGAAAAACATTGATTTTTGCGGCGACGGACGATCATGCCGATTTAGTCGTGCGCATTTTAAAAGAAGAATTTGAAACAGTATATGGGGCAGTCGAAGATCAAGCCATTATGAAAATTACGGGTTCGATTAAAGACCCTTCTGGCGCCATTCGCCGCTTTAAAAATGAAAAATACCCAACGATTGTCGTGACAGTCGATTTGTTGACGACAGGCATCGACGTCCCCGCCATTACCAACCTTGTATTTTTGCGCCGAGTACGTTCGCGCATTCTGTATGAGCAAATGCTAGGACGTGCGACAAGGAAATGCGACGAGATTAAAAAAGACCATTTCAACATTTTCGATGCGGTCGGGATTTATGAGTCGTTAAAACCGTATACGAGCATGAAACCAGTAGTGACACGACCGAATATCTCGTTAACACAACTCGTCGAAGAATTAGAGAGCATAGAGAAGCAAGAACATCTCCAATATCAAAAAGAACAAATTATCGCGAAAATACAGCGGAAAAAGAAAACATGGTCAGAGCGTCAACACCAAGACTTTCACGTGCTATCTGGCGGAAAAACGGTCGATGAATTTATTGATTGGATAAAAGACTTGCAGCCGGAGCAATTACCTGTAGAATTAAAAGAGTACAAATCGATGTTCCGCTATATGGACGAAAATCGCTACCGAGAAAATAAGCAATTTATTTCGAACCATGAAGATGAACTGATTGCAGTAAAACGCGGATACGGCAACGCAGAAAAGCCAGACGATTATTTGCAGTCATTTGGCGAATTTATTCGCAACAATATGAACAAAATTCCTGCACTCATGGTCGTTTGCCAACGTCCTACCGAATTGACAAGGGAAGAATTAAAAAAGCTTTTACTTGAATTAGACCAGAAAGGATTTTCTGAGAAAAAGCTGCAAGCGGCATGGCGAGAAGCGAAAAACGAAGACATCGCGGCAGATATTATTGCTTTCATTCGCCAGCAAGCATTAGGCGACCCGCTCATTAGCCATGAAGAACGAATTAAAAACGCGATGAAGAAAATTTATCAAATGAAAGCATGGCCGCCGGTGCAAAAGAAATGGCTCGAACGCATCGAAAAGCAGCTGTTGCAAGAATACGTCCTTCATCCCGATCCAGAAAAAGCGTTTGAATACGAGCCATTTAAGAGCCATGGCGGATTTAAGCAAATCGACAAAATTTTCGACGGACAACTCGCGCAAATTGTCCGCGAAATTAACGTTAACTTATATAACTATCACACAAAGAAGGAGCAAGCCTAAATGAACAACCGAGAAATTGTGCAGAAGCTTTGGAATTTATGTAACGTTCTTCGCGATGATGGAATTACGTACCATCAATACGTAACCGAGCTAACGTATTTGTTATTTTTAAAAATGATGAAAGAAACAGGACGAGAGTATATCATTCCAGAAGCGTATCGCTGGGATTCGCTCGTGACAAAAAGCGGCATTGAATTGAAAGACCATTATCAACAGCTTTTACTTGCATTAGGAAAAGAAGAAAATGAATTGTTAAAGCAAATTTACACAGACGCCGCTTCGAACATTCGTGAGCCGAAAAACTTAGAAAAAATCATTCAATCGATCAATAGCCTTGATTGGTACAACGCGAAACAAGAGGGATTAGGTGATTTGTACGAAGGGCTTTTAGAGAAAAACGCGAACGAAGTGAAATCAGGAGCGGGGCAATATTTTACGCCTCGCCCGCTCATTGAAGTCATTGTCGAATTAGTGAATCCACAGCCAGGGGAACGTTGCCATGACCCAGCGGCAGGAACGTTTGGTTTTATGATTGCCGCCGATCGCCACGTTCGCAAGCAAACGGACGATTATTTCGATTTGTCACAAGAAGAAATAGAGTTCCAAAAATATAAAGCGTTCTCTGGTGTAGAGCTTGTCCGAGATACGCATCGCCTTGCGGTCATGAATGCACTGCTTCATGACATTCATGGGGAAATTGTATTAGGCGATACGCTTTCATCGTTAGGGGAAAGCTTGAAAAACTATGATGTTATTTTAACAAACCCGCCGTTTGGAACGAAAAAGGGCGGTGAACGTGCGACGAGAACAGACTTTACGTTTATGACATCGAACAAACAATTGAATTTCTTGCAGCACATTTACCGTGCGCTCAAACCGAACGGAAAAGCGCGGGCGGCCGTCGTCGTGCCGGATAACGTCTTATTTGAAGGCGGAGTCGGGGCGGACATTCGTCGCGATTTAATGGATAAATGTGAGCTCCATACGATTTTACGCTTGCCAACAGGCATTTTTTACGCCCAAGGGGTAAAAACGAACGTCTTATTTTTCACGCGTGGCACAAGCGATGTCGGCAATACGAAAGAAGTATGGGTGTACGATTTGCGGACAAATATGCCGTCGTTTGGAAAACGCAATCCGCTCACGAAAGAACATTTCGCCGACTTTATCAATGCGTATACAGCAGAAGATCGCCATCAAGTGCAAGATGAACGCTGGAACGTATTCACGCGCGAAGAAATTGCGAAAAAAGGCGACAGCTTAGACATCGGCTTAATTGCCGACGAATCGCTATCGATTTACGAAAACTTGCCAGACCCAATCGACTCAGCCGAAGAAGCCGTCGAAAAACTAGAACTAGCCATTTCCTTATTAAACGAAGTCATCGCTGAACTAAAAGCGGTTGAACAACCGAACAGCTACCAACCATCGAACAACACATTAAAAGTAGCAGAAACACCTGAGGTGCTGAAAAAATGAGCAAAACAAAACAAAAACCAATCGACGAGCTACTAAAAGAAGCACTAGTCCTAGAAGAAGAACAACCTTATGAAGTGCCGGAAAATTGGGTGTGGGTGCTATTCGAAAAAGTGGTCGTAAATATAAGCAATGGTAAAAGACAGATTCCTCAAAAAAATTATCAAGAGGCTGGAATATTACCAGTGGTAGATCAAGGACAAAGGTTAATATCGGGTTATACAGATAATGTAGAACTGAGTTTCTCTGGGGAACTCCCGGTTATTATTTTTGGTGATCATACAAGGTGTGTAAAATGGGTGGATTTTGATTTCGTTCAAGGTGCAGATGGAACTAAGATATTAAAACCTTTAGAATTAATATACCCTAAATATCTATATTATCTTTTACAGAGT
>NZ_JAPSMC010000102.1 GCF_026847645.1 Anoxybacillus sp. J5B_2022
AACTACGATAACTATGACGGTTTCGTGATTACGCATGGGACGGATACGATGGCCTATACTGCGGCTGCGTTATCATATATGCTTCAAAACAGCCAAAAACCGATTGTGTTAACTGGCTCACAAGTGCCGATCGGTTTTCCGAAGACGGATGCGAAAAAAAATATACGCGATGCGCTCCGTTTTGCGTGTGAAGACGTCGGAGGGGTGTTTGTCGTCTTCGATGGGCGCGTCATTTTAGGAACGAGAGCAGTCAAAATGCGGACGAAAAGTTATGACGCATTTGAAAGCATTAACCATCCGTACGTCGCCTATATTCACGGGGAAACGATTCATTATCAATACGAGCTACAAAAGCCAAATGGGCACGTGCAGTTTGACCCGTCGCTTTGCCCAGACGTGTTTTTATTGAAGCTTCATCCAGGGACAAAACCAGAAATATTCGATTACATTCGCCATTTATATCGCGGTGTGATTATTGAAAGTTTTGGAAGCGGGGGCGTGCCGTTTCAAGGGCGTAATTTATTGCCGAAAATGAAGGAACTGATCGACGATGGCATGGCGGTTGTTATTACGACGCAATGTTTAGAAGAAGGAGAAGATTTAACATTATATGAAGTTGGGCGGAAAGTGGCGCAAAACACAGTTATTTTATCAGGGGATATGAATACGGAAGCGATCGTACCGAAACTGATGTGGGCGTTAGGAAAAACGAGCAATTTGATGGAAATTAAAAACATGATGGAAACGCCAATCGCCAATGACATTACGCCAAAACAAGAAGAAAGTTGGGATGCGAAATGATGCAAACAAAAGCAGTACGAATCGAACAAGATTTGCTCGGCGAAAAAGAAATTCCGTACGATGCGTATTACGGCATTCAAACGATGCGTGCGGCGGAAAACTTTCCGATGTTTCCCTGGCATTTTCCGCGGAGCGTTGGACTGCCGCGCCATCGAAATTAACGAAGAAATGAAACTTGCCGCGGCCCAAGCGATCGCCTCTGTCGTCACCGACGAAGAATTAAGCGAACAAGCGTCTTTAACAACAAAGTCGCCGAACGCGTGCGCGAAGCCGTCATGAAAGCGGCATACAAAACAGGCGTTGCCCGTAAAGACGATATGATGTTTCGATAAAAACATGGCGCAATGACGCCATATTTTTTGTTAACCTTTTCCGCCCATATCACGCCTTTCTTATTTACGAGGAAGCGCAAGAAAGCCCCTTTAGACATTGGGATGAATTGCAACACGACAAAGTCATCGGGGACAGGCTTAGGGCTGACGATCGTGAAACGAATTATTGAAAACCATGGCGGAACGATTGCGCTTCACGACAGTTCGGAGAAAGGAACGACGTTTGTTATCAGCTTGCCGATTAGGCGATAAAAAGCCAGCTCGCTAGGAGTTGGCTTTTTATTATGACATGCAGGAAAAGAGATGATATTGTCGAATAAAACCATCGAAACCATTGTATGTGAGGTAAATGTATGCCGATTGACCACGATCGTTTGTTTAAAGAGTTGATCCAAACGTTTTTTGAGGAGTTTATCGTTCTCTTTTTTCCAACGATGCATGAGCATATCGACTTTCGCCACGTATCGTTTTTATCGGAGGAGTTGTTTACCGATGTAACGGCAGGGGAGAAATACCGCGTTGATTTGTTGGTCGAAACGAAATTAAAAGGAGAGGATAGCCTCATTATTGTCCATATCGAAAACCAAAGCTACGTCCAACCGTCGTTCCCTGAACGCATGTTTATTTATTTTAGCCGTTTGTTTGAAAAATACCGTAAACATATTGTACCGATTGCTGTATTTAGCTACGATCCGATCCGCGACGAACGATCTACATTTATGATCCACTTTCCTTTTGGCAAAGTCCTCGATTTTCATTTTTTCACTGTGGAACTTCGGAAACAAAACTGGCGCAACTACATCCGCCAAGACAACCCGATCGCCGCTGCATTGTTAAGCAAGATGGGTTATACTGAAAGTGAACGGGTAGAACTGAAAAAACAATTTTTACGCATGCTTGTCCGAATGGAATTAGACGAAGCGAAACAACGGTTATTGTTTGGCTTTTTTGAAACATATGTGAAATTATCAGACGAAGAAGAACGAAGACTGCGAAGCGAGGTGAATGAAATGGAGACGAAAGAAAAAGAACAAGTGATGGAGTTGATTATTTCGTATGAACAAAAGGCGTTGGAAAAGGGAAGAGAAGAAGGGATAGAACAAGGAATCAAACAAGGGATGAAGCACCTTGTACAAACGATGGCCAAAAAAGGGATGAGTGTAGAAGATATCGCAAACATCACAGACCTTGCGGAAGATGAAGTGCGTGAGTTGTTAGAAAAGGAATAAGTAATTTGCGCATAATTTCACAACCGTCGTCGACCTCCAATCTTGCAAAAACCCCGAGGGATCGACGACAATTTGTTTTTTGCAACTTTTTTAGACGTATCATTGACACTATAGTGAAATATGGCATGGTGTTAAACTCAAGTTTACATCAAGCGGTAGAAAAACTAAAAGAAAATAACAATTTGGATATAATTGACTCCACACAAGATAATCGTTTCTTTAAAAATGATAAGGAGTTGTGGTTCATACCGACTTTCCTTGCTAAAAACTTACCTTCTTTAATAAGAAAATGGAAGTCACCATTTCCGGTTGCCTACTTCTTTGTTAGAGAAGAAAAGAAACTTCGACTTATATTAGAGGTAGGTCCTATCCAAGATGGGCAAATACGTCTACAGCTTTTAAATGAAATTGTGAAACATAACAGCCAGCTTTTTTCAGCTAAAAGCTCTGCATTAACAAATGTAAACGGCACATTTACAAGAATACGACACTTGAGTATTGATATAACGGATTGGAATGATATTGATTATTTAAGTGAACGTATTAATGATTTTCTTGTTAACGATTTCAAATATGATGAAGTAAACAAAGTTTTGATGGATATCCTGCAAAATTATGATTCAAGTAAAATAGGTCAGCAAATATAAGGAATAGAGCGGCGTACCGGATAGAATCATAGTGAATTTCTTGAACGGTGCCAGGCACTGTTCGTAAGGAAGGATTGAATGAATCCATTGGCAAGGATATAATGATGGAAACATTAAACATTTTCAATTCAAATATGTTACGAAAATAAAATAGAACAAAACTAAACAACGTCAACTAGAAACAGGAGGAGAGCCTTGTCAACTACCCCCACTTAGCTAACGCTTGAAGTGAGGGCTTGCAACTCCCCAGAAGTGCAAACGGACTTCGTCCTCCTTCCTTGACTTGGGGTTGCATCAGGGGCAGGTTGACGACTACCCAACGACGCAGGTCATGCCTGCATCGTTACCGATTCTCTCGGTGTGTCTGTTGGCAGTACTTGGCTTCCACACACAACAGACGGACCTACGCTCGATGTTTTACGGTTACAACGTTTCCTGTAACCAACTCCATACATCGAGTAGCAGTTATTGGAGTGCCTTTATTGAACGGTTTTTTCCACGCCTTTATTATATCATACACAAAAGAAGGGGGGAACGCGCATTCCTCTCCCACTTACTCCCTTTGGTCGTTGAAGTGGGAGTCTCCTGCGCGAAATAGGATGAAAGTATATTTCGATTTTTTATCGGTGGTTAAAAAATAGGAAAATAGATTTTTGTTTTACTGTGAGATCGATTAGTTTTCCACTCATTTAACAAATCGTTTTCCAATGCTGTCTGCTGCTAAAATGGCGGCATAAACATCATCTGGCGTTACTTTAAACGGCATGTTGTGAATAGTTTCATTTTCAGCACAGGCCGCTTCAGCAACTTTTCGTATTTTGGCCTCAACATCTTCTTTAACTCCCATTTGTTCAAGAGTTACAGGAAGACCTAGTTCAATATTTAAACGGACCATTTTTTCAATTTCTTCCATAGGGCGGTTTTCAAGCACTAATTGGGAAAGTGTACCAAAGGCCACTTTTTCTCCATGATATAGATGGTGAACGTCCTCTAAAACAGTGAAGCCGTTATGAATCGCATGAGCAGCTGCGAGCCCACCGCTTTCAAAACCGATCCCACTTAAATACGTATTGGCTTCCACAACATTTTCAACAGCCTTTGTAACGGTTTTTCTTTGAACTGCGAGATATGCACTAACTCCTTCTTCAAAGAGGATTTTTTGACATAACTCAGCTAGTCCGATCGCTGATTTCGTTATATTTCCTCCAGCCATTGGAATTGCATCTGCTTCGTAACATGCTCTGGCTTCAACATATGTAGCTAAAGCATCCCCAATTCCAGCTGCAAGGAGTCTGGCAGGTGCATTTGCTACAATTTGTGTATCAACCAATACGATGTCAGGGTTTTTAGGGAGGACAAGATACTCCTCAAATACACCATCCTCTGTATAAATGACAGATAATGCACTACATGGTGCGTCTGTAGAAGCAATTGTAGGAACGACTACAGTCGGCAGATTCGTATAGTAACCCAATGCTTTAACGGTATCTAAAGTTTTTCCGCCTCCGACCCCAACAACAACATCAATCTTGTTTTCAATAACGATATTTTTGAGTCGATTAATTTCCTGTTTTGAACATTCTCCTCGAAAAGTTGCAAAGGTAATGGTGCTGTTGCTATTTGAGAAGCTTTCTTCAATGGTCGCTTTTGTAATTTTTTGAACAAACTCATCAGCAATAAACAAAAAGGAACTTCCTAAATGACCAATATGTTTGTGAATATTAATTAGTTCGCCTTTCCCTTGAATATATTTGTTCGGTGAAATCAAAATTCTTGCCATATTAAGCCCTCCATATTTTTTAGAATTTTGTGAATAGTCCTTACATTCTTATAATACCATTGTAAAAATGAAAAATCAATTAATATGGGAAACATTTCACAAATATGTAAGATTTTTTATGAATTGTTGTTAGGATATCATTTGTGTACATTTGTTTTGATGATGTATAAAATTTTGTGTAAAGCATTTTGCTAGACCAAAAGAAAAAAGGTGGGGTATTCTCTGATTGGACGAAAAACATTCCAGAGAAAGGAGAACCCTACCTATGTCTAAAAGTATATCGAATATCGACTGGGCAAATTAAAGAAGAAAGTGAATTGGAATGTAAAAATGGTTAGTTAAATGCATATTCTTCGATGAATACCGGTTCGGCAAAGAAAAATGCTATCTTGCTGAAATCGATGACAACAAAGAGCCGACTTGACTTTAGTTCCAAACCTCATACATGGAAGAGAATGCAGAGACAGGAAGGGGAATAAAATCAATTGATTAAATAAAAAAGGAGAGACATTTTTTGAATATAGTCCCATTATTGTTATTA
>NZ_JAPSMC010000103.1 GCF_026847645.1 Anoxybacillus sp. J5B_2022
ATGGTACTAATTTATTTGAATTTTGGACGGAAAATCTGTGGTATTATGATGGAGTAAAAATTCTCTCAATTAGCCCAAAGGAAGGGTATAAAATCTATTCTTCGGGCTGGAGTTATACTGGTAAAACAGTAGAGGCTTGGTATGAATATAATAACTTTGATTATATTAGAAATGTGGAAGGTAATTTTGAGTTGAATATTGGTATAAGGTGGCAGAAAGCTACTGTATTCCACGATACAAAAGTTAGGGCGGTAGGTACTTGGTCGGCTATCAGTGATATACAATGGAGCTGGACTAACTAGATTAAAAAATTCAATCCACCTATATAGATTTGGAGCGAAAAACCGACATAAGCAAGGCTGCTTAAATTGACTAAAAGAATAATCAAAGCAGCCTGCATATATTGTGCTTTAGAAAATCTGAACGAAAAAAGGGTGAATGTAATTTGTTAGAGACTATTTTGGGTGTATTACCACTAATCGGTGTATTCGTTTTCGTGATTTATTATTTCCCATTTGTAGCAAAAGATTTAAAAAGAATTACACAACAAAATGAGGAAATAATTAAGCTCCTAAATGAAATAAAAAACAACATGCGCCATTAAATTAGCATGGCGCCCACACATACGAGCTCATCGACAAAGAAGGCGTTTTCCATACGGAAAGGTTGAAATAAACGAACACCCCCTAGGGCAAGTGGCTCTAGGGGGATTTTAAGAAAATTTATAAAATCCCCCTCACCACGAGGGGGATTGTTTATTGTTCAAACAATAATACACGCGCTGGGGCGGCGTCGGTGCCGACGAGTTTAAGTGGAGCGGCGACCATCCAATATTCTCCTGCTGGTACGTCTTTTAGGCGAAGCCCTTCGATGACGATAATGCCATGACCGAACAGCGTTTTATGCGTTGGGTGTCCTGCTTGGTTGCGTTCGACGCCGAGAGCGTCAATGCCGACGCCGCGAATGCGTTTTTCTGCTAAGTACGCTGCAGCATCTTCAGCAACGTAAATAAATGCAAAGTTAAATGCGTCGTCGAATGAGTTTTTTGTTTTGAATAAGATGAAATCGTTCTCTTGAATATCAAAATGAATTAAGTCGTCTTTTGTAATTTTATCGTTCACGTTTGTGACGTCTACGACTTTGCAGTAACCGACAAGTTTTTCAAGCGAAATCGTTTCAAATGTTTCCCCGTTTTTCACCATATGAAGTGGCGCGTCAATATGCGTACCGGTATGCACATCCATATCGATGCGCGATTCGGTGACGTAATCGTTCGTGACGGTCATTAGCTTCGGTTGTTTTTCCGGCTTATTTTTATACACAGGCATCCCTTCAAAAATGGGAGCGGTCACATCGTACATTTTCATGTTTGTTTCCTCCTTACATCGTTCCATTTAGCGGCCACCAATGGAAGCCGTCTTTTTGCAGCAGTTCATCCGCCGCTTTCGGTCCCATCGAGCCGGCTTCATAATTCGGGAAGTCGGCGGCTTTCGTATTCGCCCATACTTCGGAAATCGGGTCGATGAAGCTCCATGAGGCGGCTACTTCATCCCAATGGGTGAAGTTTGTCGCATCGCCGCGCATGCAGTCATACAGCAATTTCTCATACGCTTCCGGCGTGTTAATGCCGTCAATGCAATTGTTGCAGTAGTCGAGTTTAATCGGTGTCGTTTTCATGCTCTCGCCGCTTTTTTTCGCATTTAAATGAAGCGTAATGCCTTCATCGGGCTGAATGTGAATAACAAGCAAATTCGGATGAACGTTTTCGCTTGTCCGATAATATAAATTCATTGGCACATCTTTAAATTGCACGACAATTTTCGTCGATTTTTCGGTCATCCGTTTGCCAGTGCGAATGTAAAACGGCACGCCAGCCCAACGGAAGTTGTCGATCATTAATTTTCCAGCGACAAACGTTTCAGTATTTGAGTTTGGATCGACGTTATTTTCTTCCCGATAGCCGACCACTTCTTGGCCGCGAATAAAGCCGCGTCCATATTGCCCCCGCACAAAATATTGATCGACTTCATCGTGCGTAATCGGGCGAAGCGCGCGCAACACTTTCACTTTTTCACTGCGAATGTCATCCGTCGTCAATTTAATCGGTGGTTCCATTGCCAAAAGCGCGACCATTTGCAACATATGGTTTTGCACCATATCGCGAAGCGCGCCAGAATGGTCATAATAGCGGCCGCGATCTTCTACACCGAGCGTTTCGCTTGATGTAATTTGAATATTGGCAATAAAGCGGTTATTCCAGAGCGGTTCGAAAATGGCGTTCGCAAAACGAATGACCTCGATGTTTTGCACCATTTCTTTTCCGAGATAATGGTCGATACGGAAAATTTCTTTTTCGGAAAACGCTTGACGAATTTCTTTGTTCAGCTGTTGAGCGCTTTTTAAATCGTGACCGAATGGCTTTTCAATGACGAGCCGTTTCCAGCCGTCTGTGGCGGTTAGACCTTCTGATTTTAAATGAGACGTAATCGTGCCGAAAAACTCCGGCGCCATCGCTAAATAAAAAATACGGTTGCCCGGGATGTCATACGTTGCATCTAAACGCTCGAGCAATGATTTAAGCTCCTGATAAGAAGCCGTGCTTGTCACATCGAGCGAATGGTAATAAAAATGGGAAACAAACGATTCATCAGAAAGTTCTTGTTTTGTTGAATCTTCGATCGATTGACTTACATAACGGCGAAACTCATCATTAGAAAGAGGACGCCGTGCCACCCCCACGACGGCAAATTCTTCGGATAGTTTTCCTTTTTGATATAGTCTGTAAATGGAAGGAAATAGTTTGCGTTTGGCCAAGTCCCCCGTTGCGCCAAAAATAACGATCAGTGACTTTGGATTCACGTTGTTCACGATATGTACCTCGCTTTAGCTAAAATTGTCTCTTCAAATATCTAATTGTAGATATTTTCGGTTATGAACGCAAACATTTTAACACAGAAGATTGAATTGGATCGAAAACATTGGTACGCTAAACAACAGAAAAGTCGAGAAGAGGTGGACGAGTTGGAACTGTTGTTTTTAGGGACGGGGTCGGGTGTTCCTTCGAAAGGACGGAACGTGTCAGCAATCGCGCTACAGCTGTTAGAAGAGCGCGGAGTGACGTGGCTGTTTGATTGCGGGGAGGCAACACAGCATCAAATTTTACATACGTCTGTCAGACCGGGGCGGATCGAAAAAATTTTTATTACCCATTTGCACGGTGATCATATTTTTGGACTGCCTGGACTGCTTGGCAGCCGTTCGTTTCAAGGGGGCGATACGCCACTTACAGTGTACGGACCAGCGGGCATTCGTGCATTTATTGAAACGGCGCTTTCTGTTAGTGGAACACATGTAAAATATGACTTACACATCGTTGAAATAGACGAAGGAACGGTATACGAAGATGAACAATTTCTCGTCACTGCCAAACGGTTAGAGCACGGGATACCTTCGTATGGATTTCGCATCGTCGAAAAAGATTTGCCGGGTACGCTGCTAGTGGACAAATTACGTGCACTTGGTATTCGACCGGGGCCGATTTACCAGCAAATTAAGCTTGGGCATACGGTCATATTAGACGATGGTACGGTCATCGATGGCCGTGAGTTTGTCGGTCCGCCGAAAAAGGGAAGAAAGCTAGCGATTATGGGCGATACGCGCTATTGCGACGCGAGCGTGGAACTTGCCGAAGGAGTGGATGTGCTTGTGCATGAAGCGACGTTTAGTGCAAACGAAGCCCATTTAGCGCACGATTACTACCATTCCACAACGGTGCAGGCGGCGGAAGTGGCGAAGCGGGCTGGGGCGAAGCAACTCATTCTGACTCATATTAGCTCACGCTATCAAGGGGAGATGTGCAACCAACTAGTTGAAGAGGCAAAGACGATTTTTCCGAACGTGGCGATTGCGTCTGATTTTGCCTCGTTTCCGATTCCGAAAAGAAGCGCGGAGTAAAAAAAGAGCTGGCCGATGATGCAGGCCAGCTTCTCACGAAGATTCATACTGGATCGTACAGTACGCCCGACATACGATTCTCGCCTCTTGTTCATGATTTTGAAATGTCGATTGAAAAAGAAAAATGTCGAATAAAAAATATCGAAAAAAATGTTTGATTATTATAATGAATGCGAGAGAAACGAGCAAATATGTAAAGAGAGGGGAGAGTCATGCCGATTTCAAAATCAGCCAGTGCCGTGATGACACGCAGTAGTTATTCAAGGACAGTGAATACTCATGTGACAAGTACGGCGACAAAAACAGAAAAAGTCAACCATCCACAAAACAGTCCCACCAAATCGAGCAAAACATCCATTCCAAAAGACACCGTACATATTAGTCAAGAGGCACGGAAGGCATATGAATCGTCCGCACCGATCGTAGCGATCAATCCAGTAAGAAACACGATTGAAAATACGGTTTATAACCCTATTGATTTTATTAAAAGGGAAGCTTCCCGAAATTTAGGAAATCAAAC
>NZ_JAPSMC010000104.1 GCF_026847645.1 Anoxybacillus sp. J5B_2022
AAAGACTTTGATATTCAGCACGAAAAGCTAATGCATCTGATTGTGGTAAGTAAAGATTTATCTTATTTTGACCATTTACACCCTGAATACAAAGGTGACGGACTATTTACGATTGCCTTAAACTTTCCTGCTGGAGGAGAATATAAATTATATGCGGATTATGTTCTAAAAGGGGCATCAAAAGTTGTAAAAAATCACACTGTTACGGTTGAGGGAGAAAAAGTACAAACCACGCCACTAAAACCAGACGAAAATTTAACGAAAATTGTGGAAGGCAAGGAAATTACATTATCTTTTGATGAACTCAAAGCTGGAACAGATGTTACATTGAACTTTAACATTAAAGACCAAAAGACAGGTCAACCGATTACTAATTTACAGCCATACTTAGGCGCTGTTGGACACGTTGTAATCATTAGTGAAAACACTGACGAATATTTACACGTACATCCAATGGACGAAAAGGCAAAAGGACCAGACGCCAAATTTATGACTAAGTTCCCTAAGAGTGGAATCTATAAAATTTGGGGTCAGTTCCAACACGAAGGCAAGGTTATTACCGTTCCTTTCGTAGTCAAAGTCTCATAACAACTTTAAAATCCTCCCACGGCGGAGGATTTTTTTTGTTTTCTTAAGGCATATTTTATGGTTTTGATAGATATACAAAGTAAAGACAACTAGTACAAGGGGGGACGATGGGTGAATTCACTTGGGCTTTTAGGGTTTTCTGCTTCTGCTATTGGAATGTTATCTGGTGGAGTGATTGCTTGGTTGTTTAAAAGTTTACAAAAAGGAATGCCGACCATTTTTTCAATATGTAGTGGAATGATATTTGGATTGGTCACAATGGAAATTTTGCCTGAAAGTATAGAAATCGGAGGTTGGTTTATTGTTATTGTCGGATTGATTTTTGGTTATTTTATTTACAAGCATCTAGAAAAGGTTTCTCATCATGTGATCATTATTACAAATGACGCTAAAAAAGACGTATTCGTACATTCTGGTCTATTTTTAACATTCAGTATTGCCCTGCACAATTTTCCAACAGGCATTGCACTTGGAACTAATACTCACGCTTCATTGACTAAACCAATGATGACTACGATTATGCTTCACAATATTCCAGAAGGGATTGCTGTTTTTACTCCCTTGTTGATGGCTGGGTTTGGAATTCTCAGCATCATACTTGGGGCAACCATAGCCTCCGCCCCCGTAGGAGTTGGAGCCTTCATAGGAAGCAATTATGGAATGGGGGTTCCTTGGCTAATAGCAATGATTATCGCATTGGCGATGGGGGTAATGCTTTCAGTGACGGGAAAAGAAATTTTTGGAACAGCTTTACGCACATCTACAAAAATATACTGTGTTATAATGGCTATAATTGGTTTTGTATTGGTTTCATTTTACTTATTTTTTCTGTAAAAAACTTGAGGATAACGTCATACGGGAATTTGAATAAGAATTTACAATAGATGTGCTTATATTTTAAAGGACAGCTTACTGCTGTCCTTTTTATACCCTTAAATCGGTATGTTGTAAGTCCGATTTTTCCACTTGAATTGTCGTATGCAAGATGTGAAATTCTTCTTCAATCCGTTGGATGGACTGTTTCAAAATGTCCTGACTATCCTTGGTATCATCAATGAGCAAATGGCAACTGAGCGAATCCAACCCAGAGGTGATTGTCCAGATGTGTAAATCGTGAACATCTTTTACGCCCTCAATGGATTGAAGAGTTTGCTTTACTTTGTCCATATCAATTGTAATCGGCGTTCCTTCCATAAGAATGTGAAAGGAGTTGCTTACCACACCCCAAGCGCTTCTCAAGATTAATAGCGACACGACAACACTGATGATGGGGTCAGCCACATACCAGCCGAAAAAGTACATTACAATCCCTGCCACAATTGCCCCAATCGCACCTAATGCATCAGAAATGATATGCAAATAGGCACTTCGCACATTTACATTTTCTTTGGTATCACTTTTTTTTGTCAAAATAAATGCGCTGGTGATGTTTGCCAACAATCCAATGGTAGCAATGAGCATCATTGTACCACTTGCGACTGTTGGAGGTTCAAAAAAACGTTTATAAGCTTCGTAAGAAATAAATCCCGCAATGACGAATAAGAGAAGTCCATTCAACATAGCTGCCAGTATTTCAAATCGGTAAAAACCGTATGTTTTTCGTGGAGAAGGGGGTCTTGCGGCGAACCACATAGCAAACAAGCTCAAAGCTAGAGAGCCAATATCGCTTAACATATGCCCTGCGTCCGATAGTAATGCTAGGCTATTCGTAAACAGTCCACCAAAGAACTCCAAAACCGTTATCCCCGAAGTAATAAGAAGAGCGATCATTAATCCCTTTTTGTTATCTGATACGTGGGAATGATTATGATTGTCTCCCATATCATCAGCCTCCTCTCATTCATTATGAGCTAAATCACCCATTTTCATTAAAAAACATTTCCTAAACTTGACAAAAAACTGAATTTAAAATATTATTACATACATATGAACATATGCTCATATATAATAAATAAAGTGAGGGAAATCATAATGAAAACCGAAGACCATTCTTTCTTAAAATCTGAAACCATTGAAAATGTATCGCAAATATTTAAGGTATTAGCCGATCCAACAAGAATCAAAATTCTTTATTTGTTATCGCAAGAAGAGTGCAATGTAAATCACATTGCAGAAGTATTGGAAATGTCTCAATCAGCTGTTTCCCACCAACTTAGTATGTTACGAAATCTGAGACTGGTTAAGTATCGCCGTGAAGGAAAAACACTATTTTACTCCTGCGATGACGAACACGTTATTTCATTATTAAAACAAGCCATTGACCATTCTGAACATCATTAAGGAGGCGTTTTACAATGCATAATCATCATCACCATCATTCTCACGATCACCACGGTCATCACCATCATCACGGTCACGGACATCATCACCACGACTTCGGCAGAGAAGGTAATAAAAAGGGGCTTACGATTGCCCTTCTCATCACCTCTGGAATTATGTTGTTAGAGTTTTTCGGAGGTTTAATCACAAACAGCCTAGCCCTTCTTTCTGACTCTGGTCATATGCTTAGTGATGCCAGTTCACTTATTCTTAGCTTAGTTGCAATTTGGTTTGCAACCAAACCAGCTTCCCCCAATAAAACGTATGGCTTTTATCGTTTTGAAATCTTAGCCGCTTTATTTAATGGAGTTACCTTGTTTGTTATCGCTGGATTTATCGTATGGGAAGCTATTCAGCGTTTTTACAACCCGCCAACTGTAGCTAGCGGTTCTATGATGCTGATTGCATTCATTGGACTTTTTGCCAACCTTTTAAGCGCCTGGGCGTTAATGAGAAAAGGTGATGTTAAAAATAATGTCAATCTTCGTAGTGCCTATCTTCACGTTATCGGAGATGCTTTAGGTTCTGTTGGAGCCATTGTTGCAGGACTCGTTATGTGGCTCTTTGGTTGGTATATTGCAGACCCCATTATTTCAGTTTTGGTTGCTTTATTAATTTTGAAAGGTGCTTGGGGAGTTATTAAACATACGGTTCATATTTTGATGGAAGGAACGCCTATTACCATTGACCAAAATGAAGTGAAAAAAGCCTTAGAAAGTATTGAAGGAGTGATTGACGTTCACGACCTTCATATTTGGACAATTACTTCAGGGTTGGACTCATTAAGTTGCCATATTTTGATTGAAGATCATCAAGACAGCCAAAAGGTTTTACAAGAAGCGATCCATTTTATTGAGGAACACTTTAAAATTCAGCATACAACCATTCAAATTGAAACCTCTCAAATCCATCACGGGGAAATGAGAATCTAACCCTCTTCGGAGCTGGTTGATTCTGTACAAGGATTATATTTCTTAGGATTGCCGTGGCAGTATCGAAGAGGATCCGCTCTTATTGGAGGAGTGGGTGCCGATGCAGAGTATTTGATAAATGATTTTTTAAACCATTGAAGGTGATGGCAATGTTGTGGTTAGAACTTTTTATAGCCCTTCTAAGCTTAACGTAAGTGGGAGAGTATTCATTCAAACATAAGTTTCAAATATTATTAAAT
>NZ_JAPSMC010000105.1 GCF_026847645.1 Anoxybacillus sp. J5B_2022
GATATGCTCATGCACATGTGGGAAAAAGAGGAGAAGAAACTCTTCGAAAAATGTCATCATCAGCTCTTTAAACAACCGATCATGATCAACCGCCATACATGCACCTCACTTTCTGTTTTGTTGCATATTTTCGACAAAAGTAGCGATGTTCCTGCTTTGGGAATGGAAAAAACAGAGAGAAAAGCCCTCTGTTTTGTGAAAATTCGGTGATTTTTTGGGCGTGACAGGCACCATATCAAATAAAAATGGTTTTACTTGACTGTCAAGTTTTCCTGTGAGTAATCTAGCTCTCTCACCAAATGTTACATCATTTTTACCTGCGGTTATATGATGGAATAATTTCTTCCGCGTCCTTCAATCTGGTCTTTGTATGCTATAAGTGTATTTAGCATTATTAGGATAGTTCACTTTTTCTCTCAACTCTTTCAATGATTTTGGGGAATCTTCAAGCATTACTTTTTGGATACGTGTCATTTCTTGCACATCGTACGCGGCTTTATAGGCCATAAAAGGCGATACATAATCACTTATGTTCATGGAAGTAAGCTCTTCGCTTCCTGTCCATTTGTATAGCTTTATTTGTTTCTGGAACCTAGTAAGGTTATCTTGCTCGATCAGAAATCTATATATGAGATCGCTTTTTATTTTAGAAACATTTGATTGTTCGAGATAATTTTTTTCTAGCAAAAATACAACAATCCCCATAAAAGTATCGACTATTTGCAAAGGAATGGATTTAGCTGAATCTTGAGACATTACGCGAACCACTCGATAGTTTTTGTTTCTATAGGCAGAATGTGCGTTCATCTGTTCAATAATTTTATGTCCAAGAAAAATCTCATCATACTCGTCGTTCTGATCCACTTTAATTTTAACTTTAATCATTTCATCATTTTCACTAAATTCGGATAAATTTCTGGTCACACCATAGAACAGCCTCTCTGGTATCTTTATATAAAATAAATTTCTCAACTCAGGAGTAGTCAATCCTATCCTTTGCGCAGCATATAAGGCGTCCTTATTATTAACGATAAGAATGTTTATTTTTACATCCTCATTGATAACTGTATGGAGAGTTTGGAAGTATTTTTTTACATGGTTGTCTTTAGTATACTCACGAAAGTGTAATTCACTAAAGGATTTACATTGTTTAAATATATCCCGAACTTTTCTAACAACTTTTGCCATCGATGTATCTGTACTTCCATAAGCACCATAATAAGAATACTCAACGTCAAGTTGATCAATTTTATTACTCTCATCAAAATAAATCAAGTAGTACATAGATTGATGCACACCTCTTTTTTCTTATTCAATTGATATATTTTTTTACCAAACTCTATTGACTAAAAAAATTTTATGACTTATATTTATTTACAACAAGGTGTTATTTTCCCCGCTACCGTTTAGGCAGGGCTGATAGCACAAAAGTTCGGCAAGATAGCTTTTCCCCGCTACCGTTTAGGCAGGGCTGAGCTATCTTTTTTGTTTTTTGATACGAATTTTATTGATGATAGTCCATAGGTTACTTAGTCCTCCTTAAACAGATTGAGAAATTTCCATTAGTCAAACTCCACACATCCTAACGAACTCAATAAACTTCCGAACTTTGCAATATCTGATAAGAACTTGTTTAAAAAAAGAAAATTAAGTGCACCTAACCATATACAAAGAGTGATAATAAATACAAAAAGCGTTACTAAAGCCGTTATAATCACGATCTTATCCTTTGATTTATGTATGATTTATGGTAACTATTCAGCCCCTTCATAGAATAGAAAAAGTTTATGAAATCGCGTTTATTCCTGCTTCCCTTGTCTATACTAGTACCATTCAAGACGAGGAAGGTGGACAAGATGGCAAAAGGTGTTTTTGATTTCCAACAAGCAACTAATGACGTAGTTACCAAATCAACTTAAATATTTGTTTCCAATAAGGCAACAAGCGAACAGTACTACGACTGTCCGCTTGTTTGTGATAGTACTTCTTTTAACAACTCTATCGCATGTTCATCGTCGGATCATTGGTGCCAAGCTCACCACGGAAGGCTTTAGAGAGGATGGATTGCTTTAATAAATCGAGCTTTTCTTCAACTTCTAAACCATTTCTTTTTCATGATCTAAGTTATTTAACAAAAAATCCACTTTCTCAGCAATACGTTTTTGTTCATTAACCTGTGGCGTGACAGGCACGGCATCACAATTTACATCTTATCCGAACTTCTTCTTCCGTCATATCGAGTATATGCGCAATGTCCGCCACGCTCATGCCTTTTTCGAGCATTTTTTGAATCATTTCGCGTTCTTTTTTCTCCATGCCTTCCTTCAAGCCTTCCTCTCGACTCCCGCGAATGTTTGATAATTGGTCGAGTAGCCATTTGAGCCGCATTTCGTATGCGTAGCGGTTTTCCGGGTCAACGCTCAAATTTTGCCATTCTTCTAACGCTTCTAAAATTTCTTGTTCCGTCATCGCGACTCCCTCCAATTCGCGAAACATTTCTTCATCAATTTTCTTCGTTCGGCTGTCTACGGCCGATAACATCATCAGCCACGGCCATTCGGGTGACTGCTTCACATCCCGGCGGTATTTCTTCCATTTTACCATAAATTGTGACAAATCAAGCACATGAAATTCAAGGTGATGGCTCCAAAGAAACTGTTCTTCGTCTTCGCGGATGTGAAAGACGGTGTGGAAGCGGTCGGTTTCGTGCGGAAAGAGCGGATAGTTGAGGATGGCAATCATAATCGTCGGAGGGAGTGTGTCGTACCGTTCTCCTTTTGATAGGGAAGACGAAAATAACCGCGCCCAGTAATACAATAGCCGTTCAGGCATGCCGTATTGCGGGATGATTTGAATTTCAACATGAATGCGCTCGCCGCGATTTGTGCGAACGATGACGTCTAACCGTCCTGTTTTCCCGTCTTCTGTTTCTTTCGTCAGTTCGGTGTTTTCAAACTGCACATCGACGATTCGGTCATCGCCTGTCCGATGCAACAGCGCGTTTAAAAACGCCATCGTAATCGACTTTCGGCTCGGATGCCCGAACAGCTGTTTAAACATAAAATCCATTTTCAAATCGAGGTATTGCATGTGAGGATCATCCTTTCGTGGAATATCGGGGTACAATTTGATTAAAACTAGGAAATACGGGAAATGCAAATGTAGAAAATTGAATTTTGCGGCGTTTTTTCGCGGCAAAAGCAAAAAAAGAGCCGAGAAATGGCCCTTTTTTTGCGAATGAAAAATAATTTTCCGATACAAGTGGGCAATTTTTTATCTTTCTCCCTAGCGAACTTCGATATGCTTCAGGGGCGTGACAGGCACGATATCACTTCAACATCTCAATTTCTTCCACAGTCAACTCCGTCAATTCATGGATCGTCTGTACATCGTAGCCTTTCGCAAGCATCTTTTTCGCAATGTGGCGTTTTTCTTGTTGCAGGCCTTGCTGTAATCCTCGCTCTACTCCTTCTTTCAAGCCTCTTTCTAACGCTTTTTTCTCATATGAAATGATTAACTCCAACACTTGTTCTTTTTCTTTCGTTTTCGTTTCGTAATTCTTCGGAGCGTGACCATACACCGTATCATTCCTCTTTCAACAACTGCTTCACTTCTTCTTCTGCCAGATCTGTTACGTTTGCGATGTCTTGTACACTCATCCCTTTTCCCGCCATCGTTTGGACAAGATGCTTCATCCCCTGTCTCATCCCTTGTTTGATCCCTTGTTTGATCCCTTCTTCCCTTCCTTTTTCCAACGCTTTTTTCTCATATGAAATGATTAACTCC
>NZ_JAPSMC010000106.1 GCF_026847645.1 Anoxybacillus sp. J5B_2022
ATTAAACAAATAATAAAATCTACATAGGAGGTAGAATAAATGATATTTCAAAGAATAATATTACCTTCAATAACATTGCTATTAGTGATCTGTCACATAACTATTCTCTATTTTTGGGTTTTTGATTGGAAAAAACTGATTACTAACTATGGTTTAATTATATGGATTGGTTCAACTTTTTTAGGCATTTTAATCTATATGACTTACCGAATTTTAAAATCGAATACGAAAATATTTGTAATTGCCAAGAAGGCAATACTTTTTTCTACTTTGATGGTAATTATTCTAGGTCTTATTGCTATAATCATTGAGTTAATCACAAGTTCCATGCCATAAAATAACTATTTTGTTGTATTTGCGTATTCATAAAATGGATCTGTTAAGAAATGTTGTTGGCTTTTTCCTAAACTCCCATGGAATAATAAAATTTATTTCATCATCTGTGGTGAAGCTGGCTTTATGCTGGCTAGCGGGTACGATAGTTGAACAAGATCTACCGAAAAGACCAATGGATATTGGTCTTTTTTTGGGGGCTGTCTATCCATACCTAATGCAACATAATGTCTATTATGTTGCATTCACCAATGTCCTACAAAATGAGAGAAGGGGCTGTCCAAAAAGTCAGGGTAACTGACTTTTTGAAGCCCCTCTTATTTTTTTCATTTTTTATTAAAAAAGTACACAAAAAAATCGTCCCATCCTGTAAAATGAAGGTACCACCACAACATTTTAGGAGGGACGATTTTTATGAGCAATCAAATGATTACTAAAGAAAATTATAACACGCAAATGACACTTTTTCCAGAAACAGAGGAAAAAAAGCTCTCTAAAAGACAATTAGCCCCTACTTTTAAACCCTATGACAACCGTCAAATTCAAGTTATTTTGGATATTGAAGCCCTCATACCAGAACATCACGTCGCACGAGTAGTGGACGAAATGGTTGAAGCCGTACCAGATGAGCAATTGTTTTCTCATTATAAAGGTGGTGGCCGAAGTTCCTTTCATCCTAAAATGATGCTTAAAATCATTCTGTTTGGTTATTCCCAAAAGGTTTATTCCTGTCGAGGAATTGAACATCTAATAAAAGAAAACATTCCAGCCATGTGGTTAGCTGCGATGCAACAACCCGATTTCCGCACGATCAATGAGTTCCGCGGAGAACGGATGAAAGCCTTGATGGATGAGTTATTTGAAGCCATGATTCTAAAATTGATTGAAGAAAAGTACATCACGATGGAAAACTACTTTTTGGATGGCACCAAGATAGAAGCCAATGCCAATAAGTATTCTTTCGTGTGGAAACATTCAACTGAGAAATTTGAAGCAAAATTAAAAGAAAAAATTCAAGAAACCCTGCAACACATTCATGAATTAACCCAATTAGAAGCTGGAGCGGAAGAAAAAGAAACCGAACCAAATGCAGAGATCACCGAACAGAACCTGGAGGCAGTAGCAAAGGAAATAGAAGAAAAAGTAGAAACCCTAACAGAGGAAATCGAAAAGGAAACAGATCCAAAGATTCGTAAGGAGAAGCGCCAAGAACGCAGTAAATGGAAGAAACCTTTAAAGCTGATTCGGGAAAATTTCTTACCGCGACTGGCTACATACAAGGAACAGAACGAAATCTTTGGCGACCGTAATAGCTATTCCAAAACGGACAAAGACGCAACCTTTATGCGCATGAAGGAAGATCATATGAAAAACGGTCAGCTCAAGCCAAGGTATAACGTGCAAATGGGGACGGAGAACCAGTTTATCTTGTTTTATACCATTCATCAACGACCTACAGACACACGTTGTTTGATTCCACATTTGGAGAAACTGGCGGCTACTTCTTTACCGATGCCCAAAACAGTCATCGCGGATGCCGGATATGGCAGTGAAGAAAACTATGTATATGCGATTGGTGATGAGAAAGAGCCTCGGTTTGATTTTCTCATTCCTTATGGATCCTATGTACAAGAACAGACACGCAAATACAAAAAGGATATCAAACATGCGAAAAACTGGACCTATTGTGAGCAAGATGACTGTTTTATTTGCCCGAATGGAAGGAAAGTTCTGTTTAAAAAATATCAAACCAAAAAGAATCCGTCTGGCTATGAGCAAAGCTTCAAAATATACGAATGTGAAGATTGTACAGATTGCCCATTAAAAGAGAAATGTACGAAAGCGAAGGGCAATCGTCAAGTTCACTGGAATACCGTCTTCGAAGAAATGAAAGCGAAGGCAAAAACAGCCCTTGAATGTGAAGAGAAAGCCGCTATCTACGCTCAGCGCAAAGTTGAAGTAGAAAGTGTGTTCGGTCACATCAAGGGCAATCGGTCGTTCCGCAGATTTTCATTGCGGGGTCTCGACAAGGTACATGTCGAGTTTGGGATTGTGGCATTAGCCCACAACATCCTGAAAGTAGCAGGCATCCGCCAGCTACTTTCGGAGAAAAATCGAAAAAATACAAAAACAAGTGGAGAAAAACGGCTCGTTTTTCTCCACTTGTTTCATTTTAGGGACTTATCGGACAGCCCCTTCGTCAGTCGAAAAAATAGGGAGTCTACTTTTTCGTCAGCCATAAGTTAAACCTCCCAGTTGTATTTATATAGGAACAGCCCTTATTTCGTCTGTTTCATGAACACAAAATTTTGTACCCATCAGGCAAGTTTTTTGATAATGTCGAAAACTTTCGCTTGACACGCTTTTTCGGACGAAATTGGTTAAAATCGTTGATATGACAAGATTTTCGTATAAAAAACTGTCAAACGGCCAATTTGTTATACTAAATTCAAAGACATTTTCCCATACTGGTAATCATACACATCCAGTATGGGAGAGTGATACCTTATGGACAACGAAAATCAAAAGGAACGCACTAACGAAAACAGGGGGAATGATGAAATGTTAAATGTGAAGGAGTTAGTCCAACGGAACATTGACGGTGCTGACAAAAAGCTTTCTCCTGTAGACCAAGCTTTGAAGCGATTTCGTAACGAAAATGGCTATGATTTTTTGGAAATGATCAATAATGATAAAATCAGAAAAAAGCATCTTTTTAAGCAAATGCAGAAAAAAGATTATGATGACAATGAGTTTTTTGAACTGTTTCAAGATAAGCAAGGAGAATAAACATTTTGTAAGGGAGAGAAAGCATGGGGCAATTTGAATTTCAGCAAGGGGATATCATTTGGTTTAACTTCCCGGTGGAAAAACCGAACCCTCAATATAAAATTAAGGGGCCTCACCCTGCTCTTTTGTTACACGACCATACATTACCGAACCAAACAGTGGTTTTGGCCCCTTTGTCATCACTTTATGATAATCAAGGAAATGTAAAAGAGTTAAAGTCATACCATTTGCCTCTTTATAAAAAGGATTACCCAAAGTTAAAAAACGATTCCTATGTGAAACTAGATCAAATCATGACTTTTTCGCGTAATAAAATAGGAGATTACATATGTTCATTAAATGAAATAGATAAAGCCTCTCTACACCTTAAACTCATTGAATCACTTCAAATGCAAGACACCATTAGAGAAATCGTCTTTAGACAAATAGAACAAACGGTTCAAGAATTAATCGAGAAATACGTCGAAGATATGATCAAAAAAGAGTCAACATAGCCCGTTCCTACTTAAAACAATTAGGACGGGCTATTCATCCTTTACACACAACCCCTGCTATCTATAATCCATCATATGCTCCAAGGCCTCTTCAAAAAACTCGCAAGCTGCGACGCTCTCCCTCTGTCAAGGCCACTGTTTCCGTTTTATCCATGATGAGGGAATA
>NZ_JAPSMC010000107.1 GCF_026847645.1 Anoxybacillus sp. J5B_2022
GACGAACTAGAGGAGCATTCGTAGGTGTCATGACCCAACCAACGTAGTCCTCGAAAGACTTGGGGTAGTCAACTAGGGCTTTTTACAAGCCCCCTCTTCAAAAGCCCAAGGCTTTAAGTGGTGGGTAGTTGACAATGACATTCACCTACTATTCTTGAAAATATATACTTATTTTAATAGAATGGCAATGAAATGAAAACAACTATTCTTTTTCATTTTTTAAATTTATCGGTAGAAAACATCCATGAGCAAGTTTTGCTTGCCACCTAAGCATGAAAATAACCGTTCATGAACCCGTTATTTTCACAGAAAAAGAAAAACAAGGAGCGTAGCTACTCCTCGTTCGTTGTTACGTAAAATCCGGCCAGTTCGTTTGCTGCTCATCTCCTTCGATTTTCACTAACGTCCGATAGCGGAATGGCAACAACTCATTGTCCGGCTTATGTAAAAATGGTTTAGCAAGTTCAAACGGAATTAAATCAAATTGTTCTTTATTTTCAGCAATCAAATATAGGCCAACAATTTGTCCCTTTTTCGACAAATCCAACGTGAGAAACGCCGGATAATACGTTCCATCGTTTGCTTCTAGTACAGCTTTAGCAGTCACTAAGCCGTCCCCTTCTGTTTCTACATCATCATTCACAATTTTCTCCAGTATTTTAACGGCCCATCCCTGTTTTTTATAGCCCCCGATTAATTTAGGAGGGTTTTCTTGTAGCTGTTTCCATACATCTTGATTTGTCATAAGAGCGTATAACCCCCTCCGCTTTCATGCAATTTTTAAAGCGATTCTGTCTTATGATATACATACTTTTATGTGAAATGCAAACGTTTTTCTATGGAAATTCAAGGCATTGTACCGGTTCTGGAAAGAAAAAAGGGGCGTAAAAATGAGCCCCTAGTTGTAAATCGCTTGAATGTCATCAATATATATCGTTCCTGCATTTTTGTTTATTTCGTTGACTTCCATATACCGAACAGGCATTTCTAACGTAACCGGCCATTGCACATCTGCCGGAATGTCCGCAGTGACATATTTCCATCCTGTCCAGTCGACATTTTTAGCAAAATCGATCCAATACCGTTTTCCGCTACCATCTTTTATTTGTGCCCGCAACCAATGTCCTTGTGCATCTCCATACACCCACATGCCGATTTTCATCGGATGTCCTTTTAACGTAATGCCCGTTTGAGCGACTACGTACACGCCGGATACTCCCGTTTTGTCGCTGAAGTCGTAATCGATTTGCAGCGCTTGTTTGCCATTTTTGGCGACCTCGTTCGTAAGCAACACGTTCGCGAAAGTGTAGTTCGCTCCTGACGTTAACCACGATAGACTGTTTTTTTCAAAGTCATCGAGAAGCACCGTTTCCGGAATTCCGACGGTGACCGGAATTGTCGCGATTTTAGAGCCAAGCCGAACCGTTAACGTTCCCGTTCCTTTTTTACTGCCGGCTTGGAACACGCCGTTTTCCACTTTTCCTAATCCGTTCGACACCGTATAGGAAAAGGCGTTTTCGTTTACCACGATTTCTTCCCCTTTGTAAAACGCTTGAATCGTCAGCGGCTGCTGGCTATTTTCCCGCACGTAAATTTCTTTCGGTTGCACGACAAGCTGATCGGCATCCGCAACGACATGCACCTTCACGCTTCCCGAGACGTTGCCAGAAGAAGCGGTGATCGTTCCTTCGACCGGCCGTTTCGCCGCGACAAAAGAACCGTCTTTTAAAAACGTTCCTGCGTTAGACGTCCATGTCACCGGCTGTTGCAACGGTACCGTCGTCCCTAGCAACGTAAGTCCTTTAACCGATAAGCCGAGATCGCGATACGTTCCGCCCGCCCATACCGTTATTTCTTGTGGTGTGATGACAAGCTGCTTCACTTCATTTGCTTGCCCTTTATACACGACAAGCAATGCGTTCGCCACCGGTCGCGCAAATCCGTCGGACGGCTTGTTTTCCACAGCAAGCGTCCCGTCTTTTTGCCGCACGACAAATGTCGATGATCCGCCTCCGTCTAGCGTCATCGCCTCCACCGCACCGAAATCCTTCATCAGCTTGGCTAGTTCGTCTAAGGTGACGCCATTGCTATGATCCGGGTTGCGTCCATCGACCACAACAGTAAACACGTTTCCATTTCGATCGATGCCAATGGCTGTGCGCGGATGCACTCCAGCAATGGAAAACGACTGCACCGCCCCGTTGCTAACGAGGTGATACCGCCCGCCGACCGCTTCCTGCACACCGCTCCACGCCGCTTGATCGTATTGAAGGGAGATTTGCACCGTATCGCCAACTTTCGCCTGCTGCAAGTAACTGCTTGCTTCACCATGACCGGACAATATGATTTCTCCTGGAAGCAGCGGTTCGTTTCCGATGCCGACAATCACTTCCTTCACCGTTCCGATAACAACGCCGTTTCCGTTCAATTTTCCTTGGATGTTCGTTAGCACTACTTCTGTCCCAAGCGAATTCGTCTGCGTTGAAGTGGAAAAGTACGGCGTATACAAGACGAGGTGATTCGCATCACGCCGCTTATTGATCGAGTGAATCCTATGGCTGTTCGCCCCATTAATCGTCATTTCCATCGTCACATCTGGGTTGCCGATCAACGGCTTCCCGTTCGCATCAATGCCAAAAATGACCCGCTCGTCAACAGGAGTAGTGTTCGTCGTAATAATCTCCCCGTTATGCACCATTAAATCGGTCGGAGAACCGTTGTCTTTAAAATAGTCGCCATTGACCGCCCCGAGCACAAAATGCCCGTCAAAATCGGCGCGATTCGCTTGTTGAAGAACGGTTTCAATCCCAAGCACCTGCTCGTTGGACAGCGCCGTTTCAATGCCGATATTATTTGCGCCAGTCGCGATCTCGAATTTATAGACGTACTGTTTGCCGCGGGCGCTAGCAATCTCTAACTCTGACTTTTCCACTCCAGGCACAATGACGGTGGACGATTCGCTCATCACGTTCCCAAGCGAGAGTTTCTTGCTGTACCATTCCGGATTGACGAGTTTCAGCTTCTCTTTTGGCGGCGTTTTATACAGAACATATCCGCTCATGTTCGTGACATATAAATTACCGCCAAGCCCGTATTGCTTGCCGTCATAAGAATAGACGCGATATTGCTCTTTTGGTTTCAACACTCTCACAAACTGCAATTTTCCGTTCGCTTTTTCCCATAGATTAATCGGTTTTAACACTTCAATTTTGCCAATCTGTCCTTTTACAAGCTTTGCACCTTCCCAGTACACGGTCGTTGCCGCCTGAACATTCGGCGTCGACAATACCCCTACAAGCAAAGCCGCAAAGAAAAGACTAGCCAACCACTTGCGAAACATGACAAACGCTCCCTTTACTAGTTTCATAGACTTCTTTCGACATACATTGTCTATTATACGACAAAAAAGGCGATTGTTTCCACAGTTTTTTACAAAGTTTTCTTCATATAGGGAATGGTACTATAATTGATTGCTGAATCTAGAAAAACAAAAGGCTGCCTCGTAAAAAGCAGCCTCTTTTAAATTATATACATGCACTTTAAAGTAATGACTTCTGTATG
>NZ_JAPSMC010000108.1 GCF_026847645.1 Anoxybacillus sp. J5B_2022
CAGCCAACACGCTTGAAAGGTGGAAGGAGCCTATTCTTTCCTACTTTTTGTGCCCATATACAAATGCCCGGATCGAGGGGACGAATCACAAGATCAAAAACATCAAACGCCGGGCATATGGCTATCGAAATCGAGAATGGTCTCGTTTACGTGTATTTTCGGAGTGTACAGGGAACACTACAGGTAGTCAGGCTGCTTAAGCGCTCCCTTCTTCCGCTATCGGTATGATCGTTGGTCTGTATGCGGAAGAAGGATCCTGACTGATGAACCCATTTCATCCAGCTAACATGTTTCTAGGATTGATTGGAAATCACAGAAAATGGTGAAGACCCCAAAGGAAAAGGTGTCTTCACTATAAGGCACCTTTCTTGTTGCAAATGTAACGATATGATGGTACAACGAAAAACGAAATGACCAAAATGTTCATTTAGTCAAAATAAAGGGTGAACGATTATGTCGGAAAAAAGAAGCAAATTGTTGAAGCGGCAGCGAAGTCATTTTCCCTTTTTGGCTATAAAGCGACAACGATGGATCAAGTGGCGAAAATGGCAAACGTCGGGAAAGGGACGATTTACACGTTTTTTAAAAGCAAAGAAGAACTGCTTGAAGATATCGTTTCGTCCATTATTTCTGAAATTAAGTACGAAGCGAACGAAGCAGTTGACGCTTGCTTGCCGTTTAACGAAAATGTGAAACGGGTGTTACAGCGCATTTTTACGTTTCTCAAGGAGCACGAGTTGACGATCAAACTGTTGCAAGAAGTGCGCGATATCGGTACACCAGCTGTGCGCGATGTGATGAATCGGCTCGATCGCGAAATGATTGCTTTTATTCGTGAGAAAATTGAAGAGGCGATGGCGAAAGGCGAAATTCGCTCGTGCGATGCGGAGTTAACAGCGTTTTTAATGTTTAAGATGTATATCGTGTTACACGTCGACTGGGAAAAAGAACACGAACCGTTGTCGCCACAAAAAATTGCTGAACTGTTTGATTTGTATTTGTTAAAAGGATTATCTCCACGGTGCTCCTTCTCTTTTTGTAACGAATGACTAAATGAACAAAATGGTCAATGTTTTGATAGGGGGTTGAGTGTGTGAACGCATTCAAATTATGGGTGCAAGAAATGAAAATGATCGCCTCGAATCGGAAACTGCTTATTCCGATTGTCGCTGTCTTGTTTATTCCGCTTTTATATAGCGGCATGTTTTTATGGGCATTTTGGGATCCGTACGATCGTTTAGATGAGCTACCTGTCGCTGTTGTGAACAATGACAAAGGAGCGACGTTTGAAGGAAAAGAGCTGCATATCGGCCGAGATCTCGTCGAAAAGCTGAAGGAAAAGAAACAGTTTGATTGGCACTTCGTCAGTGAAGAAGAAGGAAAAAAAGGGTTGAAGGAGCAGCGGTATTATATGCTCATTCAAATTCCTGAAGATTTTTCACAACGTGCGACGACGTTACAAGACGATCATCCGAAAAAGCTTCAGCTCATTTACATGCCGAATGAAGGCTTCAACTTTTTATCTGCCCAAATTGGTGGAACGGCGGTTGAAAAAATAAAAACAGAAGTAGCGAAAACGTTAACCGAAACGTACGCAGAAAACATGTTTGATAAAATAAAAACGTTAGCAGACGGATTAGCGAAAGCGAGTGACGGAGCAAAAACGTTACATGACGGTGTGAAACAAGCAAGCGAAGGGACGAACAAACTGTATGACGGGATGAAACGAGCGCAAGACGCTTCTAATGAATTGCACCGTCATTTAGCGACGCTTGCCGAAAAATCGCTCGTTTTTACGAAAGGTATGCATGAAGCAGCCGATGGCTCAACACAAGTGCAAACAGGTGTTCAAGCTGTTCATGACGGAATAAAGCGGATGGCAGACGGACAAGGACAATTGCTTTCGGGAGCAAAACAAGCGCAAAAAGGGACAACGAAACTTGCTTCAGGAGCAAAGCAAGTGCTCGACGGAACGAAAGCACTTGACGCCCGCATGCCGCAACTGCTCCGAGCATCTGAGCAATTAAGCGGAGGAGCAGAACAGCTTTCAACATCGCTCGCACAATGGCAACAAGGTGCAGAGCAAGTAAAAACGGGAGCGATGACAGTAGCTGGCGGTTTAGATCAATTAGCTGTTCAACTTGATTCACTAATCAAACAAACGTCCGATCCAACGCAAAAAGCAATATATAAGCAGCTGAAACAACATATTGTCCAACTATCACTTGGAAGCAAGAAAGTAGAAAATGGGGTTGCCCAATTAAACGATGGAGCAAAAGCGTTACAATTAGGAGCTACATCATTAAGTAATGGGGCGAAGCAGCTACATGAAGGGCATATAGCATTAAACGGCGGCGTGAAACGACTACTTGCCGGACAACAACAAGTCACAGACGGCATGACTGTGCTTCTCGATGGACAAACGAAGCTTGTTTCGGGTATGAGTATGCTACATGAAAAAATGAAAGAAGCGGAGCGGGGAACAAGTAAATTAGCGGATGGTAGCCAAGCGCTTGCTTCTGGGTTAAAAGTTCTTGTCAATGGTGCGGAGCAGCTGCAAGACGGCGCCCAGCGCTTAGCGGACGGTTCGAAACAATTAACAAATGGAATGAATGAATTATCGACCGGTACGAACAAACTTCAAGATGGCATGAATCAGCTTGCGAGCGGCTCTTTAGAATTAGCGGATAAATTAAAAGAAGGTGCTGAAAAAGCAAGCGATGTGAAGGCAAACGAGGACGTATATAACATGTTTGCTGAACCGGTTAAAGTAAAAGAGGAAAAAATACATGAAGTACCAAACTACGGTACCGGATTTGCGCCATATTTCTTGTCGTTAGGGTTGTTTGTTGGCGCACTGTTGCTTTCGATCGTCTTTTCATTACGGGAACCAGCTGCACCGCCGCGCTCGCCATTTCATTGGTTTTTTGCAAAATTCAGCGTATTAGTCGTCGTTGGCATTGTGCAAGCGCTTCTTGCTGATAGCGTGCTGCTTCTCGGACTTGATTTAGAAGTAAAAAGCGTTCCGTTATTTATCGTATTTAGCATCGTGACAAGCATTACCTTTTTGTCTGTTATTCAATTTCTCGTTACAGTCTTTGGAGATCCGGGACGTTTTATCGGTATCGTCATTTTAGTTTTGCAATTGACGACAAGTGCTGGAACGTTCCCGCTTGAGCTAATTCCGCATGCGCTCCAGCTATTTAACGCATGGTTGCCGATGACGTATTCCGTTTTCGGATTTAAAGCGGTCATTTCGAGTGGAGACTTTTCACTTATGTGGGATCATGTCGGAAAACTACTGATGTTTATTGTCGTTATGATGGCTGGAACGATGACGTATTTTACGATTCAACATCGTCGTCAGTATGAGTAAAATGTTTGTGGGAGGAAGTTAAATCCC
>NZ_JAPSMC010000109.1 GCF_026847645.1 Anoxybacillus sp. J5B_2022
CAAATCAAGCATAAGGCGGGTGTTCGTTGCAATGTTCGCATTGCTCGTCATCATTGCATCGGCGTTTTACCCTGTTTCTGCCCAAGCAGCTTCGCTATCTTCCGATGTAGGGAAGCTAGAGCGCTATACAGAGCAGCTGGAACGAACGATTCACTCCCGTCAACTGTCTAAACCGTATGCGCTGTATAACAAAACGAAAAGGAGCTACAGTGAAACAAAACAGCGGATCGAACGGTTAAAAGACGGCCCGGTTAAGCAGCAGTATCGCGAGCGTCTGAAAAAAGCGGACCGTACGATTAGACAGGCAGCGTATTATATTAGTGCGATCGAAAGCGGGGAACGGTTAATTTCGTTAAAGTCGCGTATCGACCAATCGCTTATTTCTGGGAAGGTAGAAGTTGTTTATGACGTGTATCCTTCTTTTGATGAACAGCTGAAAAAGACGAAAGTGTTGATTCAAAAAGTGAGCGGGTCAGTGGTGCGCCAAAAAATGACGGAAACGTACGTGCGCCCAGCGGAAACGACAAAACAGCGGGCTTTTTATCCGATGAACATCATGTTGGCGTTTGATGAAATCATTTCGGCGTATGAGCAAGACGACATTGAGAAAGCAGAGCGGCTGCTTCGGTTATGCGAGAAATGGCTGCCGTATGTAAAGGATGCGAACGCGAAAACAGCGTTAAATCGTTATCTCGCTGATTTTGAAGCACCAGTCATTTTAGAAGTACAATAAACGACCTTGCGAAAGAAGGGAAACAGTAATGCGGGAAATGGTAAGAAAATTCTTTATTCCTTTTGTCTTCTTATTTTCGTTCACAACGTCCACGTTCGGCGTTTCGGCGGCGACGACGTCTACAAGCACGCTCGATGAAGTTCGTCAATATATCCGCGATTATTATGTTGATACTGTCAGTGAAGATGTATTAAACGGATCGACACCGCAAGAAATCGTCCAGCATTTAGACAAATATTCCACGTATATGACGGCACAGGAATATCAACAATTTCTTGATTCGATCAACATGGAATTTGTCGGAATCGGCATTACGTTTGATATCGATGAAGCAGGAATCAAAGTGACTTCTGTATTAAAAGGAGGTCCAGCAGAACGAACGGGCTTGCGTGCAGGCGATATCATTACAGAAGTAGATGGCCAGTCATTAGCAGGCAAAACGAGCGAACAGGCCGTCACACTCATTACAGGGCAAGAAGGGACAACGGTTCATATAAAAGTGCTTCGTCCGTCAACGAATGAGATGTTTACATTGGATGTGGCGCGTGAAAAAATTAATTGGCCGAATGTCGAGTTTTCGAGATTAGCAGGCAATATCGGCTATATTCGTCTTTATAGTTTTGATAGTGATTCGGTGAACGATATTGAACAAGCGATCCGCTCTCTCTCTGGAGTGAAAGGATGGATTTTTGATTTACGTGACAATCCGGGGGGATATGTGGATGCTGCCCAGCAAATTCTTGGCTTTTTCCCGAACGTGAAGACGGCGTTTCAGCTGCGCGACCGCTCAAACGTTCCAGAAGTGTACGATGCGATTACTCAATCGGTGAAAATGAACGGTCCGATTGACGTGCTTGTAAACGCATCGAGCGCTAGCGCCTCCGAAATGGTGGCGGCGTCTGTGAAAGACCAAAAAGCAGCGGTGTTATATGGACAACGGACGTTCGGAAAAGGGTCAATGCAACAAATTTTTGAATTGTCGGATGGCAGCGTACTGAAATTGACAATCGCCCGCTTTTTCTCACCGAACGGAACAACCATCCATGAAGTCGGCGTCAAACCGAATGTATGGACTGCTGTGAACAAAGAGTTGTATGCGGCTCATCGTGATTTACTTCTAAAGCAGCTAAGTGCATATCAATCATTAGGGAAGCTACGGAACGTGCCTGCCGATAAAGTGTTTACGATGAAATTTTCTCGTAAACTAATTAGTGACACAAGCAAACTAGGAATTAAACTATATGAATTAGGTGGGCAGGAAGTTCCGGTAACTGTGCAAGTAAGCAAAGGAACGCAGCTTGTTATTAAGCCGAACAGCTCGTTGAAAAAAGGGACATCTTATTTGTTAGTCATTCCACCAACGGTGAAAAGCAAAGATGGGGCTCTGATGAAAAAAGGGGCTTACGTCGAATTTAGCGTAGCGAAATAATAGATGTGAAGGTCGGTTCTTTATCGGAACCGGCTTTTTTTCTATTAAAAATTTTGTAGAATTTTGCAACTTAAAAGTAAATGTTGTAACAAAAATGTAATATAAACACGAATTTTTAATAGGAATGAAACACAACACTCTCCCGAAATGCGGTAAAATTTTGATTGGGTGGAGTGGAATAACCGAAATTGCAATCGGTTTCAAAGATGGAGAACGGTTGTTTGGTTAGGGGGAGACAGATGAAACAACGTCTAGCGATCATCATGGCTTCGCTGTTCGTGTTTTTCAGCGGACATTACGCATTTGCAGAAGAATTGGACATCGTATCGTTTAGCAAACAATACATTGGTGTTCCGTATAAATGGGGTGGCACGACGCCGAAAGGGTTTGATTGTTCAGGGTTTCTGACGTACGTGTATCGGGAATTTGGCGTAAATCTTCCACGAACGGCGGAGGAGCAATACCGAAAAGGAGAAAAAGTAGAAAAAGACGATTTAGCAGTAGGGGATTTAGTCTTTTTTGCGACTTACAAAAAAACGGCTTCCCACGCAGGGATTTACATTGGGGACAACAAGTTTATTCACGCGAGTTCGGGAAAAGGTGTCATGATTTCTGACCTTGATGAATCGTATTGGCGAAAATCGTATTTAGGTGCACGTCGTTATTTCAATGGTGCGAAAGAAGTTGCGGCGCTAGAGCATCATGACCGTCTTGCCTCGTTAAACGTATGGCGCTGATCATATACATAAAAAGATGCTGTTTGAAGCAAGGAATATTCCCTGTTCGAAACAGCATCTTTTTTATTGGTTAAGCTTTTGGTGGGTATACTTTCCATTTCGTTAAATCGATAGCTTCTTTCAGTAATAGATTAGATGGGAAAATAAACGTCCACGGTTTGCTTGTGTTCGCTCTCACTTCCAAATGTTCGAGCTGGAATACCCCTTTACAGACGATATCTCCAGACGCATCTTCCACAACGAGCGGGATTTGCTCGAGCTGAATGTGTTTATCGCTGCCGTTGCGAATAAGTAGTGTGATGATCAAGTCGCGTTTTTCATTGAGCTTCGCTTCTAGCCCCATAAAGTTGATTTCCCCGATCGAAAGCGGTGGCAAGTTCTCTACTAACTTTT
>NZ_JAPSMC010000011.1 GCF_026847645.1 Anoxybacillus sp. J5B_2022
TTAATAAAAAATTACCACAATCTTGTATTAGAATACAGAGTAAATTATGTAAATGTATTGATTGTTTGTAATATTAATGTATTGATTGTTTGTAATATTTATGGTAATTTGGTATCAAAATCAAAAAAAGGGGGTATTTATCTATGAACAAAGTCCTAAAAATAGTAAGTGTGTTCGCACTTCTTTTTGTTTTTATTAGTCCACTGTATGCTCGTGCGGACTCACACGACAACATAGGGGAGGCTAAAAAAGAAGAGTACAAAAAAATTGCAAAAGCCATGATTGAAATGTATGATTCGATGAACATGCATGATGAAAACAAAACAACTAAAGATCCTCGATTTACTAACGACATGTTTGAAAAGCAAAAGAAACTGAAATCAGAATTAGCACAAAAAATTGAACAAGCTAAGGAAAATAAAGAAAAGTTTTACACGATGGATGAAATCCTAAATGCAAGTGCAGAAGATTTCGGCATTAGTGAAGAGGATATGCAAAGAATAAAAGATGGTGTTTATATGTATAAACAGGAACTTACCCTTCTTGTAGAATCTTTTGATTCTTTGGGTAAGGGCGATCATGAGATTGTTAAGAAACTCAAAAAAGAGCTTGAAATGAAGTGGCCTAAATCCTTAATTTATGTAGATCATTCTAAAGACAAACAAGATGGAATAATATCAGGTGGAGGATGGCCATATTGTTTGGATGATAATGGTTGGGGATATAAAAACTTTATAACTTCGGATTGTTATAAGGCAATAGTAGCATTTGCTATTTGTGCTGCTGATTCCACTCTAGGTAAAATGGATCCTGATTTACGATACTGCAAAGCCTATGTTCGAAATTGTTCACCGCTTATTGGTCATAGTAAATATTGGCATGAACATTCATGGTGGCAACAGATTCCATAAAGTTAGGAAGAAAGGAAAATGAAAAAGATTAGCATTACAGCACTGATCTTTATTCTTAGTTTTGTTTTATTTGCTGGATGTTCCAGTCATAATCATACTACAACTGCTACGAACCATAATCATGAAAGTCATATGAACCATCAAAACCACTCAGAAAACACTTTAAAAACCGTAGATCAACCAGAGATTGTAGAACAAGAAATTAAAAACTCCCTACATCAATGGTATAGAAAGAATATTTATGGTAAAGGTGTAAAAATAGCTATACTTGATACAGGTATTGATAAAACAAACAAGGATCTTGTTTATGTAAAAGGTATAAATTTTATTAGTGAAAAGAAAGATGAGTTTGATGACGAAAATGGTCATGGCACAAAGATTGCCGGTATTATCGGGGCACGTAAAAATAATTATAATTTACTAGGGATTGCCCCCGAATCTGATTTGTATATTGCCAGAGTTGCCGATGAAAACGGAAACGTAAAATTTGAAAATCTCATTAAAGGTATTAATTGGGCGATAGAACAAAAGGTGGACATCATTAACATTAGTTTAGAATTTCCAAAAGACAATCCTCAATTACACGAAGCAATAAAAAAAGCTGTTGAAAATAACATCATTGTAATTGCTTCTTCTGGAAATATTAAATATCCGGGTGATACCGATAATGTCTATCCGGGATCATATCCCGAAGTTATTAGCGTAGGGATGTTGAATACTAAAGGGAAAATCTATTCAAAAACCCGTGGTGCTAGATAAAATCGAGTAAGCATAAAAATAGCCCTTGCTTGTGGATCTCCTGTAGAATGAAAGTGCGATCCAACATTCGAAAGGAGAATCCCTATGCAAGAGCACTTTCATTTTACTACAGATCAAGCAAAGATTCAAAAACAATATGCAGCCATTTTTTTCTTTGTTTCTGCTCAACTGCCATCGATTCAAATGTATTTGCAACGTCGCAATCGTCATTTAGCGAAACAAGAAGACACGGTGATCATTGCTATTCATCTTTTAGGGAAGCTGCTTGGCTTCTCTTCCGAACGGGAATGGCATCGCTTTGTGACTGGGAACTTGTTTACGGATGGACATTTTCTCGAACGTTCTCGCTACAATCGTCGTTGTCGAGCGCTGCGCTTTGCGATCCAATGGATTCGCCATGAGCTAGCCAAACGTGGGCAACACCACGCCTATGCGGTCGTAGACAGTATGCCGCTCGAGTTGTGCCATGCCGCAAGAATGTACCGTGTCAAACGATTTCAAGGAATCGCGGACATCGGGCTTTGTGCGTCGAAAAAGCAGTGGTACTATGGATTTAAGCTCCATCTTCAAGTGACCGACCAAGGACTGCCGATGGGGTACGTGGTAACGGAGGCGTCCTGTCACGATCGAACCGCAGCTGAAACAGTCATGACTCAAATTCCTCATCCCTTTCATTTGGGTGACAAAGGATTCATCAGTAGCGAATGGCAAAAAAAGTTGTATGAAGCGTACCAAATCGCTTTTTGGACTCCATCTCGCAAAAATCAGAAACACCGCCCATCTGAATCATGGGAGAAATGGCTCAAACAAAAACGGAAAGTCATTGAAACGGTGTTCTCTGTCCTCGTCGACCAGTATCGTATCACAGAAATTCGTGCTCATTCGATTTCAGGGTTTGAAGTGGCACTAGATGGCATATTGTTGGTGTATTCGCTTGTAACACTCGGGCTAGTTGAGCGCTAGCGCTCAACTAGCACCACGGGTTGTATTTATATAATAAAAAACAGTTAGGAAGGCTCTATTTCTAGCTTTTCTGTCGTAGTCAGCTAGCTTTGCTTGGGATGATCTCTGGGCTTGTGCGATCTTCACGGAGCCAAGGATGGCGACATTTCGCCGTTGCCCGCAGGACGCGGGCTGCCTTCAGGCGAAATTGGGGGCACTTTGCGTTTTTCTTTATTGTTTATTAGAAGAGCTTGTCGGTTCGTTCGGATTGTCTAAGCTTTCATTTGGTTTTGTCACTTCTGTTTTTTCCACTGTAGAGAGCATCGCGAAAATAGGTTCAAGTACTTCTTGGTTGCGCGGTGTTTGAATGTTGACAATCATCGGCACGTTTCCTTTGATCCAGATGACATTGACGGCTGTGTCGTTTGTGTAGGCTTTATACCAAACCGCTCCGTCAAGCGGTCCTTGCAGATTGTCAGTATTTTGGCGAACCGCATCGGCCGAAACTGCTTTTGCTTGATCTTCCACCGTTTTTTCATAATCCATCTCTCCGCCGTCCGGATGAATAAGGCTGATTCGGACGAACGAATCATCTTTTAAAAGAACATCTGCGTTCGGTTCTTCCGCTTCTAATTCCCATCCTTCTAATACATAAAGAGAAAAAGATTGGTTTTCGCTTGTTTTTAAATACGCCATTTCTTCATACGTTTTTCCGTTTCGGGTATAAGATAATTTCTTTTCTAACAAACGAATTTTTTTGCTTTGCGCTTGTTTGGCTGTCTGTTTTTCTTTCTCTTGCTTGCTGTTTTGCTCTCCAGTTTGCTTGTTTGGCACTGTTTTTTCGACTTCTTGTGTCGCGCCGCATCCGGATAGAAGCGACAATCCTAATAAAGAAACAGCCAATGTTTTGTATAACGGTTTCATTGGAAAACCTCCTTGGTTTATGACAAAAGGTGTCTGTACTATTAGTCGAGATGAGAAAAGAAATGTTACATCTATATTATCAAAATATAGCGCTCTCGTAAAATTATGGTCGCATGATATAACGGTTCACAGGTCGTCCGACACCGCCATATTGAATATCAATCTGCACTTTTTGTTTCTTTTCTAAATACTCCAAATAGCGGCGTGCAGTGACTCTTGCAATGCCGATGCCTTCTGCCACTTCTTCTGCGGAAACAGGTTTTGCTTGTTGTTGAAGATAGTGAATAACTTTTTGTAATGTAATATCGTTTAGTCCTTTAGGGAGTTCGGGGCGCATTTCTACTTCATTTGGTTGTAAAAGTGCGTCTAGTTCTTTTTGTGTGAACTTTTCTTTCATTTTTAACGTTTGACGAAATGCGTGGTAATTTTCGAGCGCTTGTTTTAACCTTTCAAATTTAAATGGCTTCATAATATAGTCAAACGCACCGTTTTGCAATACGCGCCTTACTGTTTCCATATCGCTTGCGGCCGTAATGGCGATCACATCAACCGCATGCCCTTCTGTTCGGATTTGCTGTAGCGTTTCGAGTCCGTCTTGATGGGGCATGTAAATATCAATAATGACTAAGTCAGGATGAAGCTCGCGAATCATTTCGATTCCTTGAATTCCGTTTGCCGCGATGCCGATTACATGAAACTGTGGCACTTGTTCAATAAATTGCCGATTCACTTCTTGCACCATCGGATCGTCTTCGATTAACAGCACTTTGTACATTCTCTATCCCCTTTTCTCACATGTCGAATGTAATCGTAAAAATCGTTCCTTTTCCTTTCACGGACTCTACACGAATCTGACCTTTCCCTTTCTCGACAATTTGTTTGATTAAATATAGGCCAATGCCGCGATCATTTGTTCCTTTCGTTGAAAAACCTTCATCAAAAATGTGCGCTTTATGTTGTTCGTCAATGCCGCATCCGTTATCTTCCACAGAAAGAGATAAAATTTCATCGTTTTGCTCAATGCTGATGTACACTTCTTTGTTTCGATCAACAACCGTTTGAAAGGAATCGAATGCATTTTCAATTAAGTTTCCAAGAATCACAACAAAATCGTGATGGTCCAAATGAGGTGGAAATTTTTTTAGCTGGCTATGCCGGTCAATGATCACTTGAATTCCCAGTTCTTTTCCACGGCTAATTTTGCTTAAAAGAAGGCCAGAAATGCTTTCGTCTTTAATGTTTTTGCTTAAAAATCTCGTCAGTTGTGCTTGCTCTTCCGTCACTTTAAATACATATTCGAGCGCTTTTTCTTTATGGCCGAGTTGGATGAGTCCAGCGATCGTATGCAGCTTATTCATGTATTCATGGTTTTGGACGCGCAAAGCGCTTACGAACGCTTTTACACCTGTAAGTTCTTCGGCTAGTTTTTTCACTTCTGTTTGATCTTGGAAAATAGCTACTGCACCGACGGTTTGCCCATCTACTTTAATCGGGATTCGATTGCTCAAAATGTTTAGGTTTCGAATCTGTAGTTCTTTGTTATAAATAGGTTGATTAATTTGCAAAATTTCAGGTAAGTGCGTGTCGGGAAGAACAGATCGAATTGGTTGGCCGACCACATCTTCGTGAATTCCAAGCATTTTTTTTGCTTTATCGTTAAAAATCGTAATACGCTCGTCCGTATCGATGGCAATGACCCCTTCATGCATGGCGTTAAACGTTTCTGTTCGTTCAACAAGTAGTTTGGCGATTTCATGCGGTTCAAGCTGAAACATTTGCCGTTTAATATGCGAAGCCAACATCCACGCTCCTAAGCCCCCAAATAATAACGAAAGGCTAGTGGTGACGAGAATTTCTGTTTTTAATGATAACAGCACTTGAATAAAGCTCGGTAACTGATAGGCAGCAATCACAACGCCAATTTGTTCGTGCTGAGCATTCATCACTGGAACAAATGCGCGAATGACGATCCCCATTTCTCCACGTGCTTTTGACGTATAAGTATGCTCTGCGAAGGCAGGACCTTCATCTTCTCCTTTTGAACGCTTTCCGATCATTTCTTTCACAGGATGGGAAAGACGAATTTTATGCATGTCGAGAACGATGATATACGTTGCACCATGAATAATACGCAATCTCTCTACAATAATATTAATCGTATTTCGTTCCTTTTTCGTTCCGTTTATTTTCTGTTTGATTTCTGAAAGCTCGGAAACGGTGCGCGCTGTCAATAGCGCGCGCTGCCGTAATTCTTCTTCTTTTGTGTGAACAAAGTTTCCAACGACAATGGTACCGCCAAGAAGCAACGAAAAACTCACGATAAAGAAAATAAGGGCCGTAATTTTCCAACGAATCGATAATCGTTTCATCCATTCCTACCTCTTTGGACAATGGTTCATTAACATATATTTTATCATTTCTTTTGTTGTATGTTAGAATTTTCTCAAATCAACAATCAAGTGGTGTGGGGATATGAACAAACAATGGGTCATTGGAATTTTATTGGTCGTTTTAGCAGGTGCAGTCATGTTTATGATGCAAAAACAATCGTCGGAACCGATCGTGTATGACGATGAGCAGAAAGGATTAAATAAACAAATTGTCATTTATTTTAGCCATGTCGTGGCGGAAAATACACCGAAAGGATTGGCGGCCCAGAAATTTGCTCAACTGGTGGAAGAAAAGACAAATGGGCGCGTCAAAGTGGAGGTGTTTTCAAACGGGTCGTTGTACTCAGATGAAGAGGAAATCGATGCGCTGTTGCGCGGAGATGTGCAAATGATTGCTCCCTCGGTGTCAAAAGTGACGCAGCTGATTCCAGAGTGGCAAGTACTTGATTTGCCGTTTATTTTTGAAAACTATAGCGATGTGGAGAAAGTGTTTACAGGGGAGGTTGGAAAAAAGTTATTAGCGATGTTAGAAGAAAAGGGAATCAAAGGATTGGCTCTATGGGGGAATGGATTTAAGCAAATGACGAGCAATCGTCATCTTCTTGTGGAGCCGTCCGATTTTTCCGGTTTAAAAATTCGGGTGATGCCGAGCGAAGTGATTGAAAAACAGTTTCAGCTTTTAGGTGCAACACCGGTCGTTGTTCCCTTTAATCGTGTGTACGAGTCGTTAGAAAAGCATAAATTCGACGGACAAGAAAACACGATCTCCAATATTTATTCAAAAGGATTTTATCAGTTTCAATCGTATTTGACGATCAGCAATCACGGATATCTCGGTTATGCTGTGATGGTCAACAAAGCGTTTTGGTATCGTTTACCAAAAGACATTCAAGAAAAAATAATGGAAGCGATACAGGAAACGACGATTTGGAACTTAAAACAGTCAAAGCTGCAAAACGAGGAAGAATTGGCGCAAATGAAACAAAATAAACGAATGCACATTTACGAATTAACGAAAAAGGAACGAGAAACATGGAAACAAAAATTTGCCCCTTTATATAAAGAGTTTGAACGGGAATTCGGAAGCGAACTTTTGCGTCAAATGAAAGAAGCTGAGTGAAAAAAAACGCTCAGCTTTTTTATCTTTTTAAATGTTGAGACCAAAATGAACAAAACGACCAATATTAACGTAATGTTCATATTTTTTTAAAGATTCGTTAACATGGAATCAGCAAAGGGGTTATTAATTTGAAAGCGTTATCAAAATAAAGGGGGAGAAAGAGAAATGAGAATCACGTTTAAAAATTTAACTGTTCAAGTCATTACCGGTATTATTTTAGGGATTATTGTAGGTTTTTCGTTTCCCGAATTTGGAACGCAATTAAAAGTGTTGGCAGATGGTTTTATTAAGTTAATTAAAATGGTCATTGCCCCAATCATTTTCTTTACGGTTGTAATCGGTATTGGAAATATGGGAGACTTAAAAAAGGTAGGACGGATTGGAGGCAAAGCGCTTATTTATTTTGAAATCGTCACCACGTTTGCTTTAGCGATTGGGATTATTGTGGTGAATCTTGTGAAACCAGGCGAAGGATTTAATACAGCCGCAGTAAAAGGCGGTGACATTTCGCAATATACGCAGCAAGCAGAGGCTGCCAACCATGGTGCGATTGAATTTTTGCTCGGCATCATCCCGGATAATGTCGTTGGAGCAATGGCGAAAGGGGAATTGCTGCCGATTCTGTTCTTTGCCGTGTTATTTGGATTGGCGACTGCTGCGTTAGGGGAAAAAGCGAAACCAGTTGTGTCGTTGTTTGAAAGATTAACCGATATTTTCTTTGGTATTGTAAATATGGTGATGAAAGTATCTCCGATCGCTGCTTTCGGCGCGATGGCTTATACGATTGGAACGTTTGGATTAGGATCTTTAGTAGCGCTTGGAAAATTAATGGGTTCTGTTTATACGACGATGTTTTTATTTATCGTTGTTGTGTTAGGGGCAATTGCCAAATTTTATGGATTCAGCATTTTTAAATTTATAGCTTATATTAAAGACGAAATTTTGCTTGTATTAGGAACGTCTTCATCAGAGTCAGCGCTGCCAAAAATGATGGAGAAACTCGAAAAATACGGGTGCTCTAAATCCGTTGTCGGCCTTGTGATCCCGACAGGATATTCGTTCAATTTGGACGGGACATCAATTTATCTCTCGATGGCAGCGATGTTTATCGCCCAGGCATACGGCATTGACTTGACGATATGGCAAGAACTTACGTTGCTCGGGGTGTTAATGTTAACATCAAAAGGGGCAGCCGGAGTAACAGGTTCTGGATTTATTACATTAGCCGCAACATTGGCGGCATTCCCGATGATTCCAGTCGAGGGAATCGCGCTCCTTCTCGGTGTCGATCGCTTTATGTCGGAAGCGCGTGCGATTACGAATTTGATTGGAAACGGTGTCGCAACGGTCGTTGTTTCGAAAATGGAAAACGAGTTTCATCCTACAGCAGAATCAACATTGCAACAAACGAATATGACAGTAGCGAAATAAGGGCAGCTCGTATAGCTGTCCATTTTTTATTAAAAGAATGAATGGTTGACAATGACATCATGTTTTTATATAATAAATCTTGAATTAAAAATTAATGAATTATAAGCTATTATCTTGAATTCAAGATTTCTGTGTAATGGAAGGATGTGGATTTATTGATTCGAGTATATCCCGCCAATGAGCGGTATCACGCCAATCATGGCTGGTTAGATACGTATTTTAGTTTTTCGTTTGCTGAATATTTTGATCCGAACAATATGAATTTTGGCCCTTTGCGCGTGTTGAACGATGATGTGATTAAACCGCTGCGCGGATTTGGGGCGCATCCACATCAAGAAATGGAAATTGTTTCGATCGTGCTTAGCGGACAGTTAAAACATCAAGACAGCTTAGGAAATGAAGCGATTACGACGTTCGGCGGCATTCAGCGGATGTCAGCAGGAACCGGAATAGTTCATTCTGAAGTGAACCCGTCAGCAACAGAAGATGTAAATCTTTTGCAATTATGGTTTTTACCTGAGAGGCATGGACTTGCCCCATCCTATGAAAGAACCGACTTTGATATAAGCAAATTAAAAAATCAATTGTTGCCTGTAGTGACAAAAAATCCACAGTCGCCCAACATTGCACACATCCATCAAGATTTAACGATTTATTTATCGAATTTAGAAGCTGGAAAAGAAATCGTATTCACGCAAGAGAGCGGCCGGCGCATTTTCCTTTTTATCATTGAAGGGGAATTAACAGTAAACGATGAGGTCAAACTATATAAACGGGATTCGGCAAGAATAACCGAAACGCCTCAATTAAAAATAGCCGCCGATGCTGACACACGTTTGATGCTCATTGATCTTCCTTAGATCAGTGAGTATTCATAAACTTTTCAAAAGGGGAGAATGAAAATGGCAAATGTGAATTTAGCGATTATTTATTACAGCTCGACAGGCACAAACTACAAATTAGCAAAATGGGCGGAAGAAGCAGCAAAAGAAGCAGGGGCAGAAGTCAGAGTCTTAAAAGTACCTGAACTTGCGCCGCAAGAAGCGATCGAATCAAATCCAGCATGGAAAGCGCATCTGGAAGCGACAAAAGATGTTCCAACGGTGACATTAAACGATTTAGAATGGGCCGATGCGATCATTTTCAGCGTGCCGACACGCTTCGGAAACGTGCCTTCCCAATTAAAGCAGTTTTTAGATACGACAGGAGGGCTTTGGTTCCAAGGAAAATTAGTCAATAAAGTCGTCAGTGCGATGGCTAGCGCGCAAAACCCTCATGGCGGTCAAGAGCAAACAATTTTACAATTATATACAACGATGTACCATTGGGGTGCTATTGTGGCTGCACCTGGCTATACAGATTCATCGATTTTTGCTGGCGGAGGAAATCCATACGGCACGAGCGTCACGGTTGACCAAAACGGCAACATTCTCGAGAATGCCGAAGCGGCTGTTAAACATCAAGCGAAACGTACCATCCAAGTAGCGCAATGGGTGAAAAACGGACAACAATAAAGATTGAAAAGATGGGGAGAATAGTTCCTCATCTTTTTTTATGAGAAATTTTTTAACTTTTTGTTAGCTGTTCTTCATAGGTATATGGTTCAATGATATCGGTATTTAGAAAACGATATTGACGGAACAATTTCTATTGTTGTACTGTAACAAAGTACGGATAAAGTAAAAATGATCGAGGTGTAGCGATGTTGTGGCATTATATCTCAGCTATCATTATGGGAATGGTAGAAGGATTAACTGAGTTTCTTCCAGTATCTTCGACAGGTCATTTAATTTTGACAGGGGAACTAATCAATTTTAAAGGAGAGCAAGCGAAAACGTTTGAAATTTTTATTCAGCTCGGTTCGATTTTGGCCGTTGTCGTTGTGTACTGGAAACGATTTTTCAATCTTTTTGGACTTATGAAAGAAAATAAGGAAGAAAAGAGCTTAAATCTTTTCCATATCATTTTAGCGATGCTTCCGGCAATTGTATTAGGGCTTATTTTGCATGATGCCATTAAAACATATTTATTTTCCCCGTACACGGTATTAATTGGTCTTGTTGCCGGCGGTTTGTTAATGATTTTTGCGGAAAAGAAACGGTCGACTATTACCGCAACAAGTCTCGATACGCTTTCTTATAAACAAGCGTTTAGCATCGGTGTCTTTCAATGTTTGGCACTATGGCCTGGTTTCTCTCGGTCAGGATCAACCATTTCTGGAGGATTGCTCGTTGGAACAGACCGGAAAACAGCAGCGGAGTTTTCGTTTATTGTTGCTGTACCGATGATGGTAGCGGCAAGCGGATTGGACTTGTTAAAAAGTTATTCATCTTTATCAGCACACGATGTTCCTATTTTTGCAATTGGCTTTGTTACAGCATTTTTAGTTGCACTTTTGGCGATTAAATTTTTCCTGCGTTTTGTTTCAAAAGTCAAATTGACGCCATTTGCGATTTATCGGTTTGTCATTGCGGCGTTGTACAGCTTGATTTTGTTCTAGCAAGGAGGCGATTGTTCGTCTCCTTTTTTATTTTTTGAATTCTCAAGACGTATTTTTTGCTTTTTAGAATGAAGAAGAGCGATAATAAAAATATACAAATTTGGGAGGAGGAGAGCGAATGAAAAGCTTAAAAGATGCTGCCACATTACATAACGGTGTGAAAATGCCGTGGCTTGGATTAGGTGTATATAAAGTACAAGAAGGTGAAGAAGTCGTTCAAGCGGTGAAAACGGCGATTGAAGTAGGCTATCGCCATATTGATACAGCGGCGTTTTACCAAAATGAAGAAGGGGTCGGCCGAGCGATTAAAGAATCCGGAGTGCCGCGGGAAGAATTGTTTATTACGACAAAAGTATGGAACTCGGATCAAGGATACGACACGACATTAAAAGCGTTTGAAGCAAGTTTGCAAAAACTAGGAATGGATTATGTCGATTTATATTTAGTGCATTGGCCTGTCAAAGGGAAGTATAAAGAAACGTATAAAGCGCTCGAAAAGCTGTATAAAGACGGCCGAGTCCGCGCGATTGGCGTGAGCAATTTCCAAATTCACCACTTAGAAGATATTATGGCGGATTGCGAAATTAAGCCGATGGTAAACCAAGTCGAATACCATCCGCGCCTGACGCAAAAAGCGCTTCATGTATTTTGCAAGGAACATGACATTCAATTAGAAGCGTGGTCGCCGCTCATGCGCGGAGGCGAACTGCTCAACGAACCGGTGTTAGTGGAAATCGGCAAAAAATACGGCAAAACGCCGGCACAAGTGATCCTTCGCTGGGATTTGCAACATGAAGTCGTGACTATTCCAAAATCTGTAACTCCTCATCGGATTAAAGAAAATGCGGATGTTTTCGATTTTGAGCTGACGGCAGAGGAAATGAAAGCGATCGATTCGTTAAATAAAGATCAGCGAATCGGCCCAGACCCAGATAATTTTGATTTCTAAATAAGCAAAAAGAGGCTTCAAATAAGTTGGGGCCTCTTTTTTTGCAATAAAAAGGAATTTGTATATGTATTCGTTTTTTGCATACTAAAGATTAAAGAGGGCTTTGTTTGACGGGAAAAGGAGTTGTACAGTAAAATAACTATTAGTATAAACATATTCTAAAGTATGTTATACGAAAATTAACGGAGGGTTTATGAATGTTTTTTCATCCAATGGATTTTTTAATTATCATTGCGTTTGGGATTTCTTTATGGGCGCAGTTTAAAGTATCAGGCAATTTTCAAAAATGGTCAGAGGTACCAGCTTCTTCTGGCTTAACAGGTGCAGAAGTGGCAAGAATGATTTTAGATCGCAACGGGCTTTACCATGTACCTGTTGAAGTGGTGCCGGGAAGATTAACGGACCACTATGATCCGGTTTCGCGCACCGTCCGCTTGTCTGAGCCGGTCTATTATGGTCGGTCAATCGCGGCGATTTCGGTCGCGGCTCATGAAGTCGGTCATGCGGTGCAACATAAGCAGTCATATGGAGCATTAGTGCTTCGTCATCGCATGTTTCCAGTTGTCAATTTCACATCTGGAGTGGCACCGTTTTTGTTGTTAGCAGGATTTTTATTCCAACAGTTCTCGCTTCTTGGACTTGGCATTATTTTCTTTTCATTTGCGGTTGCTTTTCAGCTCATTACGCTTCCGGTTGAGTTTAACGCAAGTTCAAGAGCGAAAAAGTTTATGTTGGCGGAAGGAATCATTTATCCTGGAGAAGAGCGTGGTGTCAATAAAGTGCTTGGGGCTGCTGCGTTAACGTACGTCGCTGCCGCCTTGATTTCCGTGTTGGAATTGCTAAAATATATCCTCATTTTTACTCAAAGCAGTGATGAAGATTAAAATACAATCCGTCTCGTAGGAGGTGTGATCCGCGCGCGAATAACGTGTGTGGAAACCAATTGGACATATTTAGTTTATTGATGGTAGCGTTATTAATTGCGATCACAGGCTTTTTCGTGGCGTCTGAATTTGCCATTGTCAAAGTGCGCGCTTCAAGAATTGATCAATTGATTAGCGAAGGAAATAAGCGGGCGATCGCAGCGAAAAAAGTCATTTCCAATCTAGATGAATATTTGTCAGCCAATCAGCTAGGGATTACGATTACATCTTTAGGATTAGGGTGGCTAGGGGAACCGACAGTCGAAAGAATATTGCTGCCTTTATTTGAGCGGTTTCATGTATCGCCGTCTCTTGCTAACGTGTTGTCATTTACGATCGCTTTTGCGAGCATCACGTTTTTACACGTTGTTGTCGGGGAATTGGCACCGAAGACGCTTGCCATTCAAAAAGCCGAAGCCATTACATTATTGACGGCGCAACCGTTGATTTTATTTTATAAAGTCATGTACCCGTTTATTTGGACGCTCAATACATCTGCGCGCATCGTTACAAGTGTGTTCGGACTAAAGCCGGCCTCTGAACATGAACTCGCCCATTCGGAGGAAGAGTTGCGCTTAATTTTATCAGAAAGTTATAAAAGCGGGGAAATTAACCAGTCCGAATATAAATATGTGAACAACATTTTCCGCTTTGATGATCGGGTGGCGAAAGAGATTATGGTGCCGCGCAAAGAAATTGTAGCCCTCGATATTCATCATTCCGTAAAGGAATACCTTGACATTATTAAGGAAGAAAAATATACGCGCTATCCTGTGATTGATGGCGATAAAGACCATGTTCTTGGCCTAGTGAACGTGAAAGAAATATTTACGGATCTTGTGACAAATCCATCAGAGGCAAAGGAGTTAAGAGATTACATCCGTCCAATTATTCAGGTCATCGAATCGATAGCGATCCACGATTTGCTTGTCAAAATGCAAAAAGAGCGGATTCATATGGCCATTTTAGTGGACGAATATGGCGGTACGTCAGGGCTTGTCACAGTCGAGGATATTTTAGAAGAAATCGTAGGCGAAATTCAGGACGAATTTGATGTCGATGAAACGCCGATGATCCAAAAAATCGACGATACGCATACGATCATCGACGGTAAGGTTCTCATTAGCGAAGTGAATGATTTGTTTGGATTATCCATCGATGATACCGATGTCGATACGATTGGGGGATGGATTTTAACTGAGCATTACGATATTAAAGTAGGAGATTGTGTAGACATCGATGGCTATTCATTGAAAGTGCTTGAAATGGATGGACACCATGTAAAAACGATCGAAGTAACAAAAAAAGAACCTGAAGCAGAAAATGAAATGCTTGCAGAAGATGAAGAGGCACAAGTTCATTGAACCAAGCGCTCGGACACTCGTAATTTTAGGAGTTGACTATTGAGATCGAACAAGGCAGCGATGAGAGGCTGCCTTGTTTTTTTACTGATACAAAGTGGACGGGAAGATCCCATCCGTGCATGGAGCGATACATGTAATTATTTCGTTTGTAAACGGATGCGGAAAGGACAATTTTATCGCATGGAGCGCTTGACGATGGAATTCTCCGCTTCCACCGTATAGCACATCTCCGACCAGAGGGTGGCCGATGTAGCTCATATGCACGCGAATTTGATGCGTGCGTCCTGTATCTAATGTCAACTCGACGAGCGACGTTTGTGAGTTTGCGAACGTTTCAAGCACGCGATAGTGGGTAATGGCATCGTCTCCTGTTTTGGACACCCTTCTTCTCGTTGGATGGTGACGGTCACGACCGATCGGAGCATGGATCGTTCCGTTTGTTTTTTTGATGATGCCGTGAACAAGTGCGATATATGTTCGTTTGATTTGCCTTTTTTCAAGCAAACGGTCGAGCATCGCAGCGGATAAAGCATGTTTGGCAAATAAAATCGCGCCAGATGTATCTCGGTCGAGGCGGTGAACGTGGCGTACTTTCGTGAAAATCCCGTCTGACTGTAGATAGAACGCCACCGCATTGGCTAACGTACCTGTTTCGTTCGGAGCAGTCGGGTGCACGTCCACCCCTGCTTTTTTATTAATGACGAATACATGTTCATCTTCCCATAAAATATCAAGTTCCTGATATTCCGGCTCGATGTCGGACGCTTCAGGTTTGTACAGCCATAATTGCAAGCGATCCCTTTTTTGCAGGACGGTCTGCCATGAAACGGTTTCTCCGTTCACTTTTACGCCTTTTTCCATGCGAAGCTGGTGTATCCACTTTTTCGGCGCGCCCCACGTTTCTTTCAAAAAAGACTCAAGCGTTTGCCCGCACCACGCAGAAACGCCCGCAAATTCAATCCATTCTCCTTTTCGAACCGTAAGCATCGTTTCTCTCCTTTGTGATAGTGGAAATACTTTCTACCGCTAATGATTTGTTCTCTATGATAAACTCATAGTATCATATGTGTGGCAATAGGACAAAAAGGTGGTATGTAGCATTGAGAGTGATGAATGCAGCGACGAGAGAACAGGAAGAATATGTAGAAGGGTTAATTCAACAGTTTTATAGCCATGTGTTTCCCTGTTATTTTGATGACGAACAAATTCGTGAGTTTGAACAGTTAAACGTTCTTTCCGTATCGTTAGACCGTTATAATGGCACGATGAGAGAAGCGTTTCAAATGATTTCTTCGTTACAATCGTTATTAACGATCATCGAGTGTATAGAAGCAAATGGGCTGAACGAAGAATACCGCCATCTGTTTGAGCGGAATGTCCGCCTCTTAGAACAGTATGGCATTGCTTTTCCGTTTACGATTGATCAATTCCGCGAGAAACGTCCGTTTATTTTCAGCATGTACTCACCGCCGGCGACTGATTGGATCATGTAAAAAGGGCTCTGAATGTGAGCCCTTTTTGCATACTTAAATCGTTACTGGCAGTCGCCTCATCTTTTCTTAATGGACTCAAACCAGTCACGGAAGACATTTTCTTCGTGATAGCCGTCAATCCGTTTGATTTCTTTTCCTTTCTCAAAATGGACGATCGTCGGGGTTCCGTCGATATGATAAGTGTCCCAGCCGTCTTCAAACTCAAGCAAGTTGAACAGTTTTAAATCAATGCCCATTTTTTTCGCCATTGGAACGACAATCGGTGTTGTTTTATGGCAGTGAGGGCAAGTAGGACTGTAAAAATATACTGTTACCGTTTCATGATTTGCCAGCTTTTTCGCCAGTTCATCCGGCAAAATGATATTTTGATAGTTAGGGTCATCTAGTTGGGCGACGGTCGCCGGATTCAGTTCCACCTTTTTATACGGATTGTTTTGCGCTTTTTCTTTTTGCTGGTAAGATGTGATCCATGAAATGGTGATAAATAAAGCAATGATGACGGTGCCAAAAATAAGAATTTTTTTCAATGTACTTTCCCTTCTTTCCACGTCCGAATCATGAGCATGCTTAATACGCTAATGATGATAAAGGATGTCAGCGCCAAAAACGGAATGGTAATAAACCCGAGCCAGTTAATGTAATCGCCTGTGCACGGAATGCGGCCGCATACGATCGCATGGTCTTGGAAAAACGGAACTTTTTGAATCAAATAATGATACAGTGAAATCGTTCCACCGATGACCGATAGCGCCAAACTATAGCGGGCGATGCCATACTCTTTGCGGATTGCCGCCAATCCTAAAAGAATGACTTGCGGGTACATAAAGATGCGCTGGAACCAGCAAAGATCGCACGGGATAAACTTCATCACTTCGGAAAAATAGAGGCTTCCGAGTGTGGCGATCAACGAAACGCCCCATGCAGCGATCAGCCAATTTTCTAACATGTTTTCTTTCCGATGCATACGAAATTCTCCCCACCTTTTCTATAAAATTCATTATAGTTGAGGCGAAGGGAGTTGTAAAATTTGTAGTCATTGGCGGCAATTTGTAGTAAAATTATAAATGTGAAATCGTTTTCATACATAAAGATAGGAGTGAGGGCATGGAACGCAAGTGGTGGAAAGAAGCGGTGGTGTACCAAATTTATCCGCGCAGCTTTAAAGATTCTAATGGTGACGGAATCGGCGATCTTCGCGGCATTATTTCGAAGCTTGACTATTTAAAAGAACTTGGCGTGGATGTTGTATGGTTGTCGCCTGTGTATCAGTCGCCCAACGATGACAACGGGTATGACATTAGCGACTACCGCGGCATTATGGACGAGTTTGGTACGATGGCTGATTGGGAAGAAATGATCGCAGAAATGCATAACCGCGGCATTAAGCTAGTGATGGATTTAGTCGTCAACCACACATCAGACGAACACCCATGGTTTATTGAATCGCGAAAATCAAAAGACAACCCGTATCGCGATTACTATATTTGGCGCCCTGGAAAAGAGGGGAGAGAGCCAAATAACTGGGAGTCCCATTTTAGCGGCTCGGCATGGGAGTACGATGAAGCGACAGGTGAATATTATTTGCATCTATTTTCGAAAAAGCAGCCGGATTTAAACTGGGAGAATCCGAACGTGCGCCGTGAAGTGTACGATATGATGAAATTTTGGCTTGATAAAGGTGTCGACGGGTTCCGAATGGATGTTATTAACATGATTTCAAAAGTGCCGGGATTGCCAGACGGAGAAGTACAAACAGGGAAAAAGTACGCGTGGGGCGGCCGATATTTTATGAATGGACCACGCGTCCATGAATTTTTGCAAGAAATGAATCGGGAAGTGTTATCGAAGTACGACGTGATGACCGTTGGCGAAACGCCGGGCGTGACACCGGCAGAAGGGATTTTATACACCGATCCTGAGCGCCATGAACTAAATATGGTATTTCAATTTGAACATGTCGACCTTGATTCAGGACCAGGTGGAAAATGGGATATTCGGCCATGGACGCTAGCCGATTTGAAAAAGACGATGACCAAATGGCAAAAAGAGTTAGAAGGGAAAGGATGGAACAGCCTTTATTTAAACAACCATGACCAGCCGCGAGCGGTATCGCGTTTTGGCGATGACGGAACGTATCGCGTCGAGTCGGCAAAAATGCTTGGAACATTTTTGCATATGATGCAAGGAACGCCGTACATTTATCAAGGGGAAGAACTGGGGATGACCAATGTTCGTTTCCCGTCGGTTGACGATTATCGTGATATTGAAACGCTTAATATGTATAACGAACGGATCGTGGAAAATGGCGAAGACCCAAAAACGATTATGGAAAAAATTTATTATAAAGGTCGCGATAACGCTCGTACTCCGATGCAATGGGACGATAGCGAACATGCAGGATTTACAACGGGAACGCCGTGGATTCAAGTGAACCCGAATTATAAAGAAATAAACGCTAAAGTGGCGATGGAAGATCCCAACTCTGTTTTCCATTATTATAAAAAGCTCATTCAACTTCGCAAACAACACGATATTATTGTGTACGGTACGTACGATTTAATTTTAGAAGACGATCCATTGATTTACGCGTATACGCGTACGCTTGGTAAAGAAAAGCTCGTTGTCATCACAAATTTTTCGAGTGAAACGCCGATTTTCCGGCTGCCGGAACACATTACATATTCGGCAAAACAATTGCTCATTAGCAACTACGATGTCGACGAGAAAGAAGATCTCTACGAAATTCGCTTACGGCCGTGGGAAGCGCGTGTATACAAATTGCAATAAACGTTCATCGGGCGATTTCAGCGAGAAGTCGTCCGTTTTTATTTTTTCCACTGGCAATTCGAACAATGCAAACATTATTTTCTACCTATATGTCCGCAAAAAGCGGTGAAACTAATCGGTGAAAGGAGAGGATTACATTGAACAATAACACTGTTGAAAGCATTATGACAACGAACGTGGCAACAGTTTCTCCGAACCAAACCGTTCAAGAAGCTGCGCAATTAATGAGCCAAAAAAATATTGGCGCTCTTCCTGTCGTCGAAAACGGTCAAGTGAAAGGAATGATTACGGACCGTGACATTACGCTTCGGACGACGGCACAAGGGAAAAATGCTTCCATTCCGGTTTCGCAAGTAATGTCGATTAACGTTGTCACAGGAACGCCGAATATGAGCGTTCAAGAAGCGGCCAACGTGATGGCGCAACATCAAATTCGCCGCTTGCCGATCGTCGAAAATAACCAGCTGCGCGGGATTGTCGCTTTAGGTGATATCGCGACGAATCATGCGTATGACGAAGCGGCAGAACAGGCGTTAACGAACATTTCCGAACCGTCTCAGCCGCAAGCGTAACTGTAAGAGGATGCTACATTGATCAATGTGGCATCCTTTTTTTGTAACTAGACGAATATTTGCTTTTTTTTACGAAAGGAATATCGTATCATAATGACGAATACAACAATAAGGGAACGATGATTTGGAGGGATTTGGCTTGGGTTGGAGAGACAAGTATGAACAGTGGATGGCTTACGAGCATTTAGATGAAGAGTTAAGAGCGGTGCTGGAACAACGAAGCAGCGACGAAAAATGGCTCGAAGATTGTTTTTATAAAAATTTAGAATTTGGCACAGGAGGCATGCGCGGAGAGATCGGACCGGGAACGAACCGGATGAACGTCTATACGGTGCGTAAAGCCTCTGAAGGATTGGCACGATACATAGAGTCATTTGGCACAGACGCGAAACAACGTGGGGTGGTCATCGCTTACGATTCACGCCATAAATCGCCGGAGTTTGCGATGGAAGCAGCAAAAACGCTGGCGACTCACGGAATTCGAACATATGTGTTTGACGAATTGCGCCCGACGCCAGAGCTTTCGTTTGCGGTCCGTTATTTAAAGGCGTTTTCTGGGATCGTCATCACCGCGAGCCATAATCCGCCGGAATATAACGGTTATAAAGTATATGGAGAAGACGGCGGGCAACTTCCTCCGGAGAGTGCGGATGAAGTAATCCGCTATGTAAATGAAGTAGAAAATGAACTAACGATTGCGGTGGAAGACGAAGCGGTGCTAAAGGAAAAAGGGCTGATTCAAATGATCGGCGAAGCTGTCGACCGAGCGTATATAGAAAAGCTCAAAACGCTTTCGCTTAATCGAGAGCTTTCGCAACAAGTAGATGTAAAGGTTGTGTTTACCCCGCTTCACGGTACGGCTAATAAGCTAGTGCGCCGCGCTTTAGAAGCGCTCGGTTATCAAAACGTAGTTGTTGTGAAAGAGCAAGAGCTGCCGGATCCGAATTTTTCTACCGTAAAATCGCCAAATCCAGAAGAACACGCAGCATTTGAACGGGCGATTCACGTCGGAAAAGAAATCGATGCCGATTTGTTAATCGCTACCGATCCGGATGCCGACCGGCTAGGGATTGCGGTTAAAAACGAAGCGGGCGAATATGTCGTCTTAACAGGCAATCAGACAGGCGGCTTATTGCTCCATTATATTTTGTCACAAAAGCAGAAACAAGGAACGCTTCCGGAGAACGGCGTCGTATTGAAAACGATCGTTACGTCCGAATTCGGGCGTGATATTGCGTCCTCGTTTGGGTTAACGACGGTTGATACGTTAACAGGGTTTAAATTTATCGGCGAAAAAATAAAAGAGTATGAACAAACAGGGCAATATGCGTTTCAATTCGGCTATGAAGAAAGCTACGGCTATTTAATTGGCGACTTTGCCCGCGACAAAGATGCGATTCAAGCGGCCGTCCTAGCGGTGGAAGTATGCGCTTTTTATAAAAAGAAAGGGATGTCGTTGTACGAAGGACTAATGCAGCTGTTTGAACAATACGGCTATTATCGCGAGGGGCTACAATCGTTAACGCTAAAAGGAAAAGAAGGAGCGGAACAAATTCAAGGGCTACTTGCTTCTTTCCGTGAACAGCCGCCGACAGAAATGGCAGGAAAGAAAATTGTGGCGATTGAGGATTATCAAACGAGCGAACGCATCGATATGACAAAAGGAGAAAAAACGGTGATTACGCTTCCGAAGTCGAACGTATTAAAGTATTTGCTCGAAGACGGCTCATGGTTTTGCTTGCGCCCTTCTGGAACAGAGCCGAAAGCGAAAGTGTATTTTGGTGTGAAAGGTCGTTCGTTATCGGACAGCGAACAACTGCTTGAGAAATTATCGCAAAGTGTGATGAAACGGGTGCATGATTACTTAAACATGCCGGCGAAACAGGTGTAGAAAGTGAAAGGAAGGGAACCCCTTCCTTTTTTGTTAATAATAAGCGTGTTGTTCTATTGCTTCGTTGTGCGCGTTTGTTTCTAAAGCGTGATCGATATAGCGCAAAAGGGCGGTTAGTCGTTTTTGGATGACGGAGTAGTCATGTTCAAAATTATAGGCGTGGAGAAAATGCTCGATTTTTTTCGAAAGCAAGTCATCTTTCGTGCGAACCATTAAAATAAGCAAGTTGTCCCATTCAGATCGATGCGTGTAGTATAGCGCTTTATCGTAATCGATTGTATTCATGTGCCTGCCTCCTTCATTGAGGAGCTATCGTTAGTTTGTGGTGCGTTATTTGTTTTTTGCGTTGTAAATGTTGCGCGATGAGCCAAAAAATAAATTATAAATGAAAATAAAACAAATGTGTAAATGAAAATGTTGCGATTTTGTGACAAAAGTATTATCTTTAAAGAAAGGAGATGATAGCGATGAAAGAACGGAATGAAGGAAAAGCAATTACACAAATGTGTAAAATGATTGCGTCTGTCGGATTAATTGTTGGATTTTCGTTATTTTTGCTAAGTTTTATCGCAAACGCTTACAATTCAGATTTTTTCTTAACAATTGTTAGTTTAGGAATTATGGGTGCGTCGATGTTTATGTTCGGATTTGGCACGTTTATGGGGATTCTAACAGAAACGTATCCAAAAAATGAGCTACCTTCTTAAATAAGTGAGCACCGTTTTTAGGCGAAAACGGTGCTCACTTTGCTCACTTATGAGGGAGGTGCTTTTTTGTTCGTGAATAAAAAAAGATACCGATGATTGCAACGATGATAAGTAACGGGATGAGATAGATGCTGTAATGCTCGGCATAGTACCTGACTATTTTCCAATCTCTCCCTAATGTCATTCCTAATGTAATAAACGTAAAGACCCAAAAGAAGGCACCAGTATAGGCAAATGTCGCAAATTTTTTGAAGCGATATTCGTTAATCCCTGCAAGGAAGGCAGAAACGTGGCGGATGCCTGGGATAAAGTAGCCGATAAACAAGACGAACGGTCCCATTTTCGTAAAAAGCGTTTTCGTTTGCTCGATTCTTTTTTCGGTAATATGCACTTTCGGACCGAATTTATGCAAAAAAGGAAGCCCTAATCGGATGCCTAAATAATAGCTGATCGTAATGCCTAACAGCGCTCCGGCAAAGCTGCATGTCAGTGCAAGCGAGTAAGACATCGTGCCGGTTGAAACGTTATATCCGACGTAAGTCAGCAATACTTCGTCAGGCACAGGAAGGCCAATGATTCCCCCAGCGAGGGCGATTATAATGCCGATGTAGCCGAATTGCTCGATAAAATGATGCAAATGCTGTTCCATTGAATCACCGCACTTTACTATTCGTCGCTATTTATTATAAACCACTAAGCGCGACAAAGGAAGCAGTGCTATAAAAAACCCGCTCCGATGGACGGAAAGCGGGGGAATGAATATTATTTTTCTTCTTTGCCTAATTGTTCGAACGACTTTGCTTTTTCATGCGGCGGGTTTTTCGCTTGTTTGCGCACCGTCCATTGCCGCTCTTTTTGCCGTTTTGATTGTGTCAAGGCGATCATCTCCCTTCTTAGCATGTTATTTTAGGTTCTTTGCTATGCGTATATTTAAGCGGGTAATAACGAATATTATAACTGTTATCACGCAAAAGGAGGCTATGCTCATGAACGCAAAACGCGCACAAGAAATTGCTGCTTCACCGGTGATGGCAAATGTCACGTACAACGGAGAACGCATATACATTGAACAAGTGGATGAGCAAAACGGCACCGCTTTAATTCATCCGTTACACGCGCCAAATAACAAACAACGCGTATCCGTTTCGAGCTTACAGGAGCATTAAACTGCGAGAACACCACGCTTTTGTGGTGTTTTATCCTTTTTGCGTATCAAATCCCCCTCTTGTTCATACATTGAGGTAAAGGGGGGATGTGAATGAAACAGGATGAGTTGAAGGCGTTGGAGCGGGCGATTGCGGAAATTACGGAAATTGCGGAAGGGTTTGGACTGGATTTTTATCCGATGCGCTATGAAATTTGTCCGGCGGATATCATTTATACATTCGGGGCGTACGGAATGCCAACACGCTTTTCCCATTGGAGTTTCGGCAAACAGTTTTATAAAATGAAGCTTCATTACGATTTAGGACTTAGTAAAATTTATGAATTAGTTATTAATTCCGACCCGTGCTACGCTTTTTTGTTGGATTCCAATTCGCTGATTCAAAATAAGCTGATTGTCGCCCACGTATTGGCCCATAGCGACTTTTTCAAAAACAATATTCGCTTCAGCAACACGAAACGCGACATGGTTGAAAGCATGGCGGCAACAGCGGAACGGATTAAACAGTATGAGCATCAATATGGAAAATTGGAAGTAGAGAAATTTTTAGATGCAGTCTTGGCGATTCAAGAACATATTGACCCGTCGCTTTTGCGGCCGAAGCTATCGTGGACACTTGAGGATACAGAAGTATATGAAGAAGAAGAGCAAGTGAAGCCGAGCCCGTATGACGATTTATGGTCGCTTGACAAAAAGAACAAGACGGCACTGCCTCCGCGCAAAAAACGGCGGAAATTCCCGCCGCAGCCGGAAAAAGATGTGCTGTTGTTCATTGAAGAATACAGCCGTGAACTCGAAGACTGGCAGCGTGACATTATGACGATGATGCGTGAAGAGATGCTTTATTTTTGGCCGCAGCTGGAAACAAAAATCATGAACGAAGGATGGGCTTCGTATTGGCATCAGCGCATTTTGCGAGAGATGGATTTAACGAGCGATGAGGCGATTGAGTTTGCAAAGTTGAATGCAGGGGTAGTGCAACCATCGCGCACGAGCATTAATCCATATTATTTAGGGTTGAAAATTTTTGAGGACATTGAAGAGCGGTGGAACAACCCGACGGAAGAAATGAAGCGAAGAGGGGTGAAGCCGGGTTCGGGAAGAGAGAAAATTTTCGAAGTGCGTGAGCTTGATTCCGATATTTCGTTTCTTCGCAATTATTTAACGAAAGAGCTTGTCATGCGCGAAGATATGTATTTGTTCCAAAAGCAAGGGAAAGATTATAAAATTGTCGATAAAAATTGGGAAAACGTTCGTGATCAGTTAGTGAGCATGCGCGTCAACGGCGGATTCCCGTATATTACTGTCAATGACGGCGATTATATGAGAAATGGCGAGCTTTATTTAAAACATTGGTACGAAGGCATTGAACTTGATATTAAATATTTAGAAAAAGTGCTGCCGTACATTTACCATCTATGGGGCCGTACGGTGCATATGGAAACGATGGTGGAAAATAAACCGGTGTTGTTTACGTATGACGGAAAAACGGTGCATCGGAAGTATATATAAAAAAGGGCGCCCCTTTATGCAAGGGCACCCTTTTTTCTTTTTATCCAAGCACTTTTTTGTTATTGACTGGAGCAACGACAATGCCGGTCGTTTCTTCAAAGTCATACAAGCCGGTAGGAAGATCGGTGAAGCGCTCTAATTCGTTGTAGGCCGGAATACCGTGATAAGCCATGTCCAATCCTTCTTCTTCCTCGCGTTCTGTTGCGCGGAATCCAACCGTTTTTTCGCAAACTTTAGCCATAAACACCCCGCCGAGCAATCCCCAAACGATCACAACGGCCGCACCTAATAGCTGAACAGCAAAAAGGGAAGCATGGCCGGTTGTCAAAAGGCCTTGTGTCGTATCAAACAACCCGACAGCAATCGTACCGAACACGCCATTGAAACCGTGCACCGCTACCGCACCAACCGGATCGTCCACCTTGACCGAATCGACGAGCAGCGTCGCATAAATGACGATGATTCCGCTGATCGCCCCAATGACAATTGCGCTCCATTGGGAAACGAACGCGCATCCGGCTGTGATGGCGACAAGACCCGACAACACGCCGTTAATCGTCATACTTGGGTCTGCTTTCCCGTATTTTTTCATCGTTAGAAACAACGCTGTCGTGCCCCCGCTGGCGCCTGCCAACATCGTATTCAAAGCGATCGAAGCAAGCGACGCATTCGAAGCGTCCAACGTGCTTCCCGCATTAAACGCAAACCAGCCGAACCATAAAATAAACGCACCTGCTGAAGCTAGCGGAATGTTACTTGGGGCAAAGACGTTGACGCTGCCGTCAGAATTGAACCGACCTTTGCGAGGACCTAACAGCTTTGCCATGGCGAAAGCGGCGAATCCTCCTACCGCATGAATCGCGGCTGATCCAGCGAAATCTTTCATGCCTAACTTTGCTAACCAGCCGTCGCTGTTCCAAATCCAATGGCCAGACAACGGATAAACGATCATGGAAACAAGCGCTGCTGTGACGACATACGCTTTAAAATTCATGCGCTCCGCTACGGCGCCAGAAATGATCGAGATGCATGCGACCGCAAAACCGATTTGAAAAAGGACAAACGCGGCGCTAGGCAGCTTGAGCGAAAGCGAAATATTTTCAGGCGCTCCGAACAAATTCGTGCCGATAAGTCCAAACGCATCTTTTCCGAACATAATGCCAAAGCCAACGAGCCAAAACGCGAGCGCTCCGATCGTTAAGTCGACAAAAATTTTCATCGTCACGTTGACGGCGTTTTTTGTCCGGACTAACCCTGCTTCCAATAAACTGAATCCGCCTTCCATAAACAACACCATCGCCGCTGCGAGAACGACCCAGATGGTATTCACATACGTCATCATGAACGTCCCTCCTGTTGGTTTGCTAAATCGTCAATATCATAATCAAGCGTTCCTGTGCGAATGTTGTAAGCCTCTAAAATCGGATAAACAAAAACTTTTCCATCGCCTTCTTCACCTGTTTGCGCGGCAGTGACGATCGTTTGAATCGTCCGTTCCACCATATAGTCAGAAAGAACAATCTCTAGCTTGACTTTCGGATGGAGTGTTACTTTATAGTTTTTACCGCGATATACTCCTTGCGTATCTTTCTGCTTTCCTCTTCCGACGACTTGCGATACTGTAAAACCAGTCACGCCGATTTGCTTTAGCCCTTTAATTGTCTCCGTTAATTTTTCTGGCCGGATAATCGCCTCGATTTTTTTCATTTATCATCCACCCGCTTGTTTGTTAGATTTTCTAACATCATATGTTAAACATTACAACGATCAAAAATATTTTGTCAATAGGGGAAGGAGATAAATTTTTGCCGGTGAAAAATGTTATGATGAAAATAGAAGCGAGTATTGCCAAACAGGAGGTTAAAGCAATGGAGAAACAAACGCGGATAATGACGGAAGATTCAAAGTATATTCAGCAGCATCTGGCTAACGAGCGGACGTATTTGGCATGGATCCGAACCGCGATTGCGATCACAGGGATCGGGTTTTTAATCATCAACTTACATATTAAATCTTCGTTCCGTTCGCTGCCGAATATCGCGGTGCAGGGAATTGGAGCGTTATCAGTATTGGCGGGGATCAGTACGATTATTTTTTCAACGATCAGCTATTTCCAAAAGGCCAAACAAATTAATGAACAAACATTCCGCACATCAAGACCGCTCATTTTATTTTTATCTATTTTGATGCTGCTAGTCCTTTCGATGTTCGGCGTGTATTTTTTTGCTGTCCTTTTGTAAGGGCAGCTTTTTTAGACATAAAACCGACAAAAAATCGTCACGCTTTTGCCATTGCTTGTTTTCTCTGTTTTCGATACTGTTTAAAGTGCAAATATTTATATGAAAAATATCACAAAATATGAGTGGCGAGTGAGGAGAGATTGTTGTTTTAGAACTATATACAGGGGTAATGATAGAAAGGAGAAAGGTAATGTGGAAAACGCACGAAAAACGGTTAGTGGTGCTTAGTTTTGTCGTCGCTTCGATTATGTTGCTGTCGATGATAGGAAGATTGTTTTCGTGAAGGAGGAGTTTGGATGTTCACCTATGATCCGGTGTTGTTTAGCCGAATATTGACAGAGTTGACACTTACGTTTCACATTATTTACGCAACGATCGGCGTTGGCGTCCCGCTCATGATTGCGATTGCGCAATGGGTAGGAATTCGAAAAAAGGATGAGCATTACATTTTATTGGCGAGACGATGGACGCGTGGGTTTGTCATTACGGTAGCAGTCGGGGTGGTTACAGGTACAGCGATCGGGCTACAACTTTCGCTATTATGGCCAAATTTTATGAATTTGGCGGGGCAAGTGATTAGCCTTCCGTTATTTATGGAAACGTTCGCGTTCTTTTTCGAGGCGATTTTTTTAGGGATTTATTTATATACGTGGGATCGTTTTAACGACCAGAAAAAGCACTTTTTATTGTTGATTCCGGTGGCGATCGGTTCATCGGCCTCCGCGCTCTTTATTACGATCGTCAACGCGTTCATGAATACGCCGCAAGGATTTGAACTGAAAAACGGTGTGATTACGAATATTCAGCCGCTTGTCGCGATGTTTACGCCAGCGATGCCGACAAAAGTGGCACACGTATTAACGACAGCGTACATGACATCAGCGTTTGTATTAGCGTCGATTGCGGCGTACCATCTTTTCAAAGGGAATCGCCATCCGTACCATAAAAAAGCACTTCATTTGACGATGAAAGCGGCGCTTATTTTCTCGCTTGCTACGATTGTCGTTGGGGATTTATCAGGAAAGTTTTTGGCGAAATACCAGCCGGAAAAACTAGCGGCTGCCGAATGGCATTTTGAAACGAGCACGTATGCCCCCCTCGTCTTGTTCGGGACGTTAGATGACAACAAGGAAGTGAAAAACGCCATTAAAATCCCGTACGCCCTTAGCATTTTGGCATATAATCGGCCGGGAGCAGAAGTAACAGGATTAAATGACATTCCGAAAGAGGAGCAGCCACCGCTATATATTCACTATTTGTTTAATTTGATGGTGCTCATTGGTATTTGGTTAACGGTCATTGCTGCTTTGTATTGGGCAGGCATGAAAAAAGGGTTAGCGTTTACGATGAAAAAATCGTTTTTGATGCAGTTAGTGTTGTCAGGTCCGCTTGCGATGCTTGCGATTGAAATTGGTTGGTATTTTACAGAAGTGGGAAGACAGCCTTGGATTTTACGCGGGTATATGAAAACGGCGGAAGCGGCGACGAAGTCTGCCCATGTCGATACGTTGCTTGTTGTTTTCTCGCTTCTTTATGTCGTGCTGGGGATTGCTAGTGTAGTCGTGTTAACGAAAATGTTTCGCAACAATCCGGTGGAGCGAGAGCTTGAAGAACGTGCGCTGAATCAAGGAGGGGTGTCCTCATGACGTTAGAAATAGTGGGGATTTCTGTATTATGGCTGTTTTTATTCGGCTATATTATTGTTGCATCGATCGATTTTGGCGCTGGTTTTTTTAGTGCATATAGTGAAATAGCAAACAAAAAGCATGTTATTCATCAAGTGATTCAACGGTATTTGTCGCCAGTGTGGGAAGTGACAAACGTATTTCTCGTTTTTTTCTTCGTCGGCATGGTCGGTTTTTTTCCAAAAACAGCCTATTACTACGGAACGATTTTATTAGTTCCGGCGAGCATTTCCATCATTTTGCTGGCGATTCGTGGTTCGTATTATGCTTTTAGTACGTACGGCATAAAAGACAATAAAGCGTATATGTTCCTATATGGAATGACCGGTGTGTTTATTCCGGCATCGCTTTCGATTGTGCTCACGATTTCAGAAGGTGGATTTGTGCGGATGGATGGTGGAGAGCCGGCGTTATTATATAAGCAGTTATTCGTTAGCCCGTTCACATGGAGCGTTGTTTTGTTAAGTTTGACGAGCGTGTTATATATTTCGGCGAACTTTTTAACGTATTATGCGAATGCCGCCGGGGATGACCGAGCGCGCGACTTGTTGCGAAAATACGCGCTTGTTTGGAGCGGGCCGACCATTTTATCCGCGCTTGTCATTATTTATCAACTAAAACATCATAATGCGGAACATTATACCAAAATGATGGATGTATCATGGATGTTTGTTGTTTCGTTCCTCTTTTTCGTCTTATCGCTTTACTTGCTTATAAAAAAACGTTATTTTGGTTGGTCGTTTATTAGTTTAGTGTTACAATATGCGTTTGCGTTTTACGCATACGGTATTTCGCATTATCCGTATTTGCTTTATCCGTACTTGACGATTTATGACAGCTTTACGAATCGCACGATGGCTGTTGCTCTTGTCATTGCGTTTATCGCTGGATTGTTCTTGCTCGTTCCGTCGTTGTTTTTGTTATTGAAGTTATTTTTATTTGATAAAAAATATGTCAAAGGACAAGTGTAAGGGAGGGATTTCGCTATGCAAACGTTTTTAATCATGTATGCACCACTTCTTGTTGTTGCTTTATCAATCGTTGCCGCTTTTTGGGCAGGGCTAAAAGACGAGCAAGTAGAATAAGGTTATTCTCTCACCGCCTTTATATTGGGCGGTGAATTTTTTTGCATAAACCATTATGTATGTAGTAGAATACATACATAGGTATATAGCGATGATGGAATAAAGTAGTTGAAAAGGTGTAAAACAGCTAGCGTTAGAAATATGTGATGAAAGGCGAGGGATATAAATGGCAGGACATCGATTTAATCCAGAAAAAGCGGGAAAGCTGTTAGACCCAAAGCGGAAGGAACTGATTTCTCCTCAGCAAGTTCTTTCTTTATTACAAATGGATCAGCGTGATATCGTTGCTGATTTAGGTGCAGGTAATGGTTATTTCACTGTACCATTGGCCAAAACGACAAAAGAAGTTGTCTATGCAATCGACGTGCAACCTGAAATGCTTGAACTGTTGAAGGGACATGCGGAAAAAGAAAAGGTTGCAAATATTGAATATATCGTTAGTGATGTGACAGAAACCCCTCTTCCTTCTCATTTCATTGATAAAGGAATAATGGCGTTTGTTTTTCACGAAATTGCGGAGTGGGACGCGGCGTTTGATGAAATAAAGCGAATCATGAAGCCAAATGGAAAATTTCTTTTGATTGACTGGGAAACTGTCGAAAGCGAGATGGGGCCACCGCTACATGAACATTCCATCCGAGGAGTTGCTTGCGTATGCGAAAACAAAACATATAGACATGCAACTTATTCATTTTCATCCAGCGGTGTATGGATTATTGTTGACGCATTTATAAATGTGAATAAGGATGGTTAGCGATAACGATGGCCGTTCTTATTTTTGTTTGAAGGGGATGTAAAAGATGGCTTTTTTAAAACTTGGGATAAAAGAGGTTCATCACCACAACATGTACTTGACAAGCGGGGGATTTTCTTGAGCCGCCGTGTACGAAAAATCTGATTTACTGATTTTTCCTTATAAGTACAGAGAAGGCGTGTTCTGAAATAGTCAAGTACAACTTTCGGTGAAGAGCCCTTTAAGTGATAAAATCGGGAGAAAATGGATGATCACATACGGAATGTGGTTGCAAGCATTGGCGATTTGGTTCATTCTCATTGTTAACCATTTTTTTTATGGGTTGTCGGAGCAGTCTTTTTAGGACTAGGAACAGCTATGGTGTATCCGACATTACAAGCAGCTATCGGTGATGTTGCTGCCCCACACTGGCGCGCTTCTGCCATGGGAGTATATCGGTTTTGGCGAGATAGTGGATACGCAATAGGGGCGCTTATAGCTGGAATGGTTGCCGATGTACTAGGGGTCACATGGGCAATGGGGTTAGTTGCTCTACTACCGTTTAGCGCGGGAATGAGGGTGTATGCTCGAATGGATGAAACGATCGAGAAAATAGTCTAAACATATAAAACAATGTTGGTATGCGGAACTTTTTTAGATGCTATCTTCTTTCGTATACTTCATCATTTTCTTTGCCAATTCCTCATTATGCTAATTTGCGCAACGTGCTAAGAACTTTCAACAGAGGTAGCGATGTTCTTTTGTAGAGGTAGAAAAAAGTTAGGTTATTGGGAAAAATAATAAAGAACGTTGACATTTTGTAAGATCTATTTTATTATATACCTGCATGGGTAATATACCTGTATATGTATTTATGATTATGGTGAAGGAGGATGTTAAGATGAAAGTAGCGATTATTGCAGCAAATGGTGGATTGTTTGATGCGTATAAAGTGTTTAACATTGCCACAGCGGCAGCGGCAACAGATGGAGAAGTAGCGATTTTCTTTACGTTTGAGGGATTGAATCTCATCCATAAAGAAACGTATAAGCAGTTGCCAATGCCAGCAGGAAAAGAACATTTTCAAGAAGGATTTCAAAAAGCGAACGTTCCATCGATTGAAGAACTTGTGAAAATGGCCCAAGAGCTTGGCGTTAAAATGATCGCTTGTCAAATGACGATGGACGTCATGGGACTTGAAAAAGACCAGTTCGTCGACGGCGTAGACGTTGCTGGAGCAGCGACCTTTTTAAGCTTTGCGAAAGATGCGGATATTACACTCACGTTCTAATGGGGGATAGACATGAATAAGGTGACGGTATATACGACCACCACATGTCCGTATTGTGTTATGTTGAAAAACTTTTTGCAGGCGCAAGGGATTCCGTTTACGGAAGTGAATGTTCAACGTGATCCGATTGCGGCTAGAAAATTAGTTGCCACTACCGGACATATGGGCGTACCGCAAACAGAGATTAACGGGCAATGGGTGCTTGGGTTTGATCCGGAAGCGATTATGGCGCTTATTAAATAATCAAAAAGCGAGACCAACTAGTCTCGCTTTTTCCATTCCTGCATAAGCCCGATAGAAACAATCGGAAAAATACTTGATTAAATACAGTGAGGGGTATATAATTATTTGTGTATATGCTATAATAGACATACAATGGTTGTATGCGTGAAAAGAGGTGTGAACGATGGAATATAATAAAGAAATAAAAAACCGGCTCAGACGAATTGAGGGGCAAATTAAAGGTGTTTTAGGGATGATGGAGCAAGGAAAAGATTGCAAAAGCGTCGTTGCTCAACTGTCCGCTGCACGCAATGCGATCGACCGCGCGATGGCGGTGATCGTAAGTTCCAATCTCGAACATTGCATTAGAGAAAACGTTGAAAAAGGGGAACAAACGGAACATCTTGTCAAAGAAGCGGTCGAATTGTTAGTCAAAAGCCGATAAAATAAATCGTCAACTCTTAAAAAAGAGTTGACAAATTTTTTGAGGCATAATAATATACATATAGGGGTAATGGTAAAAAACAAAACAAAACAACAAAAATTAAGGAGGAATTGACATATGAACGTAGCAAAAATGGTCGATGCGAAAGGACTATCTTGCCCGATGCCGCTTGTCAAAACAAAAAAAGCGATCGACGAGTTAACATCTGGGCAAGTGTTAGAAGTACAAACAACAGACAAAGGTGCGAAAAACGATTTAGCCGCTTGGGCGAAAGTGAGCGGCCATAAATTAGTGGATATGAAAGAAGAAAACGGCGTACTCACATTTTGGATTGAAAAAGCATAACTTTTCGGTTTGTTATATACCTATACTAGTATAAGTTAGAGGAGGCGAAGGAATGTCAGAAAAGAAGAAGACAACGATTATTTTATTCAGTGGCGATTATGATAAAGCGATGGCTGCTTATATCATTGCCAACGGCGCCGCTGCTTATGACCATGAAGTGACTATTTTCCATACATTTTGGGGGCTCAACGCTCTAAGAAAAGAGGAACAAGTCCCAGTTAAAAAAGGCTTTTTAGAAAAAATGTTTGCGAAAATGATGCCGCGCGGAGCGGATAAAATGGGGCTTTCAAGAATGAACTTTGCAGGTGTGGGCCCGAAGCTCATTAAACATGTGATCAAGAAACATAATGCGATGCCGCTTCCACAGCTCATTGAAATGGCAAAAGAGCAAGGAGTGAAACTCGTAGCTTGCCAAATGACGGTTGACCTGTTAGGGCTAAAGCAAGAAGAGTTGATTGACGGCATCGAATTTGCGGGTGTAGCCGCTTACTTAGCAGACGCTTCCGAAGGCAACGTCAACTTATTTATTTAAGGTGAGATCAATGACCCAAACCATCGTGAATATATTATTATTTTTGCTTGCTGCTTGGTTTCTTGTCGGTCGGCTTTTGCCGGCGAAAGGTGTGCGAACGATTACGGCGAGCGAATTAAAAAAGGAATTAGGCAAAAAAGATGTACAATATGTCGATGTTCGTACACCGATGGAATTTCGGGCTCATCATATTCGCGGCTTTCAAAACATTCCGCTTCACGAATTGAAGAAGCGGGCGCATGAATTGTCAAAAGAAAAGGAAGTCATTGTTATTTGTCAAAGCGGTATGAGAAGTACAAAAGCGAGCAAATTATTAAAGAAACTCGGTTTTAAACACGTCACGAATGTGACAGGTGGCATGAATGCTTGGGTGTAAGGGGGGAGAAACATGAAAGAAATTACTGCAAAAGAAGTCGAACAACTTCTGCAAAACGGAAATTCATTAAATATCATTGATGTTCGGGAGGTGGAAGAAGTCGCTGCTGGGAAAATTCCTGGTGCTGTCAATATTCCGTTAGGGTTATTGGAATTTCGCATGAATGAATTAGAAAAAGATCAAGAATACATTATTGTTTGCCGTTCAGGTGCAAGAAGTGCTCGTGCTACTCAATTTTTAGAAAGCTACGGATACAACGTCACGAACATGACAGGCGGAATGCTAGCATGGGAAGGGCCTGTTGAATAAGCCAATATTGCAAGGAGGAGAGAGAACATGATTCAAGTGAATATGACGATCGATGCAAAAGGATTATCATGCCCAATGCCAATTGTCAAAACAAAAAAAGCGATCAACGAACTGCAACCAGGTCAAGTGCTAGAAGTCGAAGCAACAGATAAAGGTTCCAAAGCGGATATTAAAGCGTGGGCAGAAAGCACAGGACATCAATATCTTGGCACGATCGAAGAAGGAAATGTGTTAAAACATTACATTCGCAAAGCAAGCGAGAATGAAGCAAAAGAAGAAGCAAAGTTTCCTCATGTGATTTCCAATGAAGAATTGCTTACGAAATTGAATGATGCATCCGTTACGATTTTAGATGTTCGCGAACCAGCAGAGTATGCGTTCGGACATATTCCAGGAGCGATTTCCATTCCGCTTGGTGAATTGGAAAACCGGACAGAAGAATTATCGAAAGACAATACGATTTATGTTGTATGCCGTACAGGTAATCGTAGCGACTTGGCCGCACAAAAATTAGCGGAAAAAGGGTTTGCTAACGTCTGGAATGTCGTTCCTGGCATGTCGCAATGGACTGGACCAGTGGAAACAGAACAGGTGTAATGAAGGGGAGTTTTATTGATAAATTTATACTATAGGGGGTATAAAAGCTATGAAAGAAATGACAGTGCAACAATTAACAAGCAAAGTGTTAAATAAAGAAAATGTCTTTATTTTCGACGTGCGTAACGAAAGCGATTTTAACGATTGGAAAATTGAAGGGGAAAATTTTGAATACTTAAACGTTCCTTATTTTGAGTTGTTGGAAGGTGTTGAAGAGGTTAAGGATCGCATTCCAAAAGATAAAGAAATCGTGGTCGTTTGTGCCAAAGGCGGTTCCGCTGCATTTATCGCCGAACAATTGGAAGAAGCGGGCTTTGACAATGTGTATACGCTTGTGGACGGAATGAAAGCATGGAGCGAACATCTTCATCAAGCAAAAGTGTATGAAGATGACAAAATAAAAGTATATCAATTTATTCGCGTTGGAAAAGGCTGTTTGTCTTACATGGTCATCTCCGGAAACGAAGCGCTTGTTGTCGATCCTTCACGCTTTATTGATGTATACGAGAATGTGGCGAAAGAAGAAGGCGTCAACATTACGCATATTGTGGATTCACATTTGCATGCTGACCACATTTCTGGCGGCAGAGCGTTAGCAGAACGCACAGGTGCGAAATATTACTTAATGAAAAGCGAAGGAGCTTTATTCGATTTTGAGCCGCTAGAAGCGCATGACAAAATTGAGTTTGAGCAAGTTCAGTTAGAAGTGTTAGCAGTGAAAACACCAGGACATACGCCAGGAAGTGTATCGTTCTTCGTGAACCAAAAACTGCTCTTCTCAGGAGATACGATTTTTGTCGGCGGTTTAGGCCGTCCAGACTTAGGCGGAAAAGTGGCAGAATGGGCAGCGGACTTATACGATACAGTATATGAAAAAGTCGCTACAATTGCGGACGATGTGATCGTATTGCCAGCGCATTATGCAAACTTAGACGACGAAATGAATAAAGATGGATACATTGGAGATACGCTAGGAAACATTCGCGCACGCAATGAGATGATGCAAAATAAACAAAAAGACGAATTTATTGAAATCGTCGTCCAAAATGCCAATACCGAAACACCGCCAAACTTCGAGGACATTGTGGCGATTAACCGCGGCCAAAAAGTCGTCGATGCCGAACAACAACAAGAGCTAGAAATCGGACCGAACCGTTGCGCGTTACATCATACGCATTAAAAAAGGAAAACACAGGGGGATACGCACAGGAAGTACCCCCGGTTTTCATAAAGGAGGCCTTATAAAATGGACGTGACACTCAATTATATTATCGTTATTTTTCTCATCGGTTTTATCGGCTCTTTTATATCTGGAATGGTAGGAATCGGCGGTTCGATTATTAAATATCCGATGCTGCTTTATCTCCCGCCGCTATTTGGTCTTGCGGCGTTTAGTGCGCATGAAGTGTCCGGGGTAAGTGCAGTGCAAGTCTTTTTTGCGACGATTGGCGGTGTATGGGCATATCGAAAAGGTGGCTACCTCAATAAAAAATTGATTCTCTATATGGGAATTAGTATTTTAATCGGTAGTTTCATTGGAGGATACGGCTCGAAATTAATGACAGAAGGTAGCATCAACCTTGTTTACGGAATACTTGCGGCATTAGCGGCTATTATGATGTTTGTTCCAAAAAAAGGGATCGACGATGTTCCGTTAGACCAAGTTACCTTTAATCAATGGCTCGCTGCTAGTCTCGCTTTTGTTGTCGGAGTAGGATCGGGAATTGTGGGAGCAGCTGGTGCCTTCCTTTTAGTACCAATTATGCTTGTCGTGCTCAAAATTCCAACGAGAATGACGATCGCTTCTTCTTTAGCGATTACGTTCATTTCTTCGATCGGATCGACGATCGGCAAAATCACGACAGGGCAAGTCGAATTTGTTCCAGCATTGATTATGGTAGTTGCGAGTATTATCGCTTCTCCATTAGGGGCGAAAGTAGGACAGAAAATGAATACAAAAGTATTGCAAGTCATTTTAGCAGTTTTAATTTTAGCAACGGCGATCAAAATTTGGGTTGACATTTTGTAAAGAAGGTGGTTCCACCTTCTTTTCTTTTTTTATGGTAAAATCAGAATGTATGTTCTTTTTAATCAAGCCGTTTCGACGAAGAGGAGGAATTTTCGTGATTCAGCGAATTGCAACAGTTGCAGTTTACGTCGAAGACCAACAAAAAGCAAAACAGTTTTGGACAGAAAAAGTAGGGTTTGAAGTCGTTGCGGAGCATCCGATGGAGCCGAACGCTTTTTGGCTCGAAGTTGCCCCAAAAGGCGCTCAAACAGCCGTTGTCATCTATCCGAAAGCGATGATGAAAGATTCGAATGAAAGAAAGCCGTCGATTGTGTTTGAGTGCGATGATGTTTTGGCTACATATGAAGCGATGAAAGCAAAAGGTGTCGAATTTTTAGGCGAGCCGCAGCAAATGCAATGGGGAACGTTTGTCCAATTTAAAGATGAAGATGGGAATGAGTTTGTTTTAAAAGGATAAAACATTAAAGAAGCAAGGTTGTTTCGAACTAAAGAGGCAGCCTTGCTTTTTATATTGGTGAACTGTTGACATTTTTAATCGTTATAACTATGATGAAGTAAAGAATCGATGTTTTAGTCAAACGGAATTTACCGTCCGATAATAAGATATCTCGATATCGAAATAAATCGGAAAGAGAGGAGTTGTTCTATGAATCATATCATTCACCCAGCAACAGAAATTGGTTATGTTCATTTGATTGTGTCGAATTTGCACCGTTCGGTTCGCTTTTACAAGGAGATGATCGGGTTTCACGTGTTGAACGAAGAGAACAAAAAGGCGATATTAACGGCGGATGGCGTGACACCGCTCGTTGTGTTGGAAGAAAACGCCGATGCCGTGCCAAAACCGCCGCGAACGACAGGATTATATCACTTTGCGATTTTAGTTCCTGAGCGGAAAAACCTTGCCCAATCATTGTTGCATTTATTGAAAAGCGGCTATCCATTGCACGGAGCGGCGGATCATTTGTTTAGCGAGGCCGTTTATTTGGCGGATCCGGACGGAAACGGCATTGAAATATACGCTGACCGCCCTAGGGAAAAATGGGAAAAAACTGAAAGCGGAGAGTATAAAGGAGTAACAGAACCGTTGGATGTGAACGGCCTTCTTGCTGAAGCGGGAAACGAGCCATGGAGTGGCCTTCCGGAAAAAACGAAAATCGGGCACGTCCACCTTCACGTCGCAAACATGGATGAAACGTATCGGTTTTATGTGCATGGGCTTGGATTTGAGCCAGTCATTCGCATGGCCGATCATGCGTTGTTCGTTTCCGCTGGCGGCTATCATCACCATATCGGCTTAAATACGTGGGCGGGAGTCGGTGCACCAAAGCCACCGGAAAATGCGGTTGGGTTGCGTGTATTTTCCATCGTCCTTCCCACCGAAGAAGAACGAAAAAAAGTAGTTGATCAGCTTCAGCAAATAGGGGCAGCGATTCAGCACGACGAAAAACGCGTTGTTGTCAATGACCCGTCAGGAAATCAGATCGAATTGCAGACAGCATAATATAAGGTGAAAAGCAAACGAGCGGCCACATCAGTTGGACGCTCATTTTCTTGTTTATGCTTCAAAAAAAGATTCTTGCTCTACTTTGCATACCCTTAACGAAAAGCGACGGTACCATTCCTTCTTTCCTCTTTCTTGCGCCATTTTATGCGATGCATGTTCTTTCCATTGCTGAATCGCTTCTAATGAGTCCCAATAATTTTAATCGAAAAACTGCAACAATTAGGTGCGGAAGTCGTGCTCGAAGGACTAAAAATCGAATTGGCGCCAAGCGCGGAAGAAAAAGAAACGTGCAAACAGTTCGACAAACAATTTGTACAGGCGGTAATGAATAGAAACTATTGACAAGTAGAAAAAAATCAGCTATCATAAAAATGACAATATATATGGAAACGTGTGTCAAAGGGGAGTAGCTTTTACAGCAAAGTCGTCAGTTCAGGGTTATGCGCCCTCGGCTTTGTTGGCAACGGTGACGTTGTTAGCGAGACCTTTACCAGCATGGTAAAGGTCTGTTTCGAATAAAAGACCTTTACCAAAACGGTAAAGGTCTTTTTTATTTCAAATTTGAGAGGAGGGAGATGATGAAAAAATTATGGAAAAGAGCAAAGTTGTTTCTGAAGGTTCGGAGCTTTATTCCGTTCTTTATTGAGTTTTTTCGTTCACATGAAGTGGCGCTACGCAAAAAAATAGTGTATATGCTCATATTTGTTGGCTACTTCCTTTTCCCATTCGATGTAATTCCAGATTGGTTGTCGATTTTTGGAATAATAGATGATGTAGCTATATTCATGTTGATTTTGCAAAAAATGATAAAGACAGCACCAGATCATTTGAAACATAAATATGAAGTGTAAAGGAGGAATCTATATATGGAATTATTTTCTATCGAATTTTGGTCAGCACTATTGTCCATTATTATCATTGACCTTGTATTAGCAGGGGACAATGCGATTGTGATCGGACTGGCGGCACGAAATTTACCGAAGCATCAACAAAAGCAGACGATCATTTGGGGAACAGTTGGGGCGATCGTCATTCGAGCTTTGGCGACAATCGCTGTTGTATGGTTATTGAAAATTCCAGGACTATTGCTTGTTGGTGGCGTACTGCTTGTCTGGATCGCCTATAAGCTTCTAATTGAAGAAAAAGGACACGAAGTGGAAGCTGGAAAAAGTATGTGGGAAGCGATTCGAACGATTATTATCGCTGATGCGTTAATGGGTCTTGATAACGTGTTAGCGGTAGCAGGAGCCGCGCACGGCAGCTTTTTATTAGTCATTTTAGGGTTGCTTATTTCCGTTCCGGTCGTTGTTTGGGGAAGCACGCTCATTTTGAAATGGGTCGAGCGGTTTCCGATCATTATTACGATCGGGGCTGGTGTGTTGGCATGGACTGCTGCGAAAATGATCGTTGGCGAGCCATTTTTAGCAGACTATTTTACGAATCCGGTCGTAAAGTATGGGTTTGAAATTCTTGTTGTTGCTGGTGTGCTGCTTGCGGGAATATTGAAAAAAGGAAAAACGCATAAAGAGGAAGCGAAAGCCGCCAACGGATAATTGGCGGCTTTGTCGCGCGTTCATGAGCGATTTACGATGGATTGCATGAATAGTCCGATTAATACACCAGGAATGACCGTTAGCATTGGAAACCAAATCGGGCCAAAAAAGATGCCAAAAACCGTTATATGAGTAGAATAAATAAGCCCAACTGTGACAAAATAAGCAGAAAAAATGAACGGAAGAAACGCATAAGGAGACTGCCCGCCGCCTGCATCTTTGTACGCGTCCCACATCGCAAAAAAGTAGAGACACGGGTAAAACATTAGCCACTGAAAATCAATAATTTCTGTTGCTTTTCTCGTTTCACCTAAAAAGCTTAACCGGATCGCTTCATTAAACCGCGATTGCGCATTGATTAGAAATTCCAATAAAATCAATACAGTTCCTTTGAAATATTTTTTATTTAAAAGTTGTCCGAATCCTGGTAACGCAATGCTCCATAATAATTGTTCAAGCGCTTTCACGTGTTCTTAACCCTTTACTAGTGAATTTTGTTCGGTCATTATCAGTCATTTTTGTATAGAATTCGGGGAGTGTATGGTTCTTATTTTTATAATCCCCCTTTGTGTCGCTTTTATGATTACATTTTTAGCAAATATATGTATTTTATATTTTTTTACAATAATGAAACAGGAAAAAGCGAATTCATTGCATGTTGTCGGTGAATTTTGACATGTTATCATCTATTTTTAGCATGATATGACGATGTTTATCTAACTTTTCAGAATAGTTAGTATAATAGCGATGAATATATCCGAAGGAGGAGAGACGATTGAAAGGACTGAAGTCGATTTTGCTTTGGGGACTCATTTCTGCCCTCGGAGCAGCCGCATTTGGTGTATTAGCATTGCACCGTGGCGAAACGATTAACGCCATTTGGCTCATCGTTGCGGCCGTCAGTGTGTATGCTGTTGCTTACCGCTTTTATAGTAAATTTATCGCGCAAAAAGTGTTCCAATTAGATGACAACCGTAAAACACCAGCGGAAGTGTTTAACGACGGAAAAGATTACGTGCCGACGAATAAGTGGGTATTGTTCGGGCACCATTTCGCAGCAATTGCTGGGGCAGGTCCGCTTGTCGGTCCCATTTTAGCGTCGCAAATGGGCTATTTGCCAGGGACGCTTTGGATTGTCGTCGGTGTCGTATTGGCTGGGGCAGTGCAAGATTTCGTGATTTTATTTGCGTCCATGCGCCGCAACGGAAAATCACTTGGCGAAATGATTAAAGAAGAAATTGGTTCTTTTACAGGTCTCATTGCGATGTTAGGTATTTTAGGCATTATGATTATTTTATTAGCGGTTTTAGCGTTAGTTGTTGTGAAAGCGCTTGTAGGAAGCCCTTGGGGGATGTTTACGATCGCGGCAACGATTCCGATTGCGATTTTTATGGGCGTGTATATGCGCTACATCCGTCCGGGTCGCGTCGGTGAAGCGTCGCTCATCGGTTTTGTTTTGTTGATGGCTTCAATCGTTTTCGGTCAATACGTGGCAGAAAATCCGACATTAGCGAATATGTTTACATTTAAAGGAGAAACGATCGCTCTGTTAATGATTGGTTACGGTTTCGTAGCGTCAGCGTTACCGGTATGGCTCTTGCTTGCGCCGCGTGACTATTTAAGTACGTTCTTAAAAATCGGAACGATCGTTGGCTTGGCGTTAGGAATTCTTGTCGTTGCGCCTGATTTACAAATGCCAGCGGTTACGAAGTTTGTCGACGGTACAGGGCCGGTATTTGCCGGCAACTTATTCCCGTTCTTGTTTATTACGATTGCGTGCGGAGCCGTTTCCGGATTCCACTCGCTTGTTTCTTCAGGCACGACGCCAAAAATGATCGAGCGGGAAAGCCATGCTCGTCCAATCGGCTATGGCGCGATGTTGATGGAATCGTTTGTTGCTGTGATGGCGCTTGTGGCAGCTTGCGTGTTGACACCGGGGGCGTATTTTGCTATTAACAGCCCGGCTGCGGTGATCGGCCAAGATGTCGTGCAAGCAGCGAAAACCGTTTCTTCTTGGGGCTTTACGATTACTCCGGACGTGTTAACGGAATTGGCGAAAGATGTCGGAGAACAAACGATCTTATCACGCACAGGCGGAGCGCCGACATTAGCGATCGGCATGGCTGTTATTCTTTCGAAAGTAATTGGTGGAAAAGCGTTTATGGCGTTTTGGTATCACTTTGCGATTTTGTTTGAAGCGCTGTTCATTTTAACGACGATTGATGCGGGAACACGCGTCGGCCGCTTTATGATTCAAGATATTCTCGGTCATTTTTATAAGCCGTTCGGGAGAACAGATTGGCTGCCGGCGAATATTATTGCAACGACATTGTGCGTCTTCGGATGGGGCTATTTCTTGTATCAAGGGGTAATTGACCCGCTTGGCGGGATCAATACGTTATGGCCATTGTTCGGAATCGCCAACCAAATGCTTGCTGGTATTGCGTTATTACTAGGCACAACCGTTTTATTTAAAATGGGCAAAAAAGCGTACGTATGGGTCACATTAGTGCCGACGACATGGATTTTAGTGGTGACAATGACGGCTGGATACCAAAAATTGTTCCATGAAAATCCGAAAATCGGCTTTTTAGCCCACGCCAAAGTATTTAAAGATGCGTTGAGCCAAGGGAAAATTTTACCTCCCGCAACGACGGAAGCGCAAATGCAGCAAATTATTACAAACGACTATGTCGATGCGACGTTATGCGCTATTTTCATGCTAGTTGTTTTGGTGATGCTCATTTCGTCGATCAATATGTGGATTAAAGTATTGAACAACAAGGGAACTCCATTACAAGAGTCACCTTACATTCCGCGCGATGCCGGAAATGAGGTTAAGCATTATGCGTAAGCTAATGGCAGAGCTAATGAAATATCGCCGGCAGTTTGTCGATTTGCTTGTCGGCGTACCGAACTACGAACGATATGTGGAACATATGAAAACGCATCATCCAGGCGCGCCGATTAAGTCGCGGAAAGAATTTTTTTGTGAGGCTCAAGAAGCGAGATATAACGGAAAAGGCGGAAAAGTTTCGCGTTGTTGTTAAATGGAACGAAAAGGGAGAGGCAGTCTCCCTTTTCTCATTTTGCTTTGTCATATCTGTTAGGATGTGCAGCCTCAATCTATTTCATAAAGGGGGAATGATGAATGCGCGTGTTAGTCGTTGGTGCGGGTGCCGTTGGTGGCTATTTTGGCGGTCGGCTGTTGGAAAAAGGGGAAGATATCACATTTCTTGTCCGCGAGCGTAGAAAAAAGCAATTAGAGGAGCGGGGGCTAGTCATTCGTAGTGTCCACGGCGATGTGGTATTAACGCCCAAAACACTTGTCACCGGAGAAAAGGCAGAGCCGTTTGATGTCGTGATTTTTTCGAATAAAGCATACCATTTACAAGAAGCGATTCGCGATGCGAAGCCGTATGTAGGGGAAACGACGATCGTTTTGCCATTATTAAACGGTATGGCTCATATGGAAGTGCTTTGGCGGGAGTTTAGCAAAGAAAATGTGTTAGGCGGCCTTTGCTTTATTGAAACGACAATGGATCAAGATGGAACGATTATTCAATCAAGCCCGTCCCATGATGTGAAATTTGGGGAATGGTCAGGGGAAATAACTGAACGGGTGCGAGCGCTTCATGAGCTATTTTCGAACTGCAATGCCCGCTTTCGTTTAAGCGAGCAGATCGTCACCGATATGTGGCATAAATATTTGTTTATTGCGACGATGTCGGGAGTAACAACGTTATTTCGTGCGCCGATGGGTCCCGTCCGTTCCGGAGAATACGGACAAGAGCTTTTGTTTGCATTGTTGAAAGAGATTGCAGCAATTATGCGGGCACATGGCGCACCAATTGCCGCTAATATCGAAGAGAAGCAATTGGCGCAAATGAATGAAATGTCTCCAGACATGAAATCGTCAATGCAGCGCGATATGGAAAAAGGGAATATGGTCGAAGTTGACCATTTGCAAGGATATTTGCTGACATTGGCTAAACAATATCAAATCGACGCGCCGCTATTAAAAGCAGTGTACCACCATTTGAAATTGTACGAGCAACAACGGGGCTAGATGTTTTCTAGCCTTTTTTGTTTAATCTTTGAAGTGTTAAAAATTTTGTGAAGTAAAAACTTTCTCTTTTCCCAACGGTCATTGTGTATTAAAATGAAGAATAGCATTGAAAGCGTATACGAAAAAAGAGGAGGAAACAGCATTGAAAAAGGCATGGTGGAAAGAAGGCGTCGCCTATCAAATTTATCCGCGCAGTTTTATGGATTCCAACGGGGATGGAATTGGGGATTTGCGTGGTATTATTTCGAAATTAGATTATTTGCGCGACCTTGGAATCGATATCATATGGATTTGTCCGATCTACAAATCACCAAATGCTGATAACGGTTACGATATTAGCGATTATCACGCGATTATGGAAGAGTTCGGAACGATGGCCGACTTTGACGAGCTATTAGAAGCAGTCCATAACTTCGGCATGAAAGTGATTTTAGATCTTGTTATTAACCATACGAGCGACGAACATCCATGGTTTATTGAATCACGTTCGGCAAAAGATAGCCCGAAACGCGACTGGTATATTTGGCGCGATGGAAAAAATGGACGTGAGCCGAACAACTGGGAAAGCATTTTCGGCGGATCAGCTTGGGAGTATGATCCGACAACAGATCAATATTATTTGCACGTGTTTGCGGTAAAGCAGCCAGATTTAAACTGGGAAAACGAAGAAGTGCGCCGTGAACTTTATAAGATGATTAATTGGTGGCTAGATAAAGGGATTGATGGCTTCCGGGTCGATGCGATTTCACATATTAAGAAAAAGCCGGGCTTGCCGGATTTGCCAAACCCAAAAGGGCTCGATTATGTCCCGTCTTTCGCTGGGCATATGAACCAAGAAGGGATTATGGATTATTTAACAGAGCTGAAAATGCAAACGTTTGCGCGTTACGACATTATGACAGTCGGGGAAGCAAACGGCGTGAAAGCGGAAGAAGCGGAAGCGTGGGTCGGCGAAGAAAATGGCATTTTTAATATGATTTTTCAGTTTGAGCATTTAGGGCTATGGGAGAAAGGTACAGATGGTGGCGTCGATGTGCGACAATTAAAACGCACGCTCACGAAGTGGCAAAAAGCGTTGGAAAACAAAGGATGGAACGCGCTATTTTTAGAAAACCATGACCAACCTCGTTCTGTTTCGACGTGGGGAAATGATAAAGAATATTGGAAAGAAAGCGCAAAAGCGTTAGGAGCCCTTTACTTTTTCATGCAAGGAACGCCGTTTATTTACCAAGGGCAAGAAATTGGGATGACGAACGTGCGCTTTGCAACGATTGAAGAATACGATGATGTGGCAATGAAAAACTTTTACCGTCTTGAACGGGAAAAAGGACGGCCGCACGAAGAAATTATGGAAATAATTTGGAAAAAAGGGCGTGATAATTCGCGGACACCGATGCAATGGTCAAGCGCAGCGAACGCTGGCTTTACGACAGGGACCCCGTGGATGGGGGTAAATGAGAACTTTAAAGAAATTAATGTGGAGAAGCAGCTAAGTGATGCTGATTCCGTGCTTCATTTCTATAAAAAAATGATTCGTCTACGCAAAGAAAACGACGTATTGATTTACGGAACGTACGATTTAATTTTAGAGAAAGATAAAGCAATTTACGCTTATACAAGAACATTAGGGAATGAAAAAGCGGTGATCATTGTCAACATGACCGACAAACCTGCGCTTTACCGTTATGATCGTATCAAATTATCGTCAGAGCATTTAGTGTTACAAAACTATGAGGTGAAGCCACATAAAAACGCTACTCGTTTTAAACTGAAACCGTATGAAGCGCGGGTATATTTGCTGAAAGACAAGTAAACGTAAAGGATGTCCACATCGGGACATCCTTTTTATGATGATCGAGAAATAGCGACGGAAAATCTATATAAGTTGAAATTTTGTTTTACATCCAGCGGATCACTTCACCACGTTATATCATATCGGTTTGTATTTAGATGAAAACGGAAACGAAAAATCGGAAATTCTTTATTGCAACTTATATATTTGTTGTTTTTGCCAATATGCTATTTCCGTGAGTGCACTTCAAAAATGGCAAATTTTAAGTAGTCGCCTTCGTCGGCAGCGAGCAGTTTTGGATGGTCGTAGCCGGCGCCGCTCCAATGGACTTGTCGCAAAATCTTTTTCGCATCAAAGGCCGCTTCTTCGATCATCGCTCGGAATAAGTCGGCATGAACGTGGTACGAGCAGCTGGCGGTGACGAAAAATCCGCCGTCTTTGACGAGCTTTAGCCCATTTAAGTTAATGTCTTTATAGCCGCCGAGCGCTTTCGGAACGGCGTGCGCTGATTTAGCGAACGCAGGAGGATCGATAATGACAACGTCCCATTTCTTTTCGGCATGAACAGCTTCGCGTAAATAGTCGAACGCGTTGGCGACGACAAACTCGACGTTCGTAAACCCGTTCAATGCCGCGTTTCGTTTGGCGGTTTCGATCGCATGTTCCGAAATATCGACCGCTGTTACATGTTTAGCTCCGTATAAACACGCGTTTAACATAAATGACCCTGTATGAGTAAAGCAGTCTAATACAGTCGTGTGACGGTCGATAAGCGGTTGAATGGCGGCGCGGTTTTGTCGCTGATCAAAGAAAAAGCCTGTTTTTTGTCCGTTTTCGATGTCAACTATGTAACGAACGCCGTTTTCTTCGATGATCACTTCTGTTTCACATTCGCCGTACCAAAATCCTTTTTCTTGCGGCAGCCCTTCTAGCTCCCGGACATATACGTCATTGCGCAAGTAGATCGCTTTAGGCTTAAATACGTCGAGCAGCCCTTTTAAAATCCAATCTTTTCGTTTTTCCATCCCGAGCGAAAGAATTTGTACAACGAGCACATCTTCGTATTTATCGACAATCAGCCCTGGTAAAAAGTCTGCTTCACCATAAATAGCGCGGCAAGAACGGACGCTAGGAATCATTCGCTCGCGATAAGCCCACGCGTTTCGAATGCGCTCGATGAAAAACGTTTCATTTAATTCGTCTTCTTGATGATGCGTCAAGACGCGCACAATCATTTGTGATTTTGGATTAATATATCCTTTCGCAAGAAAATGGCGCTGATGATTATATACGTTGACAAAGTCACCTGGTTCAAAATCCCCTTCAATATAATCGACTTCGCTTTGAAAAATCCAAGGATGCCCTTGTTCGAGCCGTTTTTTCCGCTTTCGTTTTAAAAATACGTTTGCCACGTTCTCCACTCCATTACCTAGTTATTTGCCTTTTTATCATACAGAATTGGCCGCCAAGACGCAACGTTAGCTGAAGATGGAATGATCGCAAGGTGTGAGGAATATAGTAAAGAAGAAGCAAACAACTTGACAACGGTAAGAGCCGTGATATGATAAATGTAAACAATCGAATATGGCTGCGTTTAGCATCCACTAGGGGGGCCTTTAGATAGGCTGAGATCAAAGTGTGCCTTTGAGACCCTTAGAACCTGATCTGGGTTATACCAGCGTAGGGAAGTGGAAAAATACATTCGCTCACTCACGTTTGTAACCACTTTCTTTACGCTTGTGAAGAAAGTGGTTTTTATCTTTTAAAAGGGGGTTCATCGATGTAGGAGCGCGCAGCAGTTGGGTGTTTGGAAGTTTAGAGAAAAGGAAAGGAGAGGACACGATGCAAAAAGGATTAAAATTAGCAGATATTTTAACAACGATTGTCATTTCTGTTGTATTCGGTATTGTGTATAAGTTATGGGGACCGTTTTATTATTTTGTGAAACCGTTTGGACTTCATATTGATCAATTCATCTACGGGATGTGGTTTATCGCCGCGACAGTGGCATTTCTTATCATTCGCAAGCCAGGGGTAGCCCTTCTAGCGGAAATTGCTGCTTCTTCCGGCGAGTTTATTATGGGCTCGGAGTGGGGATTAGAAGTATTGCTTTATGGTGTCATCCAAGGATTATTTGCGGAAGTGGCGTTTGCAGCATTCCGCTATAAGCGGTTCGATTTGTTTGTCGTTTCATTAGCGGCTATCGGTTCCACGATCGGATCGTTAATCATGGACTTTTACAAAGGATATATTGAGGCGTTAGCTCCTTGGAACTTAGCGTTATTCCTCATTGCGCGATTTGTCGGTGCGATTCTCATTTCCGGCGTATTTGCTTCTTCATTAGTCAAAGCGCTCGAAGCGACCGGGGTGACGCAGCTCGTTCGTTCGGCGGCAAAAGAAGATTTCGATCAGTTAAACCGTTAGAAGGTGGCTTTTTAGCATGGAATATGTAGCATCTGTTGAACAGTTGCGATTAAAATTTCCTGGAACGGATACGTTGTTATTTAAAGATGTATCCGTTTCTTTTACAAAAGGAGAAAAAGTATTGTTGCTCGGTCCGTCCGGATGCGGGAAGTCGACGCTATTGCAAGTATTATCCGGAATCATTCCACACTCGTTAGACATTCCGATGAAGGTAAAGCATATTCGTATTCCTACCAATTGGGGATACGTGTTTCAAGACCCTGACTCGCAATTTTGCATGCCGTTTGTCGACGAGGAAATCGCGTTTGCGCTTGAAAACATCGGCGTCCCGCGCGAACAAATGAACGAGCGAATCGAGCACCTATTGCGAGCGGTCGATTTGTCCGTGCCGCCCCATACGAATATTCATACGTTATCAGGTGGAATGAAGCAGCGGCTCGCCCTCGCTTCTGTTCTTGCGCTCGAGCCAGATGTGTTATTTCTCGACGAACCGACAGCGATGCTCGATGACGAAGGGACAAAATTGATTTGGCAGACTGTGAAGCGAATTGCGCATGATAAGACGGTCATTATCGTCGAACATAAAATTGAGCACGTCTTAGATTTCGTTGACCGCATCATTTTGTTTAACGATGCGGGAGAAATTGTGGCGGACGGCGAAGCGTCTATTATTTTTCGCACTCATAAGGAGCTCATTGCCTCACAAGGCATTTGGTACCCGGGAGTATGGGACGATTACTTGAAACAGAAAAAGGCGCGCGCGGATAGCGGCGAACGGCAAGAAGTCATCCACTTGCACCATTTTCGTGGATACCGAAATAAAGAAGCGAAAATTTATGTTCCGACAGCTAGGGTACAGAGTGGAGAATGGATTGTTGTTACCGGTAAAAACGGCGCTGGAAAAAGCACATTTCTCCATGCATTAATGAGGCTTATTCCAACCGACGGGGAGTATGAAGTGTACGGAACACGGTTGGAACAGACGAAGCAGCTCGCTCGCCAGATAGCCTTTGTCTTTCAAAACCCAGAGTTTCAGTTTGTTACGAATTCCGTATGGGAAGAGTTGGCGTATTCGCTTCGGCTGGAAAAAAGGAATGAGCAGGAAATTGCCACGAAAGTAGAGGAACTATTGAAGCTATTTCATTTAGAAACGCAACAAGAGCAGCACCCATATCAATTATCGATGGGGCAAAAGCGCCGGTTAAGCGTCGCGGCAGCGATCATTAGTGGGCAAAAACTATTTTTGTTAGATGAGCCGACGTTTGGCCAAGATGCGAAAAATACGTTTGCGTTGTTAGAATTGCTAGAGTCGTATCGTGAGCAAGGCGCAGCGATCATCATGGTCACTCATGACGAACAAATCGTGAAGCATTTTGCGACGCGTAGATGGGTGATTGAAAACGGGCAGCTCGTTCGCGATGAGCCGGTCACACAGACGGAAAGAGAAAGGGGATTGAGTCGTGAGATGGGATATTCGCTATCGTGAAACGTGGCTGCATCGGACGAATCCGAGCTTAAAACTACTAGTGATGACCGGCGTCTTTATCGTTGTACTCTTTTTGCATAATCCGAACGTGCTTATCAATTTATCGATCGGGTTGCTTCTATTGCTTTTCATCTATACCGGTTATCCACTGAAATATTTAGTGTTGTTCTTTTTGCCGTTTTTCGTCATTTTCGTTTCGACCGCTTCTTCGATGACGTTGTTTGGACAAGGAACGACGACATGGGTTCAATGGGGGCTTGTTCATATCACGAAAGAAAGCTTTTTGCGGGGAATGCACCTCGGCTTTCGTGCGTTAACATTTGCGTTGCTAGGCTTAATTTTTTCGTTAACGACAAGACCTGTATATTTGTTTTACTCGTTAATGCAGCAGCTAAAATTGAAACCGAAATATGCGTATAGCTTTTTGGCGGGAGTACGACTTATTCCGATTATGCTCGAGGAATTTCAAACCGTACAAAACGCGTTAAAAGTGCGCGGTGCCGATCATGGCGGGGTGTTCAAAAAAGTGAAGCGGTATGCAGTCCCGCTCTTATCGCAAAGCATTCGCCGGGCGCAGCGCATTGCCGTGGCGATGGAAGCGAAACGTTTTTCTGACACAACGAAGCGGACGTTTTACTATCATATCGGTTTTAGCCGATACGATGTGGTCTTTCTTGTTTCGCTGATCGGACTGGTCGTGCTGTCGTATTATATGGCAACGGTTTTCCCGTATATTCCGGTGACCGATGTCCGCTAGCGGGGGATACACGATGAAAAAGCAGCTTCACGTGATTTCGACAGGAAGGCAGCCAACCGAACAAGTGGTGGCGATCGCTTCACGTATTCATCCGTATGTAGATGCGATTCATCTTCGTGAGAAAGAAAAGACGGCGAAAGAGTTGGCAGAAATGATCGAGGCGCTCCTTTCGAATGGCGTGCCGAAAGAAAAACTGATCGTGAACGATCGCATCGATGTGGCCATCGCTTATGGAGTAAAAGGGGTGCAGCTTGCTTATCACAGTTTGCCGGTTCAAAAAGTGAAAGCGAGTTTCCCAGCACTTTTCGTTGGCTGCTCGGTTCATTCATTATCCGAAGCAAAAAAAGCAGAAAATAGCGGGGCGGATTATTGTTTATATGGGCATGTGTTTCCAACGGAATGCAAAGCGGGGGTGCTACCAAGAGGGGTGGAAACATTGGCGCAAATTGCGGTTGCGGTGCGCATTCCGGTGATCGCAATTGGCGGCATTCAACCGCATCACGTGCCGAGCATATGGGAGGCAGGGGCTGATGGAATTGCCGTGATGTCGGGTGTATTTTTAGCGGAAGATCCGCTTGCTCAAGTGAAAAGCTACGCGCAGATGATGTAGGGGAAAGTTGCACAAAAGGGAGAGGGATAGAGATGAATGGCAATCATTACGATGTAGCAATTATTGGCGGTGGAGTGATCGGGGGATCCATTGCCTTTCAATTAGCGAAACGAAATGTGCGGGTCGTCGTATTGGAAAAAGATCGAATCGCAAGCGAAGCGTCCAGCGCAGCAGCAGGAATGTTGGGAGCGCAGTCGGAATTTTCGAACGAACATCCGCTCATTTCTAGCATGGCGTATCCATGCGAAAAATGCCCTTCGACACCTTGCTTTATTCCGTTTGCATTAAAAAGCCGCGACATGATCGTTCCGCTCGCAGAGGAATTGAAAGAACTTACAGGCATTGATATCGGACTTGTTCAAAAAGGGATTTTGAAAATTGCATTGACGGAAGAAGAAAACGAAGCGTTGCAACGCAATTACGAGTTTTGGAGGAGAATGGAGCAGTCGGTTCAATGGCTATCTGTCGATGACGTGGCAGTATTCGAGCCAAATGTAACGAAAAACTTGCGCGGGGCTATGTATTTACCAAACGACGGGCAAGTGAGCGCCCCTGATTTGTCGCTTGCGTTCGCGAAAGCGTCGATTGTTTATGGAGCAGAGTGGCAAGAATTTACGGAAGTGCTCGATGTCGCGCAGGAAGGGGATGACTATCGTTTGCGCACCAATCATGGAACCGTTCACGCGGGTGCTGTTGTTGTCGCTGCAGGCGCATGGTCGGCGCTCTTTTTAGAGAAAACGGGCCTCTCACTCTCGATGTATCCGGTCAAAGGGGAATGCTTGCTTGTAAAAGTGGAAAAGCCGATCATTCAAACAACCGTCTTTGCGAAAAACGGCTGCTACATCGTTCCGAAAAAAGGCAATCGTTTGTTGATTGGGGCGACGTCGACGCCGTATACGTTTGACAAAAAAGTAACCGTGCAAGGAATCATGAGTTTGCTAGAACGGGCGCAGCAATTACTACCAACCATTCGTACGGCGGAATGGGAGCGGGCATGGGCCGGTATTCGCCCACAAACCGGGGACGGAGTACCGTACATTGGCGAGCATCCACATTATAAAAATATTTGGATTGCGACCGGTCATTATCGTAACGGCATTTTACTGAGCCCGATTACTGGGGTGATCATCGCTGATTTAGTGGAGGGAAAGGGAAGCGGTGAATTTGATCTTGCGCCGTTTTCACTGACAAGGCATCAGGCGACATATACGGTGTAAAGGTGGGAACGAAATGGAATTTATCATTAACGGGGAGACGATTCAGGTACCGGAACACATTCGAACGATCGCGGATTTGCTTGATCATTTTCAATTGATTGAGAAAATCGTGATTGTGGAAGTGAATGCTCAGATTATGCAAAAACATCAATATGAAACGACGGCGCTATGCAATGGGGATCGCGTGGAAATCGTTCATTTTGTAGGAGGCGGATGATGATGTTAAAAATTGGACCTTATGAATTTCAATCCCGACTTTTATTAGGAACGGGAAAATATCCGAATTTTGCAATTCAAAAAGAAGCCGTCGAAGTGTCCGGGGCGGAAATTTTAACATTTGCGGTGCGCCGGATGAATATTTTTGCGCCCGATCAGCCGAATTTTTTAGAGCAACTTGATTTAACAAAATATAAACTCCTTCCGAATACAGCTGGTGCTAAAACAGCGGAAGAGGCGGTACGCATTGCTCGACTCGCCAAAGCATCGGGATTATGTGATATGATTAAAGTCGAAGTCATCGGTTGTGATAAAACGTTACTTCCAGATCCTATCGAAACGCTGAAAGCAACGGAAATGTTGTTGGAAGAAGGATTTATCGTCCTGCCATACACGTCCGATGACGTCGTGCTCGCGAAACGATTACAAGAGCTTGGGTGCCATGCGATTATGCCGGGGGCTTCGCCGATCGGTTCAGGCCAAGGGATTATTAATCCGTTAAACTTAAGCTTTATTATCGAGCAAGCGACCGTTCCGGTCATTGTGGACGCAGGTATTGGCAGTCCGGCGGATGCGGCGCTCGCGATGGAGTTGGGAGCAGACGGCGTGTTGTTAAATACAGCGGTTGCCGGTGCTTCTGATCCGGTGAAAATGGCAAAAGCGATGAAGCTAGCGATTGAAGCAGGGCGTCTCGGCTATGAGGCGGGAAGAATTCCGAAGAAACGATACGCAACCGCAAGCAGCCCAATGGAAGGAATGAGTACTGTTTGAACGAACGTTATTCACGGCAAGAGCTGTTTCGTCCGATTGGAAAAGCAGGACAAGCAAGTATTTCGACAAAACACGTGTTGATTGTCGGCGCTGGGGCGCTCGGCACTGGAAACGCGGAAGCGCTTGTGCGCGCGGGAGTGGGGAAGCTGACGTTGATTGACCGCGATTATGTCGAATGGAGCAATTTGCAGCGTCAACAACTATACAGCGAGGACGATGCGAAAGAGCGGCTTCCGAAAGCGGTTGCCGCCAAACAACGGTTAACACAAGTCAATTCGGACGTGGAGATTGAGACAATTGTTGGTGATGCGAACGTAGACGAATTAGAACGGTTAGCGACAGAAACGAAGCCGGATGTGATCATTGATGCGACTGACAATTTTGAAACGCGAATGATGATCAACGATATTTCATGTAAATACCGCATTCCATGGATTTATGGCGCCTGTGTTGGGAGCTACGGCATTAGTTATGCCTTTATTCCTGGAAAAACGCCGTGTTTACACTGTCTGCTTGAAACGATGCCAATTGGCGGGTTGACGTGTGATACGGCAGGCATTATTAGCCCCGCAGTGCAAATGGTCGTTGCTTATCAAGTGGCGGAAGCGTTGAAGCTGCTTGTCGGGGATGAGCAGGCGTTGCGTGGAAAACTCGTGTCGTTCGACGTATGGAACAATCAACATACCGCTATTCGCGTCGATCAAGTGAAAAAAGAAAATTGCCCGTCTTGTGGGGCGAATCCGACGTATCCGTATTTATCGTACGAGATGCAAACGAAAACGGCTGTATTGTGCGGACGAAATTCCGTACAAATTCGGCCAGCTGGAAAGCGGGAATATGATTTAGCGCAGCTTGCCGATTTGTTTTCGAAACAAGGGTTGCAAGTGGACGTGAATCCGTATCTTGTCTCTGTTTCGCTTCCTTCCCATCGCCTTGTCGTGTTTCGCGATGGGCGTGCGCTCGTTCATGGAACGAAAGATATACAAGAAGCGAAAGCGATTTACCATCGGTATTTAGGGTAGGCTTTGCTTGTCAAAAAATTGTGCGATTTTGAAAACAGAAGGCGCCACGTTTTATGTTAATGTGATAGTGGGGGAATTCTTTCTACGCATGGGAGGCTGAAAAAGTGGAAGACCTATCTATCACATTGAATATCGCATCGTTGTTAACGTTAGTTTTTGTGATTGGCTCGACATTGCTCGATTCGTAAAAACTGCAGCAAGATAGCTGCAGTTTTTTTGCGCCTATGTTTAGGCGATAGGAATTTTGTGAAAAATTTGATATGATAATACATAATAATAAACATAAAGCAACGGTTTAGGAGTGTGAATATTCGTTGGGAGAATTGCCTCTGAGCCTTTTAAGTTTGCTTCTTTTCTTAATTGCGTTGTCGGCGTTTTTTTCTTCGGCAGAAGCGGCTTTTTCTGTTGTCAATAAAATGCGGTTAAAGCATGATGCCGACGAAAATGTGGACGGAAACAGGCGGACATTTTATATCGCGGAACATTTAGATGAAGTGCTGCTGACGGTTGTGGTGGCCAATCATTTAGTGAAAATTTCTGCGGTTGCGATTTCGATGAAAATGGCCATTGATTTGCTTGGCGAAGATATTGGTCTATGGATTAGCACAATCGTCATGACGGTGCTTCTGTTAATCTTTAGCGAAATTTTGCCGAAAACGATTGCGGAAGAACATGCGGAGTCGCTTGCGTTAAAATATACAGGCGTGATGTATGTGCTAATGAAAGCGATGCTTCCGCTGACGTGGCTGTTTTCTGAATTAAAAGGAAAGTTAATCAAACGGTTGACACATGGGATCGTTAGTCCATCGGTGACCGAGGAAGAAATTAAAGAGATGATCGATTTAAGTGAAGAAGAAGGGGTCATCGATAATAAAGAAAAAGAACTAGTGCATCGGTCGCTTGATTTCGATGACATTTTAGTTGGGGAAATTTTTACGCCGCGCATTGACATGGTCGCCGTCGAAGTGAACGATCCGGTGGAAAAAATTCGCGACGTTTTTTTAGAGGAGCGCTATTCGCGCGTGCCCGTATATGAAGAAGATATTGACCATGTCATCGGGATTTTATCCGAGAGTGATTTTTTAAGCCAACTTGTGCAGCAAAAAGAAGTGAACATTCGTGAATTATTGCGAAAGCCGCTATTCGTTGTTGAATCGATGAAAATTTCGGATTTGTTGCCGGCCTTGCAGAAAAGCAAAGTGCATATGGCGATTGTCGTTGATGAGTTTGGCGGAACGGCAGGGCTGGTTACACTCGAAGACATTATCGAGCAAATTGTTGGTGAAATATGGGATGAACATGATGATGCGGTCAAAGTCATTCATCAAATTGACGAATACAGCTATGAACTGAATGCGGAATTGCCGCTCGATGAATTTTGTGAATTAATGAAAATTGAAGAGCCGGAAAGCTCCTCGCATACGTTAGGAGGGTGGGTGTTTGAAATGTTTGAACGCATCCCCGCCGTTGGTGAAACGTTGCAATACGGCCCCCTCACCTTAACTGTCCGCGAGGTCGAAAACCGAAGAATTCGCAAAGTGCTCGTATCGTTGAACGAGCCAATTGCGGAGAAAGTATGAAAGAAATGCCCCAGGCACGATGCCTGGGGCGTTTGCCATGTGTATGCAGTTTTTAGCGAGCAGTGTATTGGCCGCCAAGTTGTTGTTGCGCTATCGCCACTAAACGTTTTGTAATTTCTCCGCCAACAGAGCCATTTGCGCGAGAAGTTGTGTCAGCGCCAAGGCTTACCCCAAATTCTTGAGCAATTTCGTATTTCATTTGGTCAATCGCTTGTTGAGCACCAGCAACTAATACTTGATTGTTGTTAGTTGATCTTGCCATGTGGAATCATCTCCTCATTTTTCATTTTATGGTTGGGTTGGCTGGATTTGCACCAGCGCGCATGCCCTAAAATTCAAAAGCATGCTGCCAAACTTGGCTGAACCCAATGGTTACTTTCGTACTAGTAGTTTGAAGCGTTTTTGTTCAATTATGCTTTTTTTCATATAGTAATTTTTGGTATTTTATGTTTTGCGAAGTTAGGGAATAGTAAAAATAAGGAAGATTTTCAACAGGAGGATGACTATGACTATTTGTCCGCTTTGCAATGGCCTTAGAACATTCCACTTTTTTTGTCCGCGTTGTCAGACCGAGATGGAAGATCAAGGAAAAGTGACCGATTATTTTGATGACTATAGCCCATATATGGAGATTGATTTGATGAAACAAGCGGATGGATACCCAATGACGTGGCGAAATCATGAATGTGTGCATTTATTTTATTGTCCGTGCTGCCAAAACGAAGAAGTTCGTTTCGTAAAAGAGTAGCCCCAGCCAAAAAAGGCAGGGGCTATTTATATAAAAATTAGGGGGACTCACTTTTCATTATTGGAGCGAATGCGCTTCTCCGTTTCGATATCAAAGAAATGTGCTTTATTCATATCTAACGCAAGATCAAGTTGATGCCCTGGTTTAATTTCCGTGCGAGCATCGATGCGCGCTACAATTTCTTGGCCGGCAATTTGTGAGTAAACCATTGTTTCGGCGCCAAGCAATTCCGCAACTTCGACATTGGCGGTAATTTTCGTGTTTTGCGATGCTTCAATAAATACGGGCTCATCGTGGAAGTCTTCCGGACGAATTCCTAAAATGACTTCTTTGCCGACATAGCCTTGTTCGCGAAGCACTTTCATTTTGCCTTCTGGAACGCCAATGACGACATTGTCAATGATGAATTTTCCATCTTCCAAACGGCCTTTTAAGAAGTTCATCGCCGGTGATCCGATAAAGCCGCCAACGAAAATGTTTTCTGGTTTTTCATATACTTCTTTTGGTGTACCGACTTGTTGGATGACACCGTCTTTCATAACGACAAGGCGAGTAGCCATCGTCATCGCTTCTGTTTGGTCGTGCGTGACGTAAATCGTCGTTGTGCCTAAACGTTGATGCAATTTCGCGATTTCGGAGCGCATTTGCACCCGAAGCTTCGCATCTAAGTTAGAGAGCGGCTCGTCCATTAAAAACACTTTTGCATCGCGAACGATTGCACGTCCTAACGCTACGCGTTGACGCTGACCGCCGGATAACGCTTTTGGTTTGCGGTCTAAATATTGTTCTAGCCCGAGAATGCGAGCAGCTTCGCGAACGCGGCGGTCGATTTCATCCTTCGGAAATTTCCGCAATTTTAAGCCAAATGCCATATTGTCGTAGACGCTCATATGCGGATAAAGCGCGTAGTTTTGGAATACCATCGCAATATCGCGGTCTTTCGGTGCGACGTCGTTCATTCGTTTTCCGTCGATGTATAAGTCGCCTTTAGAGATTTCTTCAAGGCCGGCAATCATCCGCAATGTCGTTGATTTTCCGCAGCCGGATGGACCGACGAAAACGATAAACTCTTTGTCTTGAATATGTAAGTTAAAATCTTTCACGGCAGTGACGTTGTTGTCGTAAATTTTGTAAATGTGCTCTAAACGAAGTTCCGCCATCGTTAACCCCTCCATGAAATCGGTTTCAGTTAGCTGTTTTCATCATATAAAAAACAGCTAAAAACGTAAATGGACAACGTGCACAAAAAACAGAGCAGATTTCGGGCAAGATGCTGAATTAGTGTTTCGTATATTCGTTGAGCAAAATCGCTAAATACATCGCGGCAGCTCCTTTAAAATGGCGAATATCAATGCCGGTTTTTTCAATGAATTTTTCAATCCGATATTGCAAGCTGTTGCGATGCATATAAAGTTTTTTCGCGGCAAGCGATACGTTTAAATCACATTCGAGAAACACTTTCACCGTTTCTAATAAATCGTCGTCTACTTTCGTTAAAAACGAAAGCGAGTGCCGAATCATTTGCTGCTTTGGATGGTCGCAAATAAGAGCGAGGGGCAATATATCAGAGACCGTGTAAACGGTTTTTGTGCGAATGTATGTGTTGGCGAGCTCAAAGTAATATTTCTCCGTGCGAAAACGCTCGGACAAACTAGCATCGTACGGATGAGTCTGTCCGATGAAAATGTGCAGTGTCATATAGAAATCGCTCGATAATGCATCGATCATGTCGGTAAACGGCAGAAGCTGCTCTGTTTCATCCCGCTTTTTCTCTATGATAATGCCGCGGTGGTCTTGTTCCCAAATGAGCAACACGCTCTCTTGAAACAGTCCTTCCACCGCTTCGCGAAAATGATCCCGATCAACGATGGTTTGTTTCGTTTGAAATTGAATGAACCGGTAATAAGGCGTGTGGTTGGCGAGTAGGTGGAGCTCGCTGTCATCCCCTTGAACAAAAAATCGATGCCAAGCCTGTTCTTCTTTTGTAAGCGGCCGCTTTTGAAACGTGAGCGGAGTGAGAAAAATGGACAGCAGCTGCTTTTCCTTTTCGGTAAGCTCACTTTTTAAAATGCCGATTTGCTCGCCCTCTTTTGTATAAAACCATTCATAATCGTCCGGAGTGTTCGGGTGTTGATTAATGACGATCGCCTCTTTGTAATGTCGTTTTAACTGTTCGAGCATAAGCGAGAATTCCTTTCGTAATTGGATATATCCTCATTATAACAAAAACCCGATTCCCTCTGGAAAGAGGAAATCGGGTGGTTTTATGCTTCGTAAGGCGGTTCTTCTTCCACTAAATCGCGTGCTTCTTCAATGTTAGTGGCTTCGTGGCGGGCATGAACATATCCTCCTGCCATCCCTTCATTAATCATGCGGTCGACGTCCATGAAGTATTTATCGCGCCCTTCGTGGCATGAGTCTTTGCATCTTTCCTTGTCCATTGCCATCCCCTCCTTTTGTTAGTTTGTCATATGTTGTCCAATTCACTCATATATATGAGTCAGCATGGACAAGCAAAAGGAGGGAGAAACATGCTTTATACGTTGGAACAGCTCATTGAGGCGATAAGCATAAGCAGGAAATTAGTACAAATACGATTGAAAAGCACGGAAGATATGTCGGAAAAAGAGAAACTCTCTGCTTATGAGCGGCATGAACAAAAAAAGCACGACATATGGCAATATACGTATTTTTTAATAAAAGGAGCATATTTCAATAAAAAGGTTAATCATCGTATTCGGCAAATGGAGGAAGTGGATTCACTACTTCTTTTGTATGAAATGAAAAAAGCGCTTCTTTATTATGAATTGGCAAAAGGTCTTTCGGGCGCACAAAAATGTGCAGCGGAACAGGCGCTATGCCAAGCGCTTGAGCATAGTTCATTCTTTTCAAAAATGATGCATACGGTCCATGTGTAATCAGCGCCTTTTCTTTCATTGCTCTTTTGCCAAACAAACGATATAATGAAAAATTAGGCAAACGAGTAATGAAAGGAGCGGGAGAACAGATGGAAACGGTTTTATATTTTCTGTTTATGATTGCGGTTGGGGCGATCATCGGCGGAGTGACGAACGCGTTGGCGATTAAAATGTTATTTCGTCCGTATGAGCCGATTTATCTATACGGAAAACGTCTCCCATTCACTCCAGGGCTCATTCCGAAACGGCGGGAAGAACTAGCGCATCAGCTTGGAAAAATGGTCGTGGAGCACTTGTTGACACCGGAAGGAATTCGCCGCAAATTAACGGAAACCGAGCTCATGAACAATACGATTCGCTCGATGCAGCAATGGGCGGAGCGATGGTTCGACTGCCAAGATACCGTCGCGGAGCGGCTGCAGCGCTTCGGAATGAACGATCCGAAAGAATGGATTCACACGAAAGCTGCCGAATGGGTGGACAAGGCGTATGAGCAATGGATGGAACAACGGCGTGGCAAAAAAATTCACGAAGTGCTTCCGCGGGAAATACGGGAAAACATCGAAAAACGGATCCACGATTTGGCGCATTACATCGCCGATCGAGCGCTTCATTATTTTCAAAGCGAAGCAGGAAAGCAGCGCATCGCAAAAATGATTGACGAATTTTTTATCGGTCGTGGCATGCTTGGGAACATGTTACAAATGTTGCTTGGCAATGTCAATTTGGCGGATAAAGTGCAACCGGAAATCGTAAAATTTCTTAACCATAACGGAACTCGAGAAATGCTTGCCCAGCTTTTATTAGATGAATGGCATCAGTGGACGGACTCATCGGTTGCCTCCGTTGAAGCGTTGATCGGAAAAGAGCGGATTCACCAGTCGCTCCATGAGTTCGTAGCAAAAGCAATCGAAGCGAGCGGTATACTTGAGCAAAAGGTGGCCGATGTACTAGCTCCATATCGGCAACGTATGATTCATGAGTGGATTCCGAACGTGGTGGCTAAAGGGATGCAATGGGTGAGCGATCAAGTCGAAACGTTGGTGGAGCGTTTGCAAATCGCGGATATTGTGCGTATGGAAGTCGAAACGTTTTCCGTTGAACGGATCGAAGAAATGATTTTATCCATTTCACAACGCGAGTTTAAAATGATTACGTATTTAGGGGCGTTGCTCGGCGGCGTGATCGGCATTTTCCAAGCGATTGTCGGCTTATGGGTGTAGTCCGCTGACATATCCTATGTTTGCCTGCATATCGTAATAACAGTGGCACGTTATTTTTTGATGAGGAGGCTTTTTCATGTCCCATTCTGTATACGCAATCGCCCAGCAGTTAGAGCAGGCGATTCGCACAAGCGATGAATTTCAACAATTAAAACAAGCGTATGAAGCGGTGCGCCGCGATGAAGCAGCTTATCGCATGTTTGCGCACTTTCGCGATTTGCAAATGCAGCTTCATGAAAAACAGATGACGGGAGCAGCCATTTTACCGGAAGAAGTGGAACAGGCGCAAAAAATGATGACGCTCGCACAACAAAATGAAAAACTGGTTGCGTTAATGACGTTCGAGCAACGGATGAGCACGGTAATCGCTGATATCAATCAAATCGCGATGAAGCCACTTGAAGAGTTATATCGGTCGTTCACCGAGTAACGGAACACTCATTTGAGTGTTCTTTTTTTACACGTGTTGTCATAGCTATGTGATAGAGTGACAACACGACAAAAGGGGGACACAGCGTTGGCTTATAAATTGCTTGTGTTAAATGTTGACGGTACGATTTTAAAATCGAATGGCCGTTTACAAAAGGAAACGAAAGAAGCGGTGGAATTTGTCAAACAAAAAGACGTCTATGTGACATTAATGACGAGCCGGAATTTGTTATCGGCACGAAAAATAGCGAAAGCGCTGAAACTTGATACCGCCCTCATTGCGTTTCAAGGAGCGATGATCGGAAAATCGGTCGATGAGAAACTATATGAAGCGCTCATTCCGGAGGAGCGGACGTTTAATATTGTTCATGTGCTCGAAAATTATGATTGCAACATTCGGTTGATGCATGAACGGTATTCGCTCGGAAATCGAAAAAAAGTGAAAAAGCAACTAGTGGCAAAAACAGTGCTGTCTTCAGGGGATCCATTTTTTTACCCGACGCAGTTTGTTGATTCATTAAGCGATGTGTTGCGTGATGAACCGCTGGCCGTTCCAAAAATCGATGTCTATTTCGCGAGCGAAGAAGAACAAAAGGAAGCGGTGGCCGTTTTGCAGCAAGCGTTTCCGGCCGTTAATATGATTGCACATCCAAACGGAAAAATCGAAATTGTGGCAAAAGGCGTTTCCAAATTAGCCGGCTTAAAACGGCTTGGACAATCGTTGCAAATTTCGTTAAGAGAAATGGTCGTCATTGGCGACGCCCTTGATGATATTCCAGCGATTGAAGCAGCGGGGTTAGGAGTGGCGATGGGAAATGCACCGGCAGAAGTAAAAATGGCAGCGGACTGGGTGACGCGCTCGAACGAGCAGCTCGGGGTTGCGTATATGATTAAAGAACATTTTCGCAAGCAGCAACGTCCAGAATTTTTACACAAATTAAAAATGAAGAAGTAAAACCGGGGGATTACACTCCGGTTTTTTTGCAGGGAACAATCATCGCTTGACGAGTGTAAATCGCCTTCTGTACACTTAAATAAGTTTGACAATAAGAAAGGTGATTCCCGTTGCGTATTCAAGTGTACGGATTATATAATGTAGAGCAATTTCAACGTCCGTTGGAAGTGATTACTGGACTGTTTTTTGAACAATATGAGCTATCATTCGAGCCTGTTGCAGCCGCAGATCTCGTAGTGACATTTTCGCTGCATGGGGAAGAAACAGGAATTGTAACCGGCATGCTCATTGAAACGGCGAGTAGCCGTGAATGGAAGGCGGATTATCGGATCGATTTGCGGCCATATCGGGACGAAAAAGAGCGGCTTAAACAGTGGAAAAATGCGGTTTCCCATGTATATTTAACCCTTTTTCAACAGTATACTGGACTAATTCAACAATGGGGCATTTTAACGGGCGTGCGACCAGTGAAGCTATTGCATCAAAAATTGCGCTCTGGGCTTACGAAAGAGGAGGCGCACCGGCAGCTTCGCGAAGATTATTTAGTGACAGAAGAAAAAATTCAGTTAATGCAAGAAATTGTCGACCGCCAACTGACCGTTGTCCCTGATTTATATGATCTCGCGCATGAAGTAAGCATTTATATCGGCATTCCGTTTTGCCCGACGAAATGTGCGTACTGCACGTTTCCAGCATATGCGATTAACGGCCGCCAAGGATCCGTTGACTCGTTTTTAGCGGGGCTTCATTATGAAATGAGGGAAGTGGGCCGGTTTTTAAAAGAGCGGGGAATCAATATTACGACGATTTATTACGGCGGCGGCACCCCAACGAGCATTACGGCAGAAGAGATGGACCGATTGTACGAACGAATGTACGAATCATTCCCGAACGTGGAGCATGTCCGGGAAATTACGGTGGAAGCGGGGCGGCCGGATACGATTACGCCGGAGAAGCTCGATGTGTTGAAAAAATGGAAGATCGACCGCATTAGCATTAATCCGCAATCGTATATTCAAGAAACGTTAAAAGCGATCGGCCGCCATCATACGGTCGACGAAACGATTGAAAAATTTCATTTGGCGCGCGAGATGGGGATGAATAACATTAATATGGATTTAATCATCGGCCTTCCTGGAGAAGGGATCGAGGAATTTAACTACACGTTAGCGGAAACGGAAAAATTAATGCCGGAATCGCTCACCGTTCATACGCTTTCGTTTAAGCGGGCATCGGAAATGACGAAAAATAAGGAAAAATATAAAGTAGCCGATCGTGACGAAATTAGTGCGATGATGAAAAACGCGCAAAATTGGACGAAAAGAAACGGTTATGTTCCGTATTATTTGTACCGCCAGAAAAACATTCTCGGCAACCTTGAAAACGTCGGATATGCGCTTCCGGGACAGGAAAGTATTTACAACATTATGATTATGGAGGAACAGCAATCGATCATCGGGCTTGGCTGCGGCGCCTCAAGCAAATTCGTTCACCCGAAAACGCGGGCGATCACCCGCTTCGCCAATCCGAAAGAGCCGAAAGTGTATAATGATAACTATGTTCATTATACAGAGGAAAAATTAAAGATTATGAATGATATTTTTGAGAGTTTCTGAAATGTGAGCGGGAGTCATGTCGTAAAATATAGTACGTAAAAAAAGTCGGACCTTCCTATTTTAGGAAGGCCGATCTTTTATATCTAGGAAGACAAAACGTGAAAGACGATGAATGCTCCAGCAGCAAATAATAATCCAATATGTGTGGAACGAATCAAGGAATTCGCTTTATTTTTTGCAAGAATCACGCCAAAGATTGCTGCTATTCCCATGAGTATTGTGGCGGCAATGCCAGCATACTCTCGTATTTCCAACTCACCTTCTGAAAAATACATAAGAACGCCGTGTGCTAAGGTAAGCGCAAAAGCAACAACACCGATGGGCATATGCCATTTTGCTAATGTCTTTAATAAAGAAATGAAAAACGTTTTTGCGTTTGGAAATATTTTTATAATCAAATTTGCCTGGCGCCGTAGCGGAAGAAGCGCTCCTGCTAATAAAGCGGCAGCGACTGCTCCCCAACCTAATAGTTCTCCACCTTCTTCTGCTGCTTCACTTTCTTCTTTACCTTTCTCATATTCGTATTGCTCATAAAACTCTGTTTCGTCGTCATCAGCGAATGCGTAATTCGTTTGTCCGATTGTAAAATAAACTAGCAAACATAATATAGAAACAGTGAGCATTGAGAATATCGATCTTTTCATTTATTTCACCCCAATTTTTAAGTTTGTAGTCTGCGGAAGCGTAATAATAAATCGGCTTCCTTTTCCTTCTTCGCTTTGTACATGAATTGTGCCGCCGTGAGCGTCGACAATCCATTTGGCGATCGAGAGCCCAATCCCATTTCCTTGCTGATTTCGCGAGCGTGATTGATCGACGCGGTAAAATCGCTCAAATATGAATTTTTGGTGTTCTGATGGGATTCCTATTCCCGTATCGCTAATTTCGATTTTTACATTTTTTTGCTCGTGTTTAATCGTTATGTTTATATACCCATTTTCGATGTTGTATTTTACAGCATTATCCAATAAAATGAATAATAATTGTATGATCCGTTCTTTGTCTCCGTATATAGCGATGTTCCCCTGTATATTTGTAGAAAATTTAATATGTTTTTTCTCTGCCAAAGGACGGCATTTTCTTATAAGTTCGTCGATGATGGGCGTTAATGGGAACCATTCTTTCGTTAATTTAATTGCGTTTGCGTCGGAACGGGCAAGCAGCAACAAATCATTAATGAGTTTCGTCATTCTTCTTAATTCGTCTTTCATATCATCGAATACTTGTAAGGAGAACTCCCCTAGTTTTTCGCGTTCATCAGCTTCTATTACCTCAAGGGAAGATTGCAAAATGCTCAAAGGCGTTCTCAACTCATGAGAAGCGTTGGTAACAAATTCTTTTTGTCGCTGAAAAGCATTTACAATTGGAACCATCGCCTTACCTGACATGTAATATCCCAGCAAGATGGATAATCCTATAAATATAACGGAAATGGCGAACAATACGGTAACTAATACTTTTACAATATAAATTTGCATGGTTATATTTGTTCCAGTATAAATCGTTCCGATATATACATTATTTTTAAATACAGACTTTCCTGACAGGAGAAGCGACATTGATTTCCCATTGCCCATTTTTATCGTTTCATGCCGAACTTCTTTATTTTTCGGATTCCATCCGTTAATTAGACGTAAAACGTTCCCGCGAATTTCTGGAAAAGATTCGTCACCGTTAATGATTTCACCGTTGCGTGTAATGACATAATAAAAAACTGGCATCTCCGGATGATAGTCGAGAAAATAGTTTTGTAAATCTGCATTATTATCTAATTTTTTGTGATTATACCAATTTAAAAGATCGGATTTATGTTCCATATATTCCTCTTCTGCTAGAGTGATAATTTGTTGTTTTTGTTTGCTAGTAATCAGTGACGAGGCTATGATGTAACTTATAGCGGTAAATGAAACTAAAAACACAATAATTAAACTTGTAAAAAGAAGGGTGAGCCGAAATCGCGTTTGTTTAAACATTTTATCGTTCATCGCTAAGCTTATAACCTACCCCTCGTATATTTTGAATAAGAGTGCCGTCATCTTCTAATTTTTTCCGTAAGAGCCGAATAAATGAGTCGATATTGTTATTAGAAATATCAGAATTAAGTCCCCAAACTCGTTCAATAATTAACTCGCGGGGTAATATTTGGTTCGGATGGCGCATAAAAAGTTCCATTAATTGAAATTCACGGTTTGTTAACTGAAT